>NZ_JBVHHW010000002.1:0-426537 GCF_055560875.1 Kitasatospora sp. NPDC023118
GGGCACGTGCCCCCTGGTTGACCGAGCGGTCGCGAATCTCGAAGTCCATCGCATCCCCTGAGCTGGGGTGTTGCGAGGACCGCTAGAACTCAAGTGTCCCCGCAGGCCGTTTTGTCCTTGAGTGCCTCCACGGGCAGCAGAGCACCTACCTGGCTGACCGGCGAGGTCCGGGAGGACGGCCGGTACAACGTCGTACGCGGTCTACAGCGGGACGCTGTTGGTCATTCATTCGCCAGCAGCGTCTTCCTCGCAGGGGGCCGCCGCCCCTATGAGACGCCTGTGCGCGCGGCAAGCTCCCGCACGCCGGCCACGGTGACCGGCGCGTACAGCAGGTCCGCTGTGAGCGCCCGCAGAGCCGGCCGACGCACCTCCTCCGGGGCGACCTGCTCGGTGAACCGCAGCGACGCGAACGTCTTGCGGTGGTCGCCGAGGTGGTGCCACATGCGCGCGCAGTCCGTGCCGTACCGGGCCCGGCGCTCGGCGGTCGGCAGCTGTCCCGGCGCAATACGCACCGCGTACGGCACTCCCTCGTCGGGGGTACCCAGCGCCGTGTGTACGCCAATCCAGTACAGGTCCACCTGCGGGCTGGTGGCGTCGACGGTGAACAGCGGGATGCTCGGCCGGAACCTGGCGCTGGTCACCCGATCGACCGCGTCCGCCGCACCCGACATGAGGTCGAGGGCTTCGCCTCGGCGCTGCCCGCACGCAGCCGTGTAGGCGGACGTCATCAGCAGGGTCGCCGCCACAGCCCAGGACACGTCGTTTCGGTCCTGGGAGAGCGAGTCAGCGGTGCGACGCAGGAGATCGACGGCGGCGGCCGGGCGTCCTGAACGTCGCATCGTGATCGCCAGAACCCGAGCTGCCTCCCCGTGCACCACCGGATCGCCGCTGGCCTGGGCCGCAGCCAGAGCCCGGTCCGCTGCCGGCCACGCGACGTCGGAGTGAGCCTTCAACGCGAGCTCCGTCGCCAGCACCCAGGCACGGGCCACGCACCCATGGGCCTCCTCGCGGGACCGGCCGGACAGGGCCTCGCGGGTCGCCTGCGCCGAGCCCAACAAGCCGGGCAGGAAGTCGCCGAGGTGTCGGTAGCGGGCCGCCGTGAACTGTGCGCGCGCCGAGGTCAGCGATGCCTTGAGCTGCTGCAACGACGTGGGTTCAGAGGGTCCGGGCTCATACAGGGCCCCAACGATCCGGGCTGATGCATCCGGGCGCGCGGCAGCAGCGGAGGCGGATGAAAGCACTGACGCCCCAGCTGCCGCCATGCCGGCCACGAGCAGCTGCCTGCGGAGCATGGCGTCCTCCTGATCCGGGGTCACATCCCGCGCCAGCGTAGCCGGTCGACCCAGGCCAATGGCGTCAAGCGACAGGTCTAACGCCTGGGCAATCCGCAGCAGCGCCTGCTCGGTTGGCCGGAGCACGCCCGCTTCAACCCGGCTGATCGCCGACGCCGAGTAGCCACACGCCCGGCCCAGCTGGGCCTGAGTCATCCGCCGTGCACACCGAGCGGCCCTGATGACCACCCCAAGCTGACGTTGACGTGACACGGTGTCGCCCTTCGACTGCGTGGAGTGGCAACCGTATCGACAGGACGGCATCCCCAAGCAGGGCGTGCACGGGGTGTGCGGGGCACGCACACGGCGTGCGGGAGCCCCCCGACGGCATCCACCTCTGGACCGCAGCCGAGTTCCCTGGGTGATGCCCGGCCGGCGCACCTCTGCCACTCCATCCCGAGGGGAGACGCCATGAGCACCATCCTGCTCGACAAGCCCGTCACCGAGATCGAGCCCACCGCCACCCCAACGCCCAGTACCCTGCTGGAGCGGGTCGACGAGCCGAGCGCCCGCACCTGCCCGGTCTGCGGATCGGGCGCCACCTACCAGACCATGGACGGCCGATGGGGCTGCACCGCGTGCGGCTCCACCTGGGCCTGACCCCGGGGAGGACGCGATGGCGGACTGCACGCAGTGCTCCGCTCCTGCGGTGATCGAGGATCTCGACGTGCAGCCGCCACAGCCCTGGTGCCTCGGATGTGCGACCACCCTCGTACGAGCCGGCGATCCGGTGATCAACTACCGCTCACTCAACGGCGGGAGCGAGTACCAGCACATCCTGGCCGGTGGCAGCACCCAGGTCCTGCCCTTCGGCTGACCGGCACACCGAAGCGACCCGCTCCCTGCGCGCAGGGAGCGGGCCGCTCTCGAAGTCCATGACAAAATCGCTCCACTGCGCGGTCAGCGGGATGTCCGAGTAGACCGCCCTCCGCCACGCCTCCGGGTCCTGCGACCGGTACACCACGGGGTTCTGTCGGGCGCCGTCCGCGATGCCCGGCCAGATGCGATCTGGGACGAACAGTTCGCGGGGTACGGCCCGGAAGGACGGAAGCCAGTCCGAGGACAGCGTGCCGCCGGCCACCAGCGCGGAGGCGAGCCCCTGCGGGCCCGCCTCTCTGTGCGTCCCGCTGGTCGCTTGATCAGGCTTCGGACTGCGTCGCTGACTTCGGGCAGATTGCCGGGCCGGGCCCACTGGTGGGCGTCGTGTTCGGTCAGGACGATCGGCTCGGTCTTCTCCACGGTGACGGCGAAGTTGAACTGGCGGGTGGTGCCGCCACGACTGTTCTGGTAGTCGAAGTAGCCGATGTAGCCCGTGACCTGGTCGATGGTCAGACCGGTCTCCTCGCTGGTCTCGCGGTACAGGGCGTCCAGGATGGTTTCCCCGGCCTCGACCGTCCCGGAAGGGATCTCCCACAGGCCGCCCATGTAGTCGTCGGGGTTTCGGCGCACGAGCAGGACCCGCCCGTCGTGGTTGATCACGGCGGCGGCGACGAAGCCGGTGATGCCGGCGGCTTCGGCGTCGGCAACGAGGCCCGCCACGAACTCGGGGGAGGCGACAGTCACAGCAGCTCCTTGTGATGGTCGCTGATCTTGATGGCCGCGCGGACGTACTGCTCGGCCAGTTCGAGATCCTGCTCACGATGCCAGACCGGGAGCTTGATCGTGTGGGCGTGGGCGTGCTCGGCGACGGGGAAGTCCCCAGCCTGGTACCGGCGGTGGGAGTGCGGGTTGCCCGGGAAGAGCGAGGCGGGGTGCTGGTATAGCGGGAGCAAGCCGACCACGTGTTGCAATGACCTGGGAATCTCCCGGAAAGGGCCCCTGGGGGATTTCAACAGCTCAAAACAAGCTATAGGACTGCAACACCCCCTGTATTCTCAACTGCCTTTCTCTATGCGCCAGTTAAGTGCTAGCGTTCGCTTCCTCCACTCCGATAACTGCGCGAGGCTCCCTTCATGACTCAGGAAAATTCTCGCCCGAAGAATCCCATGACTCCGCGATTTCAGGTTGCGTTGCGACCTGCGGAATTGCCCGACCACGACTTTGAGGACGACGCCACGATCAAAGGCAGGCAATACAGCGGGCTGAGCCTCGCTGGCCGAGCGGGCGAAGCAGTCGAAGTCGAGCAATGCGCCTTCGAGAACGTCCGATTCACCGGGATGCACCTGGTCCGGTCGGTGCTCGCTCACATCACCTTCGAGACCTGCGACTTCGCCACAGTCCGGACACAGGACGTGTCCATCCTCCGAAGCACGGTGACCGGATGCCGGCTCACCGGGTCGTCCTGGAGCAACGACAGTTTCCGTGACGTCCTCTTCGAGGGCACCCGGACAGACAGCACGTTGTTCCGCTACGCGAAGTTCAAAACGGTGGTCTTCAGGGAGTGCAATCTCTCCCAGGCAGATTTTGAGTTCTCCGAACTCCGCGATGTCCGATTCGAGAAGTGCAACCTCACCGGAGCCCAGTTCGCCAACGTCGCCATTCAGCCCGGTGTCAGCTTCGACAACTGCACACTCGTTGATGTCGGAGGTGCCTCGCACCTCAAGGGCGCCACTGTGCGAGGCCCAGGATCCATGGAGCTGGCCCTGAGCCTCGCCAGGGAGGCCGGCATCCTGTTCGAACCCTAAGCGGCGACAGGCAGCTCGTAGTATGCGAACTCCTGGCCCGAGATCGACCGGATGACAAGGTCGAAGTCGATCGTCTCGGCGAAGGCCGCGAGTTCGCGCACCATCCCCTGGCCGTACGGCGTGAACAGGTCCAGCTTGCCGAGCAGACCGTCCGTGCACTCGCGGATCGAGTGGCGGAACTTGTCCACCAACTCGGTCTCGCCCCTCAGATGCTGCATGAGCATGAGGGGCGGGGCCACCACCGCGCTGTGGAACGCCTTGTCGAGCGGGCGCATCTGTCCGAACTTCACTGCGGACACGACCCGGAACTCGTCGGCCTCCAACTCCTTGGCTGGCCTCGTGTAGAGGCGGTACACCATGTCCGCCAGGAAGACGTTCAGGTGCACGGTCTCGTGCACCAGGGACTCGGCGTAGTCGTGGGGCCGCCACTCGTCGCCGGGGCTCATGCTCACCAGGCCCGGAAGCGTCGAACCGGTGCCGCCGCCCTTGTTGGTCGAGCTGAACATCACGACGTTGGTGACCACCAGGTCCACGAGCGCCCCGAGGTCGGGGACGAGGTCCCTGGTGTGCAGGAGCGCCACGGAGAAGTCGCGCTTCCACCGCTCCCGCAGGTCGGCCGGAGTGTTCTCCAGTCCCTCGAAGATGTTCTCGAAGGTCCTGTTCTCGATCAGGTAGCTGCCCCACTCGCTGTCCTTGAAGGACAGCGAGATGCCCTCGCCCTCCACCGGCAGCGGGCGGAGAGCGGAGATGACACTCCGGTATGCGGCCGGGAGGTCCGCGGCGGTCGGCGGGGGCTGCTCGTTGACCGCGCTCACGAGTCGGCCGATCGTCTCACGGACGTGGTGGATGTTGAGGAAACGCATGGACACTCGCTCCTTCGCTGGAATGCTTGGGAAGCGCGTGCCCGGCCCCAGTTGAGGTGGGGCCGGGCACGCGACTACTTCAGGCGCTCAGGTCGGCCGTCAGCTGGTCCAGCCGCCCATCATCGAGGTGTTGTCCTCGCCCAGGAACGCCCGGACGTTGCCCCGGATGGTGTCAGCGGCGCCCTCGCCGAGCGTCACGGCCTCGGTCACCTCGGTGTTCTCGGTGTCGCTGGTGATCACGGACATTGCGATCTCCCTTCGCTGGATGGATGGAGCAACCTCCCCGGACTGGGAGGAACTTGTGGGGGTCGGTGACCCGAGTCGGCTACGTAAGCCGGGTACCGCTCCCTACGGCAGGGACGTTGGTGGGGATCAGCCGGACCGTCGACGGCTACCGGGCCCGCAGCACTCGCGCCGCTTGAGGACGTCCGGGTCAGTGCGGAACTTGCCTGATTGTCGATCAGTCGGCGTCTGTGACAGCCCTACTTCGCCCCAACGAGCCGGCATGGCTCGACGGGGCGTGCAGCGGGAATCTGCGGTCAGTCCCGGAGTCGCTGTAACCGATAGCAACACGCCAGGAGGGCAGGCGAGTTGGGATCCATGTGATTCTACGAGATTGCACGACGTCACCCGATCGCATCAATGACAGCCGTGATCAACGCACGGGCCTTCGAGCCGTATACCGCCATGTCCGCCAGCACGGCGAACGTGTCGGCGTACATGGCCACTTCGCTGGGCTGCGTCAGGGTGAGGTGCCCGGAGACCAGCTCCACATTCACCTGAGCCGTGTCGAAGATCCAGAACCCTTCCACGGGCATCTTCGTCCGGTGGAGCCGCGTAGGGACGATCCCAGTCAAGCTGAGATCGTCCGCGTCTAGGGCGCATACAAGACGTCGGCCCGCCGCTCGGGAGCGGCGGGCCGACGGGAGGAAGTCGGATCAGGCCGGCGGGGTGCCGTTGGGCCAGACGCAGGGTGAGCTGACGTTTAGGGAGACGTTGCGGCTTGCGTCGGAGACCCCGTCCAGGACGGCGAGGAAGTTGTCCTTGGGGTTCTTGAGCTTGATCCAGTCCGGGTGGAAGTTGGGGGCGTCCGCTACCGGCTGGAAACCCCGCTCGGTCATGAGGGCACGGAATGCACTGGCGGTTTCGGCCCTGGTGGCGGACGGAACGTCCCCGAAGTCGTATCCTCGGCTCGTCTGTGTTCTGCCATGCGGACCGATGTCGTTGGCCTCGCATTCCAGATCGCTGAAGTCGCCCGAGCTCGCCGTGGGCTTGATCGGCAGCTTGGCCAGGATATCTGCGAGGTAGCTGTCGACCTGCTTCTTGGTCTGGTCCAGTGTCATTGTGGGCTTGGACCGTTCCTGCAGCGTGCTCACTCCGCAGGCATTCAGGGCCAGCGTCGTGATTCCCAGCACGGCTGCGACCGCGGACCTTTTGGTCAGTGACAACGCTGCGGAGGCGCGCATCGTGGTGCTCATGTGATCGGCTTTCCCGCGATGGCCTGTCCCATCGCGATGAGGGACGCAGAGTTGTTGTCCCAGTAGCCGGAGTGATCCGTCCCCGGGCTGGTGGGGAGTATCTGCGCGCCGAACTGCGAGACGCTCGGGTCGCGCCCGTAGGCCACGTGGTGGTCGGGGTTGTCAGTGATTCCGAGGTCAACGGCGACGTTGTTGTCTATGTTGCTCGCCGGCCCGTTGAGGCTCTCGGGAAACGCGTACTTGATGCTGTCCTTGTCGCCCTGCGCCGCGAAGACGTGGGACGGGTCGACACCCAGATCACGGGCGTGCTCGACGCCGACGCCAGGGCTGGCGATCAGGACGACGTTGTCGACCGGCAGGCCCTTGTCACGCAAGGTGTAACCCACGGTCGTGGTGCCGTAGCTGTGACCGAGGATGGTGTTGTTCGATGGTTTGCCCTCGTGCGTGGCGCGGAGCCCGGTCTCGAAGCTGTGCAGCTTGTCCTCGGCGGCCTTGGCGTAGATGTCGATCGCCGCATCGGGGACGATTGACTGTGGTGCGTCGTAGCCGACCCAGGTGATCGAGGAGGTGGTGGCGGGGTCGCCGACCTTCTTGTTGGCCGAGTTCGCCGAAGCAACCATCAGATCCGACCGCTCGATGTCGCTGCGGAGGCTGTCACCGAGGCGGGCTCCAGTGCCGGGGACGTAGGTCGAGACGTTGTCGGCGGTGTCCGGATTGTTGACCGCGACGATGGCGTGGCCGTGGCCCTTGGTGTCGAACCCGAGCAGGAACGTGGGCGGGTGGTCAGCGTCGACCGGCTGGTGCAGCCGGTCCTCGATGGCCTTGACACCGTGCATCTTGTCCTCAAGGTCATCGTGCTTGCGCTTCCACTCGTCGTAGTCGGGGTTCTTGATGGGCTGGCCGTTGTAGGTCGCCAGGGTCTTCACCGGCTCGGGGCCGAGGCCGTCAAGCTGGCGTTGGAGGTCCTGCTTGCCCTGCTGCAGGTTGATCAGGTTGGCCTGGTTCCGGGCGACGGCGGGGATGCCGTCGAGGGCGCCGATCTTGTCATGGCCGGTGAGGATCATCCGCTGCTGCTGAGCGTCGGTGAGGCCGTTCCACCACGCCTTGACGCTGTTCGGGTCGGTGCCGGCGGCGGGGATCTGGCTGAGCGCGTCCGCGGCGGCCTGGTCGCTCTTCGCCGTGGCGGCGTCGAGCCCGATGCCGTTGCTCGCATTGGTGGCCAGATGGCCGAGCCGCGCGCTGATGGTCTGGTCGGCGTGGTCGGCCTCGGCGAGCGCGGCGGCGATCCGCTTGCTGATCTCCTGTGCGGTGGCGTCGGCCTTGTCGCCAGCGTAGTTGGCGGAGTGGGGGTCGTTGTCCCAGGTGATGCGCCCGTCGGGGGCCACGGTCATCTTGTTGGTCTTGGCGTCGTCCAGCGCGCTGATCAGGTGGGACTGCGCCGCCGCGATGCCCTCGGCAGCATCGGAGAGTGCCTTGCTGATGAGGCCGAGTTCCTGCTTTGCCGCCTGGAGCTCGGTCCCCAGGAACTGGATGCGGGTGTGGGCGTGGCCGGAGGCCGTCCCGGTCCAGTGTGAGTTGGTCAGCCGGTCGACGACCTCATGCTGCCAGGACTCGATGTGCTGGCCGAAGGCGGTGAAGAGGGCGTCGTATGCGTTCTTCGCGACGGTGATGTTGTTGATGTTGGCGTCGTAGAGCGTCTTGATGTCCATCGCTTACTCGGCCGCCTTCGCGCTGTAGGGCTTCACGGGGCCCGGGACGACGACCGTGCCGAAGGGATCGGGCTCGTCCGTCGGCGCGTTCGGATCCCTGAGGCTCGCGTGGATGTTCTTGTCGACCTGGCGGTAGTAGGTGGCCGATGTGGCGAGCTTGGTGCCGACGTCCCCCATGTCGCCGCCGAGCTTGTCCAGCAGCGCCTTCCAGTTCGTCTGGCAGTTTCGGATGGCGGTGGCCATCTGCCAGCCTGTCAGACTGCCGGCGGCCTGGTTGGACGGTTCGGTGACCTTCGAGGTCTCGCCCGGTATGAGACCCCCGATGTGCTGCGCGCTCTGTCCGCAGCCGTCCAGCTCGGCCGGGTTGACCTTGAACTCGTTCGCCGGACCAGGATCTGTCATGTGTTCCCCCCCACTCTGCTACCACGGGCCTCGCGCTCCCTGCCGGAGCCGATTGAAACAGGCAGCGGCATCTCGCGCATGAGTACGAGTACTCATGCGCGAGATGTGCACTCAGAGCTCGGCCGACTGCTTTGATGCCGATCTCGAAAGACGCGGCTACAAGCGGCAAATGCGTGGCGGAACTCACCCGTTGGGCGCGAGCCTTCGCGTGTTTCAGGGCTGGTCGTTGTGCTCCTCGGAGCGGGGCATCCTGAGGGTCGCGAGGACGCCGAGGGCCACGGTGGCGATCGCGAGGGCGAGCAGGGCGAGGAGGATCGCGCCGACGAAGAACTTCACCGGTGCCACGCCTCGTCCCTCTCCAGGTCGCGGAGCAGGTGGAGGAGGTTGAGCAGGGTGCTGACCGGCGCGTTGCCGAAGTCGATCAGGATGCGGCCGTCGAGGGTCGTCTCGCCGGCCGAGGCGGAGCCCCAGAGGAACCCGTACGGCAGGCCGCGCAGGTGCAACTCGCCCAGGAGCGAGGTGATCTGGGGCTCGGTGTAGTCACGCATCCGGGGGTCGCCCGGCGCGATGGGGTCGCGGGTCACGCGCTGGAGTCCAGCTCGTACCAGGTGGTCTTGCCGCGCTTCTGGGGGTCGACGCCCCAGCGGTGGGTGAGGCCCTCCACGAGCTGGAGGCCCCGACCGGTCTCGACGAGGTCGGAGGACGTTCGCGACTGGGGAAGGGCGTCGCTCTCGTCGGAGACCGTGACCCGGAGGGTGCCGTTGAGGAGGGAGAACCAGACGACGGGCGCGGGGGTGTCGGCGTGCCGCCAGGCGTTGGCGATGAGCTCCATCAGCGCGAGTTCGGCGTTGAAGATGGTCTCGGCGTCCCAGCCGCTGCGGGTCATGGCGTCTCGCAGGGCCTGGCGGGAGAGGGAGAGCGAGGGGGTGTTACGGGTGCACACGGGAACCTCCGTGAGGCTGTGGCGTGGGAGAGGTGAGGACGGTCGTCACCGTGAGCCAGACCGGGGCGGCGGTTGCTCTTCGGTGCGCGGGCAGCAGGCGCCTACTGCCCTGAAAACAGGCCTTACTGACGATCCGTCGAATCGAGCTGAGAACGACGATAGCGCGGTCCGCCACAGATTTGTGGCGGACCGAGGGAAGTTCCCTCTAACGTGGCAGTCTCTCTGCGGCAGACTGAACCCACGACCTGCAGAGAGGACGCCATGGCGCTTCGATCGAACCCAACTCTCCGCCAGCGTCGGCTGGGTGCCGAACTGCGCAGGATGCGGGAGCAAGCCGGACTCGGCGGAAGCCAACTCGCCCGGGCCCTGGGCATCAACCCTGCCCATGTGACGCAGATGGAGAGCGGGAAGACAGGTATCAGCGTCGAACGCCTTCGCATGATCGCCGCGTTGTGCATGTGCGCCAACGAGCCTCTGGTCGAGGCCCTGGCGGAGATCATCACGGATCGTGACAAGGGCGGCTGGTGGGAGGAGCACCGTGGAACAGTCTCGGACGACTTCCTTGAGGTCGCCGAGATGGAAGGCCATGCTCACGGGCTTTCGACCTACACGATGGCCTTCATTCCCGGACTTCTCCAGACCAATGCATACACCTCTGCCGTCTTCGATCGATCCCTGACGCCCCTCCCGCGCCACGAGGTCGATCTGAGAACGGCATTTCGGATGCGGCGGCAGGACGTCGTGCGATCCGGCGCAACACCGTACTCCGCCTACATCCACGAGGCGGCCCTACGCATGCAGTTCAGCGGGCCGAAGATTCAAGCCGAACAGCTGCGGAGCCTCACCGAGGACTCCGAGCGGTCGACCATCTCGGTTCGAGTCGTGCTGTTCGACGTCGACGCGCTTCCACTCAACTATGAGAACTTCACGTACGTCGAAGGTCCGATTCCGGAGCTCGACACAGTGCAGGCGGACTCCAGCGTTGGCAACGTGCTCTTCGATGCACCGGCTCACATCGCCAGGTTTCGATCCATGCTCGCTCGGCTCGATTCGGCGGCTCTCTCAGAAGATGACTCCCGAGAGTTCATTCGCTCGATCAAGAAAGATATGGAGAGCAAGTATGCCTAACTCTACCTGGCAGAAGTCCAGTTACTCCGGCGCTAACTCCGACTGCGTCGAGATCCGTACCGTTGAGGAATTGGTCGAACTCCGTGAGTCCGACGAAGGTAATGTCATCGTCCGGACCACCCGCCCCACCTTCGCCAGCTTCCTCCAGGCCGCCAAGGCAGGCGAGTTCGACCATCTGACCGCCACCCCCTGAACGCGAAGCCCCCGCGCCCGCCACCCCGGGGGCGCGGGGGCCGTCTAAGGGTCCTAGACCTCCCGGACGCCTGCTCGCCAGACCGCCGCCGTCAGCGGCACGCCCGGCCGGTACGCCAGGTGCACGTGCGAGGGCGCGTCCAGCAGCAGCAGGTCCGCCTGCGCGCCGACCGCGACCGTCCCCACGTCACTGCGCCGCAGGGCGTGGGCGCCGCCCGCCGTGGCCGCCCAGACCGCCTCGTCCGGGGTCATCCCCATCTCCCGCACCGCCACCGCGATGCAGAACGCCATCGAACTCGTAAAGCTGGAGCCCGGGTTGCAGTCCGTCGAGAGCGCCACCACCGCGCCCGCGTCCAGCAGCCGGCGTCCGCTCGGGTACTCGGCACGGGTGGAGAACTCCGCCCCCGGCAGCAGGGTCGCGACCGTCGCCGAACCGGCCAGCGCCGCCACGTCCTCGTCGGTGAGGTGGGTGCAGTGGTCCGCCGAGGCGGCCCCCAGCTCCACCGCGAGCTGTACGCCCGGCCCGTACGTGAGCTGGTTGGCGTGCACTCGGGGGGTGAGGCCGCGCTCGATCCCCGCCGTCAGAACAGCCCGTGCCTGGTCCCCGTCGAACGCGCCCTTCTCGCAGAACACGTCCACCCAACGGGCGTGCGGCGCACACGCGTCCAGCATCTCGCCGGTCACCAGCTCCACATACCCCGCCGGGTCCTCGGCGTACTCGGGGGCCACGATGTGCGCGCCCAGGTAGGTGGTCTCCGGGGTGTACTGGGCGGCGATCCGCAGCGCCCGGGCCTCGTCCTCGACCGTCAGCCCGTAGCCGGACTTGCACTCGATGGTGGTGGTGCCCTGCCTCAGCGCCTCCCGGACGAACCCCGCCAGGTTCGCCTCCAGCTCGGCATCGCTCGCCGCCCTGGTGGCCGCCACCGTGGTACGGATGCCGCCCGCCGAGTAGGACTGCCCGGACATCCGGGCGTTGAACTCGGCGGTGCGGTCGCCCGCGAACACCAGGTGGGCGTGCGAGTCGACGAAGCCGGGCAGCAGCGCCCGGCCCTCGGCGTCGAAGCGCTCGTCCGCCGCCGGGGCCTGCGCGGCCGGGCCGACCCAGGCGACGGTGTCGCCGTCGACCACCACGGCCGCGTCGGCCAGCAGGCCGAGCGGCCCGGTGCCGTGTCCGGGGTCGTTGGTGACCAGGCTGCCGATGCCCGTGATCAAGGTGGTCCTGGTACTCAAGACAACGCCTTCCGAGGGGAGTTGGGAAACAGGGGTCAGCAGTCCAGCGCGCCGATCGCGGAGCGCAGCGCCCCCGGCACGTCGGCCACCAGCTGGTGCACGCCGTCCCGGACGACGTGCCGCCCGCCGACCACCACGTGCCGCACGTCCGCCGCCGAGGCCGCGAAGACGGCGATCTCGGCGCCGAGCCGGGGCGGCGGGCCCGCCGTACGGACGGTGTCCAGCGCGATCGCCGTGAAGTCGGCGAGCGCCCCGGCCTCGATCCGCCCGGCCTCGGGCCAGCCGAGCGAGGCGTGGCCGTCCTCGGTGCCGGCCCGCAGCAGTGCCTTCGCCGTCCAGTGGCCACGGGTCTGCGTGCGCAGCCGCTCGTTCAGCTCCAGCGCGCGGGCCTCCTCGAACGGGTCGATCACCGCGTGGCTGTCGCTGCCCAGGGTGATCGGGCTGCCCGCCGAGGCCAGCCGGCGGGCCGGGCCGATGCCGTCCGCGAGGTCCCGTTCGGTGGTGGGGCACATGCAGACGATGGTGGAGGAGTCGGTGAGGAGCCTGACGTCCTCGTCGGTGAGGTGGGTGGCGTGCACGGCCGAGGTGCGCGGGCCGAGCGCGCCGTGGTCGGCGAGCAGCCGGGTCGGGGTGACGCCGTGCGCGGCGAGGCAGGCATCGTTCTCGGCGGTCTGCTCGGACAGGTGGACGTGCAGCGGGGCCTTGCGCATCGCCGCCCAGTGCGCGACGGTGCTCAGCTGCTCGGCCGGGACGGCCCGGACCGAGTGGATGGCGGCGCCGATCCGGGCGTGCTCGCGGGGCTTGAGCGCGTCCGCCCGTACCGCCCAGGCCTCGGCGTCGCCGTCGCTGAACCGAAGCTGCGGGTGCGTCGGTTCGGCGCCGAAGCCGGAGGACAGGTAGCAGGTGTCCAGCAGGGTGATCCGGATGCCGGCCAGGGCGGCGGCCTCGATCAGCGCCTCGCCCATCGCGTTCGGGTCGGTGTAGCGGGCGCCGCCGGGCGCGTGGTGCAGGTAGTGGAACTCGCCGACGGCGGTGATCCCGGCGAGCGCCATCTCGGCGTAGACGGCGGTGGCGAGCTCCAGGTAGGTGTCCGGGTCGAGCGCGCCGGCGAACCGGTACATGGTGTCGCGCCAGGTCCAGAACGTCCCGGAGCCGACCTGCACGTGCCCGCGCAGCGCCCGGTGGAAGGCGTGCGAGTGGGCGTTGGCCTGGCCGGGCACCAGCAGGCCGTCGAGGCGGACGGCGCCGGGCGGGCAGGGACCGCTGTCCGGGGTCACGGAGGTGATCCGGCCGTCGGGGCCGGTGGCGATCAGCACGTCCTGCCCGACCACCGGCCCGTCGTCGTGCGGCAGCCACGCGTACTGCGCCCAGTAGGTCACCGGGGTCGATGCGGTCAGTGGCACGCCAGGTCCTCCAGTACGTCGGCGAGGGCGGCGACCCCGGCCAGGCAGTCGGCCTCCTCGGCGCGTTCGGCCGGGGAGTGCGAGACGCCGGTGGGGTTGCGCACGAACAACATGGCGGTCGGGACCGCGGACGCCAGGATGCCGGCGTCGTGTCCAGCGCCGGTGGGCAGCACCGGGGCGTCCAGCAGCTTGGCGAGCCGGTCGCGCAGCGGGCCGTCGAAGTCCACCACCGGGGTGTAGGACTCGCGGGTCAGCTCGACCCGGACGCCGTCGCGCCCGCCGCGCTCGGCGGCGGCCCGCTCGATCTCGGCGACCAGCTCGGTGAGGGTGGCCTCGTCGGCGGCCCGGGAGTCCAGCCAGCCGCGCACCAGCGAGGCGATCGCGTTGGTGCCGTTGGGCTCGACCGCGACCTTGCCGAAGGTGGCCAGCGCGCCCGCGAGCTTCGCCTTCTTGCGGGCGGCGAGCACGGTGTTGGCGAAGGTCAGCATCGGGTCGCGGCGGTCCTCGATCCGGGTGGTGCCGGCGTGGTTGGCCTCGCCGTGGAAGTCGAACCGCCACCGGCCGTGCGGCCAGATCGCGCTGGCCACGCCGACCGGCTGCCCCTCGGTGAGGTGGCGGCCCTGCTCGACGTGGAGTTCGACGAAGGCGCCGATCCGGGCCAGCCGCTCGTCGTCCGCGCCGATCGCGGTCGGGTCGTAGCCGGCCTTCTCCATCGCGTCGGGCAGCCGCAGGCCGTCGGCGTCACGCAGCTCGTACGCGTCCTCGCGGGAGAGCACCCCGGCGGTCAGCCGGGAGCCGATGCAGGCCACGCCGAACCGGGCGCCCTCCTCGTCACCGAAGTTGACGATCGCCAGCGGCCGGGTGAACTCGGCTCCCCTGGCGCGGAGTTCGTCCAGCGCGGCGAAGGAGGAGACCACCCCGAGCGGCCCGTCGAAGGCGCCGCCGTCCGGGACGGAGTCCAGGTGCGAGCCGGTGACGACCGCCCCGTGCGCGGTCGGGTCGCCCAGCCAGGCCCACTGGTTGCCGTTGCGGTCCAGCTCGTACGTCAGACCGCGGCTGCGGGCCTGCTGCTCGAACCAGGCGCGGCACTCGGCGTCGGCGGAGTTCCAGGCGAAGCGGCGGTAGCCGCCGGAGGAGGCGGAGCGGCCCACGGGGAGCAGCTCCGCCCACATCTCTTCGAACGATGAGGTCACAGCTCGCCCATCGGGACGCGGACCCCGCGCTCGGCGGCGACCTCGGTGGCCCGGTCGTAGCCGGCGTCCACGTGCCGGATGACGCCCATGCCCGGGTCGTTGGTGAGCACCCGGCGGATCTTCTCCCCGGCCAGCGCGGTGCCGTCGGCGACGGTGACCTGGCCGGCGTGGATCGAGCGGCCGATGCCGACGCCGCCGCCGTGGTGGATGGACACCCAGGAGGCGCCGGAGGCCACGTTGACCATGGCGTTGAGCAGCGGCCAGTCGGCGATCGCGTCCGAGCCGTCCAGCATCGCCTCGGTCTCCCGGTACGGGGAGGCCACCGAGCCGCAGTCCAGGTGGTCGCGGCCGATCACGATCGGGGCGGACAGCTCACCGGAGGCGACCATGTCGTTGAAGCGCTCGCCGGCCTTGTCGCGCTCGCCGTAGCCGAGCCAGCAGATGCGCGCGGGCAGGCCCTGGAAGTGCACCTTCTCCTGGGCCATCTTGATCCAGCGGGCCAGCGACTCGTTCTCCGGGAAGAGGTCGAGGACGGCCTTGTCGGTCTTGTGGATGTCCTGCGGGTCGCCGGACAGCGCCGCCCAGCGGAACGGGCCCTTGCCCTCGCAGAACAGCGGGCGGATGTACGCCGGGACGAAGCCGGGGAAGGCGAAGGCGCGGTCGTAGCCGGCCAGCTGGGCCTCGCCGCGGATCGAGTTGCCGTAGTCGAAGACCTCGGCGCCGCGGTCCAGGAAGCCGACCATCGCCTCGACGTGCCTGGCCATCGACTCGCGCGAGCGCTGGGTGAACTCGGCGGGCTTGGCGGCCGCGTAGTCGGCCATGTCCTCGAAGGCGACGCCGAGGGGCAGGTAGCTGAGCGGGTCGTGGGCGCTGGTCTGGTCGGTGACGATGTCGATCGGCGCGTCCATCGCGAGCAGCTGCGGGACCAGCTCGGCGGCGTTGCCCAGCACGCCGATGGAGAGCGGCTGCCGCTTGTCGCGGGCGGCGGTGGCGAGCTCCAGGGCGTGGGAGAGGTCCTTGGCCTCGACGTCCAGGTAGCGGTGCTCGATCCGGCGGGAGATGCGGGACGGGTCGCAGTCGATGCAGATCGCCACGCCGCCGTTCATGGTGACGGCCAGCGGCTGGGCGCCGCCCATCCCGCCGAGGCCGGCGGTGAGGGTGATGGTGCCCTCCAGCGTGCCGTTGAAGCGCTTGTTGGCGACGGCGGCGAAGGTCTCGTAGGTGCCCTGGAGGATGCCCTGGGTGCCGATGTAGATCCAGGAGCCGGCGGTCATCTGGCCGTACATGGTGAGCCCGAGGCTCTCCAGGCGGCGGAACTCCTCCCAGTTGGCCCAGTCGCCGACCAGGTTGGAGTTGGCGATGAGCACGCGCGGCGCCCACTCGTGGGTCTGCATCACGCCGACCGGCCGGCCGGACTGGACCAGCATGGTCTCGTCCTGCTTCAGCCCCTGCAGCGTCTTCACCATCGCGTCGAAGGAGCGCCAGTCACGGGCGGCCTTGCCGGTGCCGCCGTAGACCACCAGCTTCGACGGGTGCTCGGCCACCTCGGGGTCGAGGTTGTTCATCAGCATCCGCAGGGCGGCCTCCTGCTGCCACCCCTGCGTCGTGAGTCCCGTCCCGCGCGCCGCACGCACCTCTCGCGGTCCGCTCGTCTGCTGCACCATGTCCCGGCCTCCCTGCGGATGGATTCATTCAAGCTCGGTCCGGCTGAATATATCTAAACAGCCAGCTTTCGACCAGACCCTGAAACCGATCGAGCCAATCCGATCAGCCACGCCGCGAAGCGGGTTCGCGCGCTAGCCTGAACCCGGCGAACACCAGCCACTCGGCCCAGCGCCAGGGAACGGAGGACAGGATGACGGCCATCGGCGTGCGGCCCGGCAGACTCCGGGATGTGGCGGAGGAGATCGAGCGGAGCACCGGCCTCCGTGTCCAGATCATCGGAGGAACCCTGGTGATGTCCCCGACCCCTCGCGGCAAGCACGCGGGGACCGTCAAGCGCCTGTCCCGCCAGCTCGACGCCGGGCTCCCGGTCAGCCTCGGCGCCTACGAGGTCTCGTCGATCAACATGCCGGACAACGCGGAGGACTACGCGACGCCAGATCTGGTCGTCCTGCCGTCCGACTGGGAGGACGACGACAACTGCCTGGCCGACCCGCACGATGTCGAGCTCGCCGTGGAGGTCATCTCCACCTCTGAGCGAGTCAGCTTCATTGCGGCCAAGACCAACTGGTACGCGATCGCAGGCGTGCCAGTCCTCCTCGCGGTCGACCCCCGCGAGGGCGCCTGGACACTCCACACCCACCCCCGCGACGGCGAGTACCAGGGCGTCCTGCACGGCAAGTACGGCGAGCCCGTCCCGCTGCCCTCGCCGCTGCCCGCCGAGCTGGACACCTCCGGTCTCCCCCTGTACGCCTCCCACCGCTGACTCACGCCGCAGCGTCACCGCCGTCCCAGTCGATGCCGATCTCGGCCAGCCAGCGGCGGTCGGCGGCATCAGGGGCGGGCGGGGACGGCGGGCGGGGGATGTTCTGGACGGGCCCGAGGCCGTACCTCTCGGCGGCCTCGGCGGCACGGGCGTCGGGTTCGATGACGCCGACGTGCACGGCGGACTCGTCGCCCGGGTCGAGGACGGTCAGTTCGGGATCGGGCAGGCGCCGCAGGGTGACGCGGCGTCCGCAGGTGGGGCAGGACCATTCGTCAGCACCCGAGGCCAGGCGGGCGACGAACTTCATCTCGTGGATCACGCGCATGGGCGGCACCCCCTGCAGTAGGGGATGCCCGGGTTCGTGCCGAGTACTCCCCAGGCACTATTCCAGGAACAGACCCCGGGCCGCCGCCGACTGCTCGATCGCCTCCAACCGCGCCTCGGCGCCCGGGAGTTCGTCGCACATGGTCTGCAGCAGCACCCGGCCGAGCATCATCGGCGCGCAGGCGGTGTCGAAGACCAGCCCGGTCCCGACGGCCGCCGGCAGCATCAGGTCGGAGAGCTTGGCGACCGGCGAGAAGGCGCTGTCGGCCACGGTGAGCACGGTCAGTCCGCACTCGCGGGCCACCGCCAGCGCGTCCATCAACTCCCGCGGGTAGCGCGGCAACGCGAAGCAGAGCAGCGCGGTGGCACCCGCCGCCGCGGCCTGTTCCAGCCGGTCGGCGAGCATGCTGCCGCCCTCGTCCAGCAGCCGGATGTCCGGGTGCACCTTGGACGCGAAGTACGCGAAGCCGCGCGCCTGCGCGGAGGCGGCCCGCAGGCCGAGCACCGGCAGCGGACGGGAGGCGGCGAGCAGCCGGGCGGCCCGGGTGATCGGCTCGGGGTCGGCGAGCAGTTCGGCGAGGTGGCGCAGGTGCTCGATCTCGGCGAGCACGGCCTGCTGGTGCTCGTTGCGCACCGCGTCGGCCGGGGTCTCCGGCGCGGCCGGCTCGCCCGCGCCGAGTTCGCGAAGCTGCTTGCGCAGTGCCGGGTAGCCGTCGTACCCGAGCGCGACCGCGAAGCGGGTGACTGAGGGCTGGCTGACCCCGGCGAGCTCGGCCACCTCGACGCTGGACAGGAACGGCGCCTCGGTGGCGTGCCGGACCAGCGAGTGCGCGATCCGCCGCTGGGTGGGCGTCAGCCGGTGCCCTTCGAACAGCTGCAGCAGGCGGGCGGAGGCGCCGACGGTGCCGGCCTCGTCGGTGGCGGTCATAGCGGTACCTCCGGATGCGAGCGGTTCGGACGACGACTGTGCAGCAGCGCGGCGCGCCTGGCAAAGCCGTCTCGTACGACGGAACGTCCCTTGAGACGTCCCGGAGTTCGGACAGCGGTCCCGCCCGGACCGGCGGGGTTCGGGGTAACCCTGATTTCCCCCTGAGCGCGCCCGGATTCCCCCCGCGAACGGATGGACCGGGCTCTGCGGCGGCCCCAGGCTAAGGGCATGGACACTCGCCAGGACGACCTGCGGCGCGACCTCGACGCCACCCTGCAGGCCCGCAAGGAACTCGGCAAGGAGTACGAGGACGAACTCGTCGACTCCTTCATGAAGCGCCTCGACGCCCGCCTGGACGCCCGGGTCGACCGCTCGGTCGCCGAGCGGATGGACGACTACGCACCCTCCTACCGGGACCGCGACCGCAGTCGGGACCGGGACCGCCGCGGCTGGGCCCCCGGCCGGTCCGGCAACCGCCTGGCGGTGGTCTCGCTGGCCTTGGGCATCCCGCTGACCGCGATCGCGAGCAGCCCCGAAAGCGGCGGCTTCGCCGGTCTGCTGGCCTGCTGGGCGGGCATCGTCGGGGTCAACTTCGCCGCCGCGCTGGGCAACCGCCGCGACCGCGCCGACCGCCGGCCGCGGGGCGACTGGGACTGAGCCCCAGCCGCCCCGCAACGCGCCCATCTCAGGCCAGCGGCCCGGTGACCCGCTCCACCGCGCGCAGCAGGTCACCGGAGGCGACGAACGCCGCGGCGGCCTCCAGGTCCGGCGAGAGGAAGCGGTCCCGACCGGCGCCGCCGACCCCCGCCTCACGGGCGGCGGCCAGCGCGGCCGCGGTGGCCGGGGCCAGTCGGCCGCCCGAGTCGGCCTGCTGACGGATCTCCAGCGCGCGGGCCGCGGCGGTCAGTTCGACGGCCAGGATCCGGCCGAGGTTCTCCACCGCCTGGCGCAGCTTGCGGGCCGCCGACCAGCCCATCGACACGTGGTCCTCCTGCATCGCGGAGGACGGGATCGAGTCGACCGAGGCCGGGACGGCGAGCCGCTTGTTCTCGCTGACCAGCGCCGCCTGGGTGTACTGGGCGATCATCAGGCCGGAGTCCACGCCCGGGTCGTCGGCCAGGAAGGCCGGCAGGCCGTGCGAGCGGGCCTTGTCGAGCAGCCGGTCGGTGCGGCGCTCGGAGATCGAGCCGAGGTCGGCGGCCGCGATGGCGAGGAAGTCCAGCACGTAGGCGACCGGCGCGCCGTGGAAGTTGCCGTTGGACTCCACCCGGCCGTCCGGCAGCACCACCGGGTTGTCCACCGAGGCGGCCAGCTCGCGCGAGGCGACCAGCTGGGCGTGCGCCAGGGTGTCCCGGCCGGCCCCGGCCACCTGCGGGGCGCAGCGGATCGAGTAGGCGTCCTGGACCCGCGGCGCGTCGTCCTGGTGGTGGCCGGTGAGGCCGGAGTCCTTGAGCACGGCCAGCATGTTGGCGGCGCTGAGCGCCTGGCCGGGGTGCGGGCGGATCGGGGCGTGCAGCTCGGGGGCGAGCACCTTGTCGGTGCCGAGCAGCGCCTCCAGGCTCATCGCGGCGGTGATGTCGGCGGTGGTGAACAGGCGGCTGAGGTCGGCGATGGCCATCACCAGCATGCCGAGCATGCCGTCGGTGCCGTTGATGAGGGCCAGGCCCTCCTTCTCCAGCAGCTCGACCGGCTCGATGCCGGCGGCGGCGAGCAGCTCGGCGACGGGCTTCTCCTGCCCGTCCGGGCCGGTGGCGGTGCCTTCGCCCATCAGCACCAGCGCGCAGTGCGACAGCGGCGCGAGGTCGCCGGAGCAGCCGAGCGAGCCGAACTCGCGGACCACCGGGGTGATGCCCGCGTTGAGCAGGGCGGCCATGGTCCGCGCGACCAGCGGCCGGACGCCGGTGCGGCCGGAGGCCAGCGTCTTCATCCGCAGGAACATCAGCGCGCGGACCACCTCGCGCTCGACCGCCGGGCCCATGCCGGCCGCGTGCGAGCGCACCAGCGAGCGCTGCAGCTGGGCGCGCAGCTCGGGGCTGATGTGCCGGACGGCGAGCGCGCCGAAGCCGGTCGACACGCCGTAGACGGGGCGCGGCTCGGCCGCGAGGGCGTCGATCCGCGCTCGGGCGGCCGCCATCTCGGCGAGCGCGTCGGGACCGATCTCGACCCGGGCATTGCCCCGGGCGACGGCCAGCACGTCCTCCGCACTGACGTCGGCCTTGCCGACCTGGACCAGCGGAGCGTCGGGGGCCACAGCACTGTGCATATCCATATACACAATCACAGCAGGTGAATGAAGATATGACAACAGCTGCTCACCATCCGGATTCTCCGACGCCCCGATCCGCGCCGCACCCCGGGGGTCCGCGCCAACCCTTCAGCTAACCCTTCAGCTCGGCCTCGATCAGGTCAACAGCCCGCCGAGTGCCGCCCTCGGCGCGGCCGGCGGCGGACAGCGTCGTCAGCCGTTCGGCCACCGCCGGGTCGCCGACCAGCTGCAGCAGCGCGGCGCGCAGCGCCTCCGCGGTGGCCTGCTCGGTGTCCAGCCGGCGGGCGACGCCGAGGCGCACCAGGGCGTCCGCGTTGGCGAACTGGTCGGCGGCCTGCGGTACCGCGATCATCGGCACGGCGTGGAACAGCCCCTCGCTGGAGCCGCCCATGCCCGCGTGGGTGACGAAGGCGTCCGCCTGGGAGAGCACCGACAGCTGCGGCACCCAGCGGTGCACCTCGACGGTGTCCGGCACCTCGCCGAGCTCGGCCAGGTCGGTGTGCTTGCCGATCTGGAGCACGACGCGCCAGCCCGGCAGGTCCCCGAAGGCCTCGACGCAGGCCCGGTAGAAGGCGGGCTGGTGGGTGAAGGCCGAGCCCAGCGAGACCAGCAGCACCTTCTCGGCGTCCGCCGGGCGCTCCCACCGCCCCTGGTGGGAGCGGTCGCCGAAGCAGGGTCCGACGAAGCTGAAGCGCCGCTCGTCGACCCGGTCCGCGTGGGGCTGGAGCGCGCGCGGGACGAGCGCGATGCACCGGTCGGGCCGGTTCTTGAAGGCCTCCACGTCGCGCTCCACCGCGCCGGCCTCGGCCAGCCAGTCGGCGAACCGGCGGTAGTGCTCGGGGCCGCCGGGGCCGTTGCGGATCGCCTCGAAGACCGCGGCCATCTCCTCCTCGATGTCGTCCCAGCCGACGAAGCTGGAGGACAGCTGCACCACCGGCACGCCCAGCCGTTCGCCGAGCGCCCGTCCGGCGAAGCCCGCGATGTCGTAGAGCACCAGGTCGGGGCGGTCGCCCTCGAAGGCCTCCAGCAGAGCGGACCACATCGACAGCGTGTCGTCCAGGAACACGTCCTGGATCGCCACCGGGTCCTCCGGCCAGCCGACGGGGTCGTCGGCGAGCGGCAGCCTGGACGGGTACGGGACGAAGGCCGCGCCGGTGGACTCGACGATCTCGCGGAAGGAGGGGTCGTTGACGTAGCTGACCCGGTGGCCCCGGGCGACCAGCTCGGTGATCACGGCGAGGCTGGGGTTGACGTGCCCATGGGCCGGAACGGAGACCATCAGGATGTGTGCGGGGCGGTTCACGGGCACCTCCGGGGGTAGCGATCGAGACGAGACGTACCGTCTCGCAATGTCTGAGAAGACAATACGTCTCGTCTCGCCGTTGCGCATAGAATTTTTCCCATGGCTTCCAGAACCGCCCCCGACCCCGCCCGCCGCAGCGAGCGCGCACGCGCCGCCGTCCTCGCCGCCGCCACCGAACTCGTCGCCGAAGTCGGCTACAGCAAGCTGACCATCGAGGCGATCGCCGCCCGGGCCGGCGTCGGCAAGCAGACCATCTACCGGTGGTGGCCCTCGAAGGGTGCCGTCGTCTTCGACGCCTTCCTCGCCGTCAACGAGCACGAGGGCGGCCTCGCGCTCCCCGACACCGGCGACCTCGCCGCCGATCTGCGGGCCGTCCTGCGCCCCACCAGCGACGAGCTCACCGACCCGGGCGCCGACCGCACCTACCGCGCCATCATCGCCGAGATCCTCAACGACCCCGCGCTGCACGCCGAGTACCGCACCCGCCTGCTGGACCCGCTGCTGGAGATCACCCGCGACCGCCTCCGCACCGCCCGCGAGGCCGGCCAGCTCGCCCCCGACGCCGACCTCGACCTGGCCGTCGAACTGGTCTACGGCCCGCTCTACTACCGCTGGCAGTACCGGCTCGGCCCGCTCACCCACGAGCACGCCGACCGCCTGGTCGACGCCGCCCTACGGGCCCTCAACCCGCCTGCCGCTAACGGCCGTTCCGACGTCTGACCGCGTACACCAGCAGCACGACGACCAGCAGGACCACCAGCGCCGCGACGGCGAGCCAGCCGAACACCGCGTCCAGCGCCCGCCCGACGACGCTGCGGCGGACCTTCCGGGTACGCCGCGACGCGGCATGGTCCGTGATCCGGTGCGCCCGCAGGCCCACCCGCAGCTGCGGCGCCCGCTCAGGGGCCGTCCGTACGGGTGTGGCCCGGACCGGCGTCGGACCCGCCTGTGCCGGGACCGCCGGTACGGCCACCGACGCCGCCGACGCCGCCGACGCCGGGGCGGCCGTCGCCACCCCGCCCCCGAGCACCAGCACCCCGGCCACCGCCGCGCCCACCAGCCGTCCGCCCACCGCCGACCCCCGCTCCCCGGTCCACTCCCGCCACCATCCCACCGCCCCGCCCACCCGCGGCAGCCCCCGCCCCAACCGCGACCCACCCGCGACACCCCGGTCACCGAACCGGCACAAAGCGGCGCCGACCCGCCGCCGGACGGGGCACCGGCAGGCAACGCCCAGCCGCCAAGGGGCGGCCGGCGCCCGCGGATTACGCCCTACGGTACGGGCGAGTCGCGGATCAACTCAGCGGCAGCGTCGCATCGTCGGCGAAGAACTCCACCAGCCGGCCCCCGGCCGCATTCCGCCCACCTCCCGCGGCCACCCCCCGGCCCCTCACATCGCCGGCGGCGAAGCCGCCCCCGCCAACGCCACCGCCACCAGTGCCCGCATCGCGCAGGCGACCTGCCCCAACGGCAGCGTCGCGTCGTCGGCGAAGAGCTCCACCAGCCAGCCCCCGGCCGCATTCTGCCCACCGGCCGCGACCATCCCCCGGTAACCGGAGACGACCAGCATGGCCTCCTCCGCCGGGTCGTTCCCCGCCGCGCCCGCGCGGAGCGCGAAGGCGCCGCCCCGGACGGCGCGGCGGGTCATCGGGTAGTGGCGGAGGTCGAAGACGGCGTCCGGGGCCTCGATCTGGGCGCGCTGGGTCTCGGCGCGGGTGCTGCTGGGCCCGCTGGTCATCCGGTAGACGGCGTGCTGGGAGGTGCGCATCAGCTGGGAGCCGGGCGAGACATAGGAGACCCACCAGCCGACCGCGTCGAGCAGCCGGGCAGAGGTCTCGGCGACCACGACCAGCTTGGCGAGGGTGTCGGCCGGGTGGACGGCCCGGGCGGCCGCGGCCTGGTCGAGGGCGGCGAGGACGGCGGTGAGCAGCTGCCCGGGGTCGGCGCTGTGGGCGGCGCCGCGGAAGCGCCGCCGGTCCGCCGCACCGGCCCGCCCGCCGGGGCCGCGGCGGCCGTCGGCGCGGTGGTGCGGGTCGGCGGCGTCGGCGAGCAGCACGGTGGGGTCGGGCGAGAAGCCGGGGCCGTGGCTGCGGCCGGCGACGACGGGGTGGGCGGCGCGCGCGGCCTTGGCCCGGTACTGGGCGGCGTCGGCGAGCCGGAAGAGCCGGTCGGGGGTGGTGACCGGCCCGATGGAGTCCCCGGTGGAGGCGACGCCGCAGGCGACCCCCTCGCCCTCGGACAGCGCGAGTGCCCGCGCGCACAGCTCCTCGGCGACGGCGACCACCTCGTCGGCCTTCTGCCCCTCCGCCAGCAGGCAGAACTCGTCCCCGCCGAGCCGGGCGGCGAGGCTGCCGGGCAGCTTGGCGGCGGCCAGCGACAGCTGGTGGGCGAAGCGTTCCAGCAGCCGGTCGCCCATCTCGTGGCCGAGCTGGTCGTTGACCCGTTTCAGCCCGTTGACGTCGCAGACCACCAGCGAGACCACGGTGTTGTCCCGGTTGTGCGCCTCCAGCGCGCTCTCCAGCCGGGCGTCGACGGCCCGCCGGTTGGCCAGGCCGGTGAGCGGGTCGGAGAAGGCGAGCTTACGCAGGTCGGCGAGGCGCTCGGTCTGGGCGAGTCCGGCCGAGACCTGGGCGGCGAGCAGGGTCGCGTAGTCGGCGTCGGCCTGGGTGAACTCGGGCGTCCCGGTCGACCGGGCGAGGTAGAGCTCGCCCCAGGCCTGCCCGTGCAGCACGATCGGCGCGACCACGCAGCAGGCCCGCCCGCGCCGGCGCAGCGCCGCGGCGCGTTCCTGGCAGTACGCGCTGGCGGCCGGGTGCGTATGTCCGGCGTGCGGTTCGGCGTTCTCGGCGGTCTGCAGCCAGGCGCGGGGCAGGCGGCCGGTGGTCCAGCGTTCCTCCAGGTAGGTCACGATCTCCGGGAAGTCCGCGACCGGGTACGACTCGTCCTCCGGCAGCTCCTCCTCGCCGGGGGCGAGCGACCCGTGGTTGACCAGGACCCGCAGCCGGCCGGACTCGCGGTCCCACACGGAGACGGCGGCCATGGTGGCGCCGAGCGCCTCGGTGGCCCGGGCGGCGGCGGCCCGGACGGCCTCCAGCGGGGTGAGCGCGCCGGCCATGTCCTGGGCGAGTTCGACCACCGACTGCAGCCGCAGGTCGGGCAGCGGGTCGGGGTGGCGCGGGCCATCGCAGTCGCAGCCGCGGTCCGTCATGATCGCCTCACTGCTCACCGGCTCGCCTCGCTCCCTGTGCTCGGTCCTGCCAGACCCCCGAAGCCGATCGCACCCGTCCGGCCGCTTGCACCAAGACTATGGCGATTTCGTTCGGTTATGCCCCGTTTGCCCGGATGGACCCGCAGCGGACCGTACGGCTTTCAACCGTTCGGCCACTCGGAGACCCCTCCCCGGACTCGGGTACCCCTCGGAGACCCCCGAAGCCCCTCCCCGACTCGCCCCCCGAAGAAGGCCCCGAAGAAGGCCCCCGGAGGAGCTCCCGGAGGAGGCACCCGCCCGCTACTCCGGCCTCAGCCGCCGCGACAGCAGCCACGGTTCGACCAGCCCCAGCCCCCGCACCGGCCGCCGCCACATCGGCTGCAGGTGGAACCGGGCCCCCGCGTCCGGGCCCGGCACCGGCAGCCCGGAGGCGGGCATCCCGGCGGCCACCGACAGCGCCTCCGCCAGGCCCGGCCCCTCCGAGTCGGCCGGGGCGACGCTGCCGTTCTGCTCCAGCGCGGCGGCGAACTGCCCGTCGATCAGCACCGCGTCCTTGGGCGCGATCGAGGTGAGCCGGCTGGCCAGGTTCACCGTGGTGCCGAAGACGTCGCCCATCCGCTGGGTGACCGTCCCGAAGGCCATGCCGACCCGTAGCGCCGGGATGGTTTCGTCCTCGGCCAGCGCCTCGATCAGGCTCAGCGCGATCTCGGCGGCGGTCGCCGGGTCCTCCGAGACGTAGAGGATCTCGTCGCCGAGGGTCTTGATCACCCGGCCGCCCTGCCCGGCGATCAGGTCGGAGCAGGTGTTCTCGAAGGTCTCGACCAGCTCGCCGAGTTCCTCCTCCTCCAGCCGTCGCGACAGCCGGGTGAAGCCGACCAGGTCCGCGAAGCCGACCGCGAGCCGACCGCTGGTGATCTCGTTGTCCTCGGCGGCCTGCACCACCCGGCCGGTGACGGCGGCCAGCTGACGCCGCCAGACGTACACCAGGAACTGCTCCAGTTCCGGCAGCAACAGCTCGACCAGCGGGTACGCGACGTCGGCGCGGGTCAGCCCCGGCTCGGCGGACTGGGTGAGGTTCTCCAGGAAGGTGTCCATCTGCCAGCCGGCCAGCCGGGCCGTGGTCTGGCCGGTGGAACGGGCCACCTGGATCGCCATCGACTCGCTGAGCAGCCCGGACTCGACCAGGCCGGCGAGGCGCCGCAGCGCGATCACGTCGCCGTCGGTGAGCGCCCGGGACTGGCCGATGTCGGGGAAGCCCATGGCCCGCCAGAACCGGGTGGCCAGCTCCATCGGGACGTCGGCGGCGCGCGCGGCCTGGTACGGGGTGTAGCGGCGTGGCGCGTCCAGGATCAGGCGTTCCAGTTCGAGCGCGACCGTGGGGTCGTGGTTGCCCGCCGTCCCGCCGCTGCCGTCCTCTGCCACCGGTCCGTCCCCGTGCGGTTGCCGCACTTGCCTCGTTTCCTACCTGTCCGGGCGCGCCGCCCGCCACCCGGGCGGGCAGTGGCGCGCCTCACACCTCTGCCAGGTGGAATGTTCGCACGGAATCCCGTGATCCGGGGCATCCGCCCGAGTCAAGGGGAAGTGAAGACTGCCGTTCAGGGGGCTTCGGGGCGGACGTGCACCACGTCCCCCGCGCCGACCGCCCGGCGCGCGCCGTCGGCGGTACGGACCACCAGGCGGCCGTCCCCGTCGATCGCCACCGCCTCGCCGACCAGCTCGCGGTCGCCCGGCAGGTGCACCTTCACCCGGCGGCCCAGGGTGGTACAGCGGTCCACGTACGCGCGCATCAGGTCGCTCGCGTGCGGGTCCCCGGCCGCGGTCGTCCACTCGCCGTACAGCTCGGCGAACTCGCGCAGCAGGGCGCGCAGCAGGACGGAGCGGTCGGTGGTCCCGGCGCCCGCCAGGGCGAGCGAGGCGGCGGTGGGGACGGGCAGCTCCTCCGCGCGCAGCGAGACGTTCAGCCCCATCCCGGCCACCACCGCGCCGCCGCTGAGCTCGGTGAGGATGCCGCCGAGCTTGCGCTCCGCGCCGTCGATCTCCACCTGCAGGTCATTGGGCCACTTCAGCCCGGTCTCGACCCCGGCCACCCGGCCGAGCGTGCTGGCGGCGGCCACCCCGACCAGGATCGGCAGCCAGCCGTACCGCTCGACCGGTACCTCCTCGGGGCGCAGCAGGAAGGACAGGAACAGCCCGGAGCGGGCCGGGGCGCTCCACTGCCGGTCCAGCCGCCCGCGCGCGGCGCTCTGCGCCTCGGCGACCAGCACCGCGCCCTGCGGGGCACCGGCCCGGGCCCGCTCGGCGAGGTCGGTGTTGGTGGAGCCGGTCTCGGCGACGACGTCCAGCGAGGTCCAGAGCCCGCCCGGGACGACCAGGTCCCGGCGCAGCGCCTCCTCGTCCAGCGGCGGCCGGTCCAGGTCGGTCCAGGGGGACGGTCCGGTACGGCCGAAGCCGCGCAGTCCGCTGCGGTGGGGAGTGTCGGGTGCGGTCATGGGCAGCAGACTAGAGGCGTAGTCCGCCCCATCGTCCCGCATAACGCTCGTTAACACACTGTGTCGATGGCCATAACGCCAGGACATGACGCACAGCCCTACGCGCTGGCTACGCTACCCAACGGTAGTTCGCAGCGCCGCCCTGCCCTCGTGCGCGAGCCCCCGACTCCGGCCCGCGCGCAATCGAACAGGCCGCGGCCCATGATCAGGGAGAGCCACCCGGATGACCGAGGCGCCGTACGACCCCCACACCACCGCCGGCAAGCTCGCCGACCTGCGGCGCAGGCTGGACGAGGCGGTGCACTCCGGCTCGTCCAAGGCCGTGGAGAAGCAGCACGCCAAGGGCAAACTGACCGCCCGCGAGCGGGTCGTGGAGCTGCTGGACGAGGACTCCTTCGTCGAGTTCGACGAGTTCGCCCGGCACCGCTCGACCAACTTCGGCCAGGAGAAGAACCGCCCGTACGGCGACGGCGTGGTGACCGGCTACGGCACCGTCGACGGCCGCCAGGTCGCGGTCTTCGCCCAGGACTTCACCGTCTTCGGCGGTTCGCTCGGCGAGGTCTTCGGCGAGAAGATCGTCAAGGTGATGGACTTCGCGCTGAAGACCGGCTGCCCGGTCATCGGCATCAACGACTCCGGCGGCGCCCGGATCCAGGAGGGCGTGGTCTCGCTCGGCCTGTACGGCGAGATCTTCCGCCGCAACGTGCACGCCTCGGGCGTCATCCCGCAGATCTCGCTGATCATGGGCCCCTGCGCCGGCGGCGCGGTCTACTCCCCCGCGATCACCGACTTCGTGGTGATGGCCGACCAGACCTCGCACATGTTCATCACCGGCCCGGACGTGATCAAGACCGTGACCGGCGAGGACGTCGGCATGGAGGAGCTGGGCGGCGCCCGCACCCACAACACCAAGTCCGGCAACGCGCACTACCTGGCCACGGACGAGAAGGAGGCGGTCGAGTACGTCAAGAGCCTGCTCTCGTACCTGCCCTCCAACAACCTGAGCGACCCGCCGTCCTACCCCGAGCAGGCCGACCTGTCGGTCACTGCCGAGGACCTCGAACTCGACACGATCGTGCCGGACTCGGCGAACCAGCCGTACGACATGCACAAGGTGATCGAGCACATCGTCGACGACGGCGAGTTCCTGGAGACCCAGCCGCTGTACGCGGGCAACATCATCACCGGCTTCGGCCGGGTCGAGGGCCACGCGGTCGGCATCGTCGGCAACCAGCCGATAGACCTGGCCGGCTGCCTGGACATCAACGCCAGCGAGAAGGCCGCGCGCTTCATCCGCACCTGCGACTCGTTCAACATCCCGGTGCTGACCTTCGTCGACGTGCCCGGCTTCCTGCCCGGCACCGAGCAGGAGTGGGACGGCATCATCCGCCGCGGCGCCAAGCTGATCTACGCCTACGCCGAGGCCACCGTCCCGCTGATCACCGTGATCACCCGAAAGGCCTTCGGCGGCGCGTACGACGTCATGGGCTCCAAGCACCTGGGCGCCGACCTCAACCTGGCCTGGCCGACCGCGCAGATCGCGGTGATGGGCGCGCAAGGCGCGGTCAACATCCTGCACCGCCGGGAGATCGCCGAGGCCGAGGCGGCCGGCACCGTCGAGGAGACGCGGGCCGAGCTGATCGCCTCGTACGAGGACACCCTGCTGAACCCGTACCTGGCCGCCGAGCGCGGCTACGTCGACGCGGTGATCGCCCCGAGCGAGACCCGCCGGCACATCGTCCGGGGTCTGCGGGCCCTGCGCGGCAAGCGCGAGGTGCTGCCGCCCAAGAAGCACGGCAACATCCCCCTGTAGGCCCCATCCCTGTCGGGAGAGAACAAGCCATGTCCCCGATCCACGTGCTGCACGGGCAGCCGACCCCCGAGGAGCTCGCCACCGTCCTGGCGGTGGTCCAGGCCCGGGCCGCCGCCGCGCAGGCCGCCGCCGAGGCGGCGCGCCAGGCCGGCGTCGGCCCGGCCTCCCCCTGGAACGACCGCTCCCGCCTGCTCCGCCCCGCCGTCCACCCGGGCGTCAACGCCTGGCGGACGTCGGGCTGGGCGCACTGAGTTGACGCGCCCGGCGCAGGAAGTCGGGCCCGTCCGACTTCCTGCGCCGCTATTCGCCCGCTCGCCTCCGGGGCTGTTATTCGCCCGCTCGCCTCCGGGGCGCTCTGACCCGGCGCCGACGGTCGGCGCTCCGGCGCTCGTACCTCGCTGGTCGCTTCTCCGTTTCGGCACCGGCGCGCCCCTTCGGCTCGGGGCGGGCGCCCGCCATGCCGTATCGGCCGCCCGCGTTCCCGTCCAGCCGCCCGCGTCGCCCGAAACCTGAGTACGGATACTCAGGCGCCCGTCCCCCGCGCGGCGCACTCTGGACGGGTGCTCTGGTCAGACCCCCGCGATGAGCCCTCGCCCGAGGCCCGCCGCATGCAGGAACGGATGCAGCGGGCCGGCAAGGTGCTCGCCGCCCTGGTGCTGGTGGGCGCCGTCCTGATCATGATCGCCCGGTCGTTCACCTGAGCCGTTCACCCGAACGGCGGACACCGGCACCCCCTACCCTGGTGGGCATGACCGACCAGCGCCCCCTCGTCCTCGCCTCCGCCTCCCCCGCCCGCCTCGGGCTGCTGCGCCAGGCGGGGCTCGACCCGCGCGTGGTGGTCAGCGGCGTCGACGAGGACGCGATCAGTGCCGCCTCCCCCGCCGAGCTCGCCCTCGTCCTGGCCGAGGCCAAGGCGAAGGCCGTCGCCGCCGAACTGACCGGCGGCGAGCTGGTGATCGGCTGCGACTCCGTCCTGGAGCTGGACGGCAAGGCCCTCGGCAAGCCCGCCGACGCCGCCGAGGCGCTGGCCCGCTGGCAGTCGATGCGCGGCCGCGCCGGCGTGCTGCGCACCGGCCACTGCGTGATCGACACCGTGACCGGCCGGCAGTCCTCGGCGACCGCCTCCACCACCGTCCGCTTCGGCACCCCGGACGACGAGGAGATCGCCGCCTACGTGGCCTCCGGCGAACCGCTGCACGTGGCCGGGGCGTTCACCCTGGACGGCCGCTCGGCGCCGTTCATCGACGGCATCGACGGCGACCCGGGCAACGTCATCGGCCTGTCCCTGCCGCTGCTGCGCCGGCTCCTCGCCGACCTGGACGTCCGGCTGGTCGATCTCTGGGCCTGACGGCCGGGGCTGATCCGTGGACCAAGCAACCTGCCGCCCCCGGCAGGTGCGCCTCTAAGCTGAGCGGCGTTCGAACGGGGAGGGAACGCGGCGATGACCGACAGCGTGCTCAACGTGGTGCTCGGCCTGGTGGCCAGCGCCATCAGCGCCGGCCTGGGCTGGCTGGCCCAGGCCCTGCGGCGGCGCCGAAAGGTCGAACGGGTGCGGGGCTTCCTCGGGCTGCCGTCCGGCAGCGAGTGCCTGATCGTGGTGCCCCGCAGCATCGGGACGGGTTCGCACGCGCACACCGTGACCCGCCGGGACGCCTACGCGCTGATGTGGCTGGCCGGGCTGGTCGAGGAGTGCGGCGCCCGGCCCGAACTGGTCGCCCACGACGCGGCGCACCGCGGCCTGGGCGCCAAGACCGAGCTGTGCCTGGGCGGTCCCGTCAGCAACGACCGGATGGCCGCCCACCTGGCCTGGGGCCTGCCGGGGGTGCTGGTCACCTCCGGTCCCGGTCCGGGCAGCAACGTGCTCGTGGTGGGCGAGCGCGACTTCCGTGCCGACCAGGACCAGGCGCACACCCTGCTGGCCCGGATCGCCACCCCGGACGACGGCCGGCCGGTGTTCCTGATCTCCGGCCAGACCGGCACCGCCAACCAGGCCGGGGTGCGCTACCTGGTGTCCCACCACCGCGAACTCGCCCGCAAGTACGGCCAGAACGGAACGTTCGCGCTCGTCCTGCGGGTGGTCAACCCGGAGGCGTACGGGCCGGACATGGTGGAGCTCGTCGCCGACGTGACGGCCGAGGCGCTGCGGCGCCCCGCCGCCGCCTCGACCACGGCTTAAGCGGGCTGCGGGAAGGTGTGTCCCATGACACCGTCCCGCCACGCCGCCCCCCGGTCACCCACCGTCGACCGCCTCGGTCCCACCGCACCGGTCTCGACCTGCGAGGTCGCCGCAAGGACGGTGTCCAGGGCCGGAATTCCCATCACCGAGCGTGTGGGATAGTTCACAACCTGGGGCTACTCGCCGGTACTGCCCAGGAATCCATAAACTCAACGAGGTTCAAGAAGGGAGCCACAGTGCGCAAGGTGCTCATCGCCAACCGCGGGGAAATCGCCGTCCGCATCGCCCGGGCCTGCTCGGACGCCGGTATCGCCAGCGTCGCCGTCTACGCCGAGCCGGACCGGGATGCGCTGCACGTCCGCGCGGCCGACGAGGCTTACGCGCTGGGCGGTGACACCCCCGGCACCAGTTACCTCGACATCGCCAAGGTCCTCAAGGCCGCCGAGGACGCCGGCGCCGACGCCGTCCACCCCGGCTACGGGTTCCTGTCGGAGAACGCCGACTTCGCCCAGGCCGTCATCGACGCGGGTCTGACCTGGATCGGCCCGCCGCCGCAGGCCATCCGCGACCTCGGTGACAAGGTCACCGCCCGTCACGTCGCCCAGCGCGCCGGCGCCCCGCTGGTGGCCGGCACCCCGGACCCGGTCTCGGGTGCGGACGAGGTCGTCGCGTTCGCGCAGGAGCACGGCCTGCCGGTCGCCATCAAGGCGGCGTTCGGCGGCGGCGGCCGCGGCCTCAAGGTCGCCCGCACGCTGGAGGAGATCCCGGAGCTGTACGAGTCCGCGGTGCGCGAGGCGGTCGCCGCCTTCGGCCGCGGCGAGTGCTTCGTCGAGCGCTACCTGGACAACCCGCGGCACGTGGAGACCCAGTGCCTCGCGGACAAGCACGGCAACGTGGTGGTCGTCTCCACCCGTGACTGCTCGCTGCAGCGCCGGCACCAGAAGCTGGTCGAGGAGGCGCCCGCGCCGTTCCTGACCCCGGAGCAGAACGCCGAGCTGTACCGCGCGTCGAAGGCCATCCTGAAGGAGGCCGGCTACGAGGGCGCCGGGACCTGCGAGTTCCTGGTGGCGATGGACGGCACGATCTCCTTCCTGGAGGTCAACACCCGTCTGCAGGTGGAGCACCCGGTCACCGAGGAGGTCACCGGGATCGACCTGGTCCGCGAGATGTTCCGGATCGCCGACGGCGAGGAGCTCGGCTACGGCGACCCGGAGGTGCGCGGCCACTCCTTCGAGTTCCGCATCAACGGCGAGGACCCGGGCCGCAACTTCCTGCCCGCGCCCGGCACCGTGACGCTGTTCGCCCCGCCGTCCGGCCCGGGCGTGCGCCTGGACTCCGGTGTGGAGACCGGCTCGGTCATCGGCCCGGCCTGGGACTCGCTGCTGGCCAAGCTGATCGTCTCCGGCCGTGACCGCAAGCAGGCCCTGGAGCGGGCCAAGCGCGCGCTGAACGAGTTCAAGGTGGAGGGCATGGCCACCGCCATCCCGTTCCACCAGGCGGTCGTCACCGACCCGGCGTTCGCGCCCGAGGTGCACGGCAGCGACGAGCCGTTCACGGTCTACACCCGCTGGATCGAGACCGAGTTCAACAACACCATCCCGGCGTTCGCGGGCTCGGCCGGCGAGGCCGAGGAGGCCGAGACCCGGGAGACCGTGGTCGTCGAGGTCGGCGGCAAGCGGATCGAGGTCTCGCTGCCGTCCTCGCTGGGCGTCTCGGCGGCACCGGCGGCCGGTGCGGCGGGTGCCGCCAAGGCCAAGCGCCGGGTGGGCGCCAAGAAGGCCGGCTCGGCCGTCAGCGGTGACACCCTGGCCTCGCCGATGCAGGGCACCATCGTCAAGGTCGCCGTCGAGGAGGGCCAGGTCGTCGCCGAGGGCGAGCTGATCGTGGTCCTGGAGGCGATGAAGATGGAGCAGCCGCTGAACGCCCACAAGTCGGGCACCATCGTCGGCCTCAAGGCCGAGGTGGGCGCGAGCGTCAGCAGCGGCGCCGCGCTCTGCGAGATCAAGGACTGACCGAGGCCGTAGCGGTTCGGGCCCCGGCGGAATCGGGGGCCGACCCGCGGTCGTCAATCCTTCGACCGGTCCGTACGCCCTTCGGGGGGTGCGGACCGGTCGTGTTTCCCGGTCGTACGGGCGACGGCCTCAGCGCCCCCGCGGCAGGCCCAGCTCGGCCAGCCGGACCGGCATCCCGCCCGGGCCGACCGGCCCGCCGTGCGCCCCGGGGCGGCGCTGGCCGGGCAGCGGGGCGCCGCCGGGGCCCTGGGCGGGGCGGCGGCCCATCGGGCCGGGCTGGGTCTGGTGGACCGGGCCGCTGCCCGTGCCGTGCACGGGGGCGTCGCCACCGGGGGCCGCGCAGAGCGGCGCCAGGTCGATCTGCACCCCGCAGTCGGCCAGCGCGTCCAGCTCGCGGACGGTGGCGTCGTCGGCGGTGGCCTGCTCGTCGGTGACGAGCCGGGTGATGGTCTCGGTGGCCACGGTCTGGAACATGCCGGCCGCGCCGAGCTTGGTGTGGTCGGCGAGGACGATGACCTCGGCGGCCGCCAGCACCATTGCCCGGTCCACGCTCGCGGACAGCATGTTCGCGGTCGACAGCCCGCGCTCGGCGGTCAGCCCGCTGCCGGAGATGAAGGCCTTGGTGACCCGCAGCCCCTGCAGCGACTGCTCGGCGCCGCTGCCCACCAGCGCGTAGTTGGAGCCGCGCAGGGTGCCACCGGTCATCACCACCTCGACCCGGTTGGCGTGCGCCAGCGCCTGGGCGACCAGCAGCGAGTTGGTGACCACCGTCAGGCCGGGCACCCTGGCCAGCCGGCGGGCCAGCTCCTGGGTGGTGGTGCCGGCGCCGACCACCACCGCGTCGCCCTCCTCCACCAGCCCGGCGGCGAGGTCCGCGATGGCGCTCTTCTCCGCCGCGGACAGGTGGGTCTTCTGCGGGTAGCCGGGTTCGCGGCTGAAGCCGCCGGGGAGCACCGCGCCGCCGTGCCGGCGGTCGAGGAGCCCTTCTGCCTCCAGCGCCCGCACGTCGCGGCGCACGGTCACTTCGGAGGTCTGGACGACGCGGGCCAACTCCCGGAGCGAGACGGCTCCGTTGGCGCGCACCATTTCGAGGATCAACTGGCGACGTTCTGCTGCAAACACAGAACCGACGGTAACCTGAGTGACCGTCTGCTTTCAGGCGTTTGCAGCTAGTAGCGGGAATTGCTCGCGCACGAGCGGCGCGTGACCGTACAATGCGCGCCGTCAATAGCCCGGGACCGCGCCCGCCGTCCGGGTGACGATCACCCATGCGCGAAGGGCGGCCGCCGATCGGCAGCCGCCCTCAACTTCACGCCTTGAGCTCAGGATTCGCCGTCGGCCCGCTTGCGGATGTGCAGCTGCCGCGCGGCTTCGGCGGTCGAGCCGGAGACCGACGGGTAGACGGTGAAGGCGCTGGCCACCTGTTCGACGGTCAGATTGGCGTCCACCGCGAGCGAGATCGAGTGGATCAGCTCGCTGGCCCGCGGGGCGACGACCACGCCGCCGACCACGATGCCGGTGCCCGGGCGGCAGAACAGCTTCACGAAGCCGTCCCGGATGCCCTGCATCTTCGCCCGTGGGTTGCCGCGCAGCGGGAGCTTGACCACGACGGCGTCCATCTTGCCGCACTCCACGTCGGCGGCGGTGTAGCCGACGGTGGCGATCTCCGGGTCGGTGAAGACGTTGGAGGCCACGGTCTTGAGGTTCAGCGGCTGCACCGCGTCGCCGAGCGCGTGGTACATCGCGATCCGGCCCTGCATGGCCGCCACCGAGGCGAGCATGAAGACGCCGGTGCAGTCGCCCGCCGCGTACACGCCCGGGGCGCTGGTGCGGGAGACCCGGTCGACCTGGATCTGGCCCCAGTCGTTGAGCTTGACCCCGGCCTCCTCCAGGCCCATGCCGGCCGTGTTGGGGATCGAGCCGACCGCCATCAGGCAGTGGGTGCCCTCGATCACCTTGCCGTTGGAGAGGGTCACCTCGACCCGGTCGCCGATGCGCTTGGCGCTCTCGGCGCGCGAGCGGCTCATCACGTTCATGCCGCGGCGCCGGAAGACGTCCTCCAGCACCTCGGCGGCGTCCGGGTCCTCGCCCGGCAGCACCCGGTCGCGGCTGGACACCAGCGTGACCTTGGAGCCGATCGCCTGGTAGGCGCCGGCGAACTCGGCGCCGGTCACACCGGAGCCGACCACGATCAGCTCGCGGGGCAGCTCCTCCAGGTCATACACCTGGGTCCAGGTGAGGATCCGCTCGCCGTCCGGCTGGGCGTCCGGCAGCTCGCGCGGGTGGGCGCCGGTGGCGATCAGCACGGCGTCGGCGCGCAGCGACTGGACGCTGCCGTCGGGCCCGTCCACCAGCACCTCGCGGGAGCCGTCCACGGCCTGCCCACCGGCACCCAGCCGGCCGCGGCCGCGCAGCACGGTGACCCCGGCGCGGGTGACGGACTGGGTGATGTCGTGGGACTGCGCGATCGCCAGGCGCTTCACACGGCGGTTGACCTTGCCCAGGTCCACGCCGACGACCTTGCTCTCCTGGGAGTCGCCGTCCCGGGCGACCGTGATGCCCAGCTCCTCGTACGAGCTGTCGAAGGTGGTCATCACCTCCGCGGTCGCGATCAGGGTCTTCGACGGTACGCAGTCGGTGAGCACCGCCGATCCGCCCAGACCGTCGCGGTCGACGACGGTCACCTCCGCGCCGAGCTGAGCGGCCACCAGCGCCGCCTCGTAGCCGCCGGGTCCGCCACCGATGATCACGATCCGAGTCACGCTCACCATTGTCCCGCACGCCGAGAGTGCCGCCACAACGGGGTCCGGGCTCCGTGCGGACGCACAACCGCCCGCCGCGTGCGCCGACCGGGCTACGCTGGCCCCCATGCCCCTTTACGCCGCGTATGCCACCAACCTCGATGCCCGGCAGATGACCCGCCGAGCCCCGCACTCCCCGCTGCGCGGCACGGGGTGGCTGGACGGCTGGCGGCTCACCTTCGGCGGCGAGCAGCTCGGCTGGGAGGGCTCGCTGGCCACCGTCGTCGAGGACGAGAAGCACCAGGTCTTCGTCTCGCTCTACGACATCGCGCCGATGGACGAGGAGGGCCTGGACCGCTGGGAGGGCGTCCAGCTCGGCATCTACCGCAAGACCAAGCTGCGCGCGCAGACCCTGGACGGCGACATCCAGGTCTGGACGTACGTGCTCAACGACTACGAGGGCGGCCTGCCCGCGGCCCGCTACCTCGGCCTGATCGCCGACGCCGCGGAGAGCGCCGGCGCCCCGCACGACTACGTGATGGACCTGCGCCACCGGCCCTGCTGAACACGCGCTTCCTTCTTTCTGTACGTATCAACGACCCGGTCGCCCGAAAAGCGCCACCGAGCTGTGTTTTCGGGTCAGCCGGGTAACGATCCGGCACGCCGCACCAGATTTTCTACGCGCGTAGCCGAAAGCCGTCTATCCTCGGACCCGTGAACGCTTCTCCTCAGTCGGTCGTCTCCGCCGACCCCTACGCCGCCGCCCAGGCCGCCGCCGAGCGCCTGCGCGAGCTGACCGGTGCCGAGCGGCACGACGTCGCCCTGGTGATGGGCTCCGGCTGGGTGCCGGCCGCCGACGCCCTGGGCGAGACCGTGGCCGAGTTCCCGGTCACCGAACTCCCGGGCTTCCCCGCCCCCGCCGTGGCCGGCCACGCCGGCAAGATCCGCTCGGTGAAGATCGGCGACAAGCGCGCCCTGATCTTCCTCGGCCGCAACCACTACTACGAGGGCCACGGCGTGGCCACCGTCGTCCACGGCGTGCGCACCGCCGCCGCGGCCGGCTGCGGCATCATCGTGCTGACCAACGGCTGTGGCGGCCTGCGCGAGGGCTGGGTGCCCGGCCAGCCGGTCCTGATCCGCGACCACATCAACCTGACCGCGGACTCCCCGATCGTCGGCGCCAACTTCGTCGACCTCACCGACCTGTACTCCAAGCGCCTGCGCGCGCTGTGCCACGAGGTCGACCCGAGCCTGGACGAGGCCGTCTACGTCCAGTTCCGCGGCCCGCACTACGAGACCCCGGCCGAGGTCAACATGGCCCGGGTGATCGGCGGCGAGCTGGTCGGCATGTCCACCACCCTGGAGGCCATCGCCGCCCGCGAGGCCGGCTCCGAGGTGCTCGGCATCTCCCTGGTCACCAACCTGGCCGCCGGCATGACCGGCGAGCCGCTCAACCACGAAGAGGTGCTGGAGGCCGGCAAGGCCTCCGCCGAGCGCATGGGCGAGCTGCTGGCGAAGGTCCTGGAGCGGATCTGACGCCTCCCGGGCGCAGAATCATGAGTGACGGGGCCCACGGGCGGCGTGATCCGCTGATCACGCCTTCCCGCGGGCCCCGTCCGCATGTGCACACCTCATCCCTTCTTGTTGCGCGGAACCCTCCGGCCGACATCCCGACGCACTTCCCGATGGAGACAGGCAACATGACGCAGGCACCCACCACCGACCTCCTCGCCCGGGCCCGCACCTGGCTGGCCGAGGACCCCGACCCGCAGACCCGCGAGGAGCTGACCGCCCTGCTGGCCCGGGCCGAGGCACCGGAGGGCGAGGAGGACGGCAAGCTCGCCTGGGCCGAGCTCGCCGAGCGCTTCGCCGACCGCCTCCAGTTCGGCACCGCCGGCCTGCGCGGCGAACTCGGCGCCGGCCCCATGCGGATGAACCGCGCCGTGGTGATCCGGGCCGCCGCCGGCCTGGTCGCGTACGTCAAGAAGGAGAACCTGGGCGACCTGGTCGTCATCGGCTACGACGCCCGGCACAAGTCCTACGACTTCGCCCGCGACACCGCCGCCGTGGTGGTCGCGGCCGGCCTGCGCGCCGCGCTGCTGCCGCGCCCGCTGCCGACCCCGGTGCTCGCCTTCGCCGTCCGCCACCTGGGCGCGGCCGCCGGTGTGACCGTCACCGCCAGCCACAACCCGCCGCAGGACAACGGCTACAAGGTCTACCTGGGCGACGGCTCGCAGATCGTCCCGCCGGCCGACGCCGGCATCGCCGCCGAGATCGACGCGATCGGCTCGCTGGACGACGTCCCGCGCGCCGAGGAGGGCTGGGAGGTGCTCGGCGAGGACGTCATCGAGGCCTACCTGGCCCGGGCCGTCTCCATCGTCGACGAGCACAGCCCGCGCGAGCTGGACGTGGTCTACACCCCGATGCACGGCGTCGGCCGCGACACCCTGGTCGCCGCCTTCCGCCGGGCCGGCTTCCCGGCGCCCACCGTGGTCGCCGAGCAGGCCGAGCCCGACCCGGACTTCCCGACCGTGGCCTTCCCCAACCCGGAGGAGCCGGGGGCGATGGACCTCGCCTTCCGCACCGCCGCCGCGGTCGGCCCGGACATCGTGATCGCCAACGACCCGGACGCGGACCGCTGCGCGGTGGCCGTCCCCACCAACGCCAACGCGGCCGGCAGCGGCAACGGCACCTCCGGCTGGCGGATGCTGCGCGGCGACGAGGTCGGCGCGCTGCTCGGCTCCGCCCTGGTCGCGAAGAAGGCCGAGGGCACCTTCGCCACCACCATCGTCTCCGCCACCCTGCTCGGCCGGATCGCCGAGGCCGCGGGCCTGGACTACGCCGAGACGCTGACCGGCTTCAAGTGGATCTCCCGCGCCGAGGGCCTGCGCTACGGCTACGAGGAGGCGCTCGGCTACTGCGTCGACCCGCAGGGCGTCCGGGACAAGGACGGCATCACCGCCGCCCTGCTGGTCGCCGAGCTCGCCGCGACCCTCAAGAAGTCCGGCCGCACCCTGACCGACCTGCTGGACGACCTGGCGCTGGAGCACGGCCTGCACGCCACCGACCAGCTCTCCGTCCGGGTCCGGGACCTCTCGCTGATCGCCGACGCGATGCGCCGCCTGCGCGAGCAGCCCCCGACCGCCCTGGCCGGCCTGACCGTCACCCGCGCCGACGACCTCTCGGCCGGCTCCGCCGACCTGCCCCCCACCGACGGCCTGCGCTACTACCTCGCCGGCGAGTCCGTACGCTCCGCCCGCATCGTGGTCCGCCCCTCCGGCACCGAGCCCAAGCTCAAGTGCTACCTGGAGGTCGTCCTCCCGGTCGCCACCGCCGCCGACCTCGCCCCCACCCGCACCCGGGCCGCCGAGCTCCTCGCCGCCATCAAGCACGACCTCGCCCAGGCCGCGGGCATCTGACCCACCCCGTACGAGAAAGGGCCCGCCGGTGCGGCGGGCCCTTTCGTACGTGTCGGTTTCGTACGTGTCGGTCGCGGTCAGACCGTGATCACCGTGATCAGGGCGACGAGGCCGACCAGGGTGGGGGCGATGACCCACCAGCACCAGCGGACGACGAGGGGGCCGGCGGCTTCGGGGCGGGTGGCGTTGCGTTCGGCCATCTCCTGGAGGACGTCGGTGATCTGGTCGGACCAGGCGCGGGTGGGGTCCGGGGAGCCCTGGACGACCGGGTTGGTCTGGCGGCCGAAGACCATGCCCATCCGGGAGGCGTGCTCGGCGGCGCCGCGGGTCTGGGCGCGGGTGGCGCGCTTGCGCTGGCGCAGGGAGACCGGGACGGCCCATACCTGGTACTTCTTGCCGCCGGCGAGGAGCTCGACCGAGTAGCCCGCGCGCAGGGCGTCCACCGAGGCCCAGGGGGCGGTGATGGTCCGCCACGGGTTGCGGACGAGCAGGCGGCTGTTGTTGGCCCGCACCGCCGGGCGCAGGGTGTAGGCGATCACCGGGAGGGCGAACACCGGTACGGCCGCGAGGGCGACGTACGGGGTCTTCCCGGTGCCGGTCACCACGGCGTCGCCGATCAGCCAGGCGGCGACGGCCAGCAGGAACACGCCGGAGATGACGCCGGGGACGGAGCGGTACACGCGGTCCGCGTACTCGGGCTCCCCGTCGGGGGCGGCCGAGCCCTGGTGGGGCTTGCCGTCGGAATCGGTCATGGCGTCGATTCTGCCCCATGCCCCTCACCTACAGGTCTCGGTCCGGCCACGAATGGCAGGCACCCTAGCGGTCGACTACGCGCGTAGATATGCTGGTCTGGTGACTATGTCCACTGTTGCAGCCAATGCCCTCCCCCAGCCTGGCGGCCGGGAGGTACCCCCAGGCGTTGCGGGCAGCGGCCTCGCGGACGTTGCGGCGTCCGAGGCCTCGCTCCGCCGCTTTCTGCACGGCCTGCCCGGCGTCGACCAGGTCGGCCTGGAGGCGCGTGCCGCCGCCCTCGGCACCCGCTCGATCAAGTCCACGGCGAAGGCCAATGCCATCGACCTGGCGATCTCCATGATCGACCTGACCACGCTGGAGGGCGCGGACACGGTCGGCAAGGTGCGCGCCCTGTGCGCGAAGGGCAGGACCCCCGACCCGACCGACCCGACCACCCCGCGCGTCGCCGCCATCTGTGTCTATCCCGACATGGTCGCCACCGCGAAGGACGCCCTGCGCGGCACCGACATCCAGGTCGCCTCCGTGGCCACCGCCTTCCCGGCCGGCCGCGCCGCCCTCCCGGTCAAGCTCGCCGACACCGCCGACGCGGTGGCCGCGGGCGCCGACGAGATCGACATGGTGATCGACCGCGGTGCCTTCCTCTCCGGCCGCTACCTCGACGTCTTCAACGAGATCGTCGCCGTCAAGGAGGCGTGCAAGCGCGCCGACGGCAGCTACGCCCACCTCAAGGTGATCTTCGAGACCGGCGAGCTGCAGACCTACGACAACGTGCGCCGCGTCTCCTGGCTGGCGATGCTGGCCGGCGCCGACTTCATCAAGACCTCCACCGGCAAGGTCGCCGTCAACGCGACCCCGCCGGTCACCCTGCTGATGCTGGAGGCGGTCCGCGACTTCCGCGCGCAGACCGGCGTCCAGGTCGGCGTGAAGCCCGCCGGTGGCATCAAGACCACCAAGGACGCCATGAAGTACCTGGTGATGGTCAACGAGACCCTCGGCGACGACTGGCTGACCCCGCACTGGTTCCGCTTCGGCGCCTCCAGCCTGCTCAACGACCTGCTGATGCAGCGCCAGAAGCTCACCACCGGACGCTACTCCGGCCCCGACTACGTGACGGTGGACTGATCACCATGGCCAAGAAGAAGAACATCGAGGAGCCCGTGCGCAAGACCGGCCTCTTCGAGTACGCCCCGGCCCCCGAGTCCCCCGCCGCCGCGGGTGACATCGCCACCTCCTACGGCCACTTCATCGGCGGCGAGTTCGTCGACTCCTCCGGCAGCGAGGCCCTGAAGACGGTCAACCCGGCCACCGAGCAGGTGCTCGCCGAGTTCGCCCAGGGCACCGACGAGGACGTGGACCGCGCCGTCGCCGCCGCCCGCAAGGCCTTCGCCGACTGGTCGGCGCTGCCCGGCAGCGAGCGCGCCAAGTACCTGTTCCGGATCGCCCGGATCATCCAGGAGCGCAGCCGCGAGCTGGCCGTGCTGGAGTCGATCGACAACGGCAAGCCGATCCGCGAGACCCGTGACGTCGACCTGCCGCTGGTCGCCGCGCACTTCTTCTACTACGCCGGCTGGGCGGACAAGCTGGACTACGCCGGCTTCGGCCCGAATCCGAAGCCGCTGGGCGTGGCCGGCCAGGTCATCCCGTGGAACTTCCCGCTGCTGATGCTGGCGTGGAAGGTCGCGCCCGCGCTGGCGACCGGCAACACGGTCGTCCTGAAGCCGGCCGAGACCACCCCGCTGACGGCCCTGCGCTTCGCCGAGATCTGCCGCCAGGCCGGTCTGCCGAAGGGCGTCGTCAACATCGTCACCGGTGACGGCCGCACCGGCGCCGCGCTGACCGCCCACCCGGACGTCAACAAGGTCGCCTTCACCGGCTCCACCCCGGTCGGCCGGGCGATCGCCAAGCAGCTGGCCGGCACCCGCAAGAAGCTGTCGCTGGAGCTGGGCGGCAAGGCCGCCAACATCGTCTTCGACGACGCGCCGCTCGACCAGGCGGTCGAGGGCATCGTCAACGGCATCTTCTTCAACCAGGGCCACGTCTGCTGCGCGGGTTCGCGCCTGCTGGTCCAGGAGTCGATCCAGGACGAGCTGCTGGACGCCCTGAAGCGCCGGATGGGCACCCTGCGGGTCGGCGACCCGCTGGACAAGAACACCGACATCGGCGCCATCAACTCGGCCGAGCAGCTGGCCCGGATCACCGCGCTGACCGAGGCCGGCGAGGCCGAGGGCGCCGAGCGCTGGTCGCCGTCCTGCGAGCTGCCGGGCACCGGTTTCTGGTTCAAGCCGACCCTGTTCACCGGCGTCAGCCAGGCCCACCGGATCGCCCAGGAGGAGATCTTCGGCCCGGTGCTGTCGGTGCTGACCTTCCGCACCCCCGAAGAGGCGGTCGCGAAGGCCAACAACACCCCGTACGGCCTCTCCGCCGGCATCTGGACGGAGAAGGGCTCGCGCATCCTCTGGATGGCCAACAAGCTCAAGGCCGGTGTGGTCTGGGCCAACACCTTCAACAAGTTCGACCCGACCTCGCCGTTCGGCGGCTACAAGGAGTCGGGTTACGGCCGCGAGGGTGGCCGCCACGGTCTGGAGGCCTACCTCGATGTCTGATGTCGCGACGCGTCTTGACGCCCCTGCACGGATTCAGGTCAGCAAGACCTACAAGCTGTACGTCGGCGGGAAGTTCCCGCGCTCCGAGAGCGGGCGGGTGTACGAGGTGACCGACTCCAAGGGCGAGTGGCTCGCCAACGCCCCGCTGGGCACCCGCAAGGACACCCGCGACGCCGTCCTGGCCGCCCGCGCGGCGGTCAAGGGCTGGGCCGGCACCACCGCGTACAACCGCGGCCAGGTGCTGTACCGGGTGGCCGAGATGCTGCAGGGCCGGCGCGAGCAGTTCGCCGCCGAGGTGGCCGTCTCCGAGGGCATCGGCCCGAAGAAGGCCGCCGCGCTGGTGGACGCCGCGATCGACCGCTGGGTCTGGTACGCGGGCTGGACGGACAAGGTCGCCCAGATCGCGGGCGGCGCCAACCCGGTGGCCGGGCCGTACTTCAACCTCTCCACCCCGGAGCCGACCGGCGTGGTCGGGATCGTCGCGCCGCAGGCCGGGTACGGGCACTCGCTGCTCGGCCTGGTCTCGGTGATCGCCCCGGCGATCGCCACCGGCAACACGGTCGTGGTCGCGGCCGCCGCGGACGCCCCGCTGCCCGCGCTGTCGCTGGGCGAGGTGCTGGCCACCTCGGACGTCCCGGGCGGCGTGGTCAACATCATCTCGGGCCGGACCGCGGACATCGCCCCGACGCTGGCCTCGCACCAGGACGTCAACGCGCTGGACCTCACCGGCGCCATCGCCGCCGAGGGCCCCGGCGCGGCGCCCGCCCTGGAGGCCGCCGCCGCGGATACCCTGAAGCGGGTGGTCCGTCCGGAGCTGGACCCGTTCGCCCAGGACTGGACGAATACGCCCGGTACGGACCGGCTACTCTCGTTCCTGGAGACGAAGACGGTCTGGCACCCGATGGGGATCTGACCCTCCGTCGACACTTCGTCACAACTCCACAGACTGGCCGTCCCCAGTGCCCTCTCCCCCCCAGGGCCCGGACGGTCATTGGACGGACCCGCACCTCTCCCCCCCCTGGTGCGGGTCCGTCGGTGTTCCGGCGGCTTACGTCCCGCCCGGAGCCGGAAGTTCTGCGCACACCGGTTTCGGCAACCGGCCCGGATGCGTCAGACTGGTGTCCCGTGAGTGACTCCCCCATGAATCCCGCCCCGCCGGCCCATGCCCGGGTGATCCTGCTCTCCGGGCCCTCCGGATCGGGGAAGTCCTCGCTCGCCGATCGCAGCGGTCTGCCGGTGCTCCAGCTGGACGACTTCTACAAGGACGGGGACGACCCGACCCTGCCCCGGCTGCCGGACGGCGCCGTGGACTGGGACTCCCCGCTCGCCTGGCACCGCGACCAGGCCGTCGCCGCGATCCGCGCGCTGCACGGGCACGGTCGCGCGGACGTGCCGGTGTACTCGATCCCGGACAACGGCCGGATCGACACCCGCACCCTGGACCTGGGCGGCGCGGCCGCGTTCATCGCGGAGGGCATCTTCGCCGCCGAGATCGTCGCGCAGTGCGCCGCCGAGGGCCTGCTCGGCGACGCCCTGTGCCTGCGCAACGGCGCGCTCACCACGGCCTGGCGCCGACTGCGCCGGGACGTCCGCGAGGGCCGCAAGTCGCTGCCGGTGCTGCTGCGCCGGGGCTACCGGCTGATGCGGGCCGAGCGCTCCATCGTCGGGCGGCAGGTCTCGCTGGGCTCGTATCCGTGCGCAGGGGCGGAGGCCGCGCGGCGGGTCCGCGCCGCGGCCGGGAGGCGGGAGCTCTCGGCGGTCTGAGCCGCCGGACCGGCCGCCCGGAGCGGCCGCCCCGAGCAGTCCCCGCAGCGGCCCCTGGGGCGACCCCCTGGCGGCGGCCCGGGAGCGTGGAGCCCCGGCCCCCTGAAGCGAAAAGGACGACGGGCCCGGTGCGTCTCCCCCGCACCGGGCCCGTCGCCTTCCCCGAACGGCTCTCGGCTCCCCACGGGCGCCGCTCCCCCCGAGTCGGCGTCCCCGAACCGCAACCGTCCGCTACCCGTCCCCCGACGGGAGTCCTACGCAACCAGCTCGCCGAACGCCCGGACGGTGTCGCCCGACTTGTTCAGGTGCTCGTCGTCGCGCAGCCGGCGCAGGGCGCGCCAGATGCTGCTCTTGACCGTGCCGACGCTGATCCCCAGCACGTCGGCGATCTCCGGGTCGGTCTTGCCCTCGTAGTACCGCAGCACCAGCATGGTCCGCTGGTTCTCCGGCAGCTTCGCCAGCGCCTGCCAGAGCACGGTGCGCAGCTCGGTGCCGCCCATCGCGTCGGTGTCGCCGGCCGTCTCCGGCAGCTCCTCGGTCGGGTACTCGTTGACCTTGCGGCGCCGCCAGGCGGAGATGTGCAGGTTGGTCATGGTGCGGCGGAGGTACCCGCCGACCGCGGCCTTGTCGGTGATCCGGCCCCAGGCCCGGTAGGTGCTGAAGAGCGCGCTCTGCAGCAGGTCCTCGGCCTCGTAGCGGTCACCGGTGAGGTGGTACGCCGTGGCGTACAGGGAGGCGCGGCGCTCGCGCACGTACGCGGTGAACTCCGTGATGTGGTCCTCCGCGACGGCCGGGTGCTCCCCCTGCGCGTCTCCCTGTCCCGCCTCGGTGGTGCGGGCCGGTGCGGGGTTCAGCCGCAGCAGCGTCGCACCGGCGGCCTCGCGGCCGGCCGGCTCCCCCGAACCGACCGTCCGCAGGCCGTTGTTCCCCCCGGTCCCCCCCAGGGCGTCCTTGCCCTCGACGCGGACGGGGAGGATCCCCCGCAGCGTGAGGGTGTTGGCGGAGTCGACTGCACTCCCCAGTCGGCCGATTCCGTACAGCTCCCCCGTCCTGCCGCCGCCGCTCACCCGGCGTGCGACAGGGTTTCCACCGGTGCTGTGCGCGCACCCCCGTACGGTCACGGCACCGGAGTTCTCGTCGGTCCTGATCTCGTACCGGGTCCGATGGGTGGTCGCTGAGGAACGCGCGGTGCGGAGAGCCGGGTTGGTCCGGGTCTGAAGCGTGGCGTTCATCGTGCGCCCCCTTGGTCGGTACGAGCGGTTCCTGTTGCCGCCCTCCAGCCGGCCCTTGCGGCCCGCTGTCCTGCGGCGACATGGAAAATCCTGCCCGGCGGTTGTGATGGCGCTGTCCGCCGACTGTCACAGGGGTGTCACAGGGGCAGGCCTTTCGTCCCGGTCCGCCTCCCTCCGTACCGGACGCCGGTAGCAGCCCTTCCGGTTCCCATACGATCGGTGACCGGTGCGGGGGGTGATTCAACGCTCCCGGTGGGCCAAAATGGGGCCGTGCCTTTCCTCCTACTGATCGAGGACGACGACGCCATCCGGACCGGCCTCGAACTCGCCCTCACCCGCCAGGGCCACCGCGTGGCCACCGCCGCCTCCGGTGAGGACGGCCTGAAACTCTTCAAGGAGCAGCGGCCCGACCTGATCGTGCTGGACGTGATGCTGCCCGGGATCGACGGCTTCGAGGTGTGCCGTCGGATCCGCCGCACCGACCAGCTGCCGATCATCCTGCTCACCGCGCGTTCGGACGACATCGACGTGGTCGTGGGCCTGGAGTCCGGTGCGGACGACTACGTGGTGAAGCCGGTGCAGCCGCGCGTCCTGGACGCCCGGATCCGGGCGGTGCTGCGACGCGGGGAGCGGGAGAGCTCGGACTCCTCCGCGTACGGCAGCGTGGTGATCGACCGGGCCGCGATGACCGTCACCAAGGACGGACAGGACCTCCAGCTCACCCCGACCGAGCTGCGGCTGCTGCTGGAGCTCAGCCGCCGCCCCGGCCAGGCGCTCTCCCGCCAGCAGCTGCTGCGGCTGGTCTGGGAGCACGACTACCTCGGCGACTCGCGCCTGGTGGACGCCTGTGTGCAGCGGCTGCGGGCGAAGGTCGAGGACGTGCCGTCCGCGCCGACGCTGATCCGCACCGTGCGTGGCGTCGGCTACCGACTGGACCCGCCGACGGTCTGACCGCTCATTTCAGGCATTCTGAACTCCCGTACGACGACAGGCTCTTGTGACTGACCATCAGCAGACTGCCCGACGGTTCTCCGCGGGCCGGTGGCGGAAGCTGCGCTCCCTGCGGGTGCGGCTGATCGCGGTGTTCGCGGCGGTCGCGCTGCTCGCCGCCGTCTCGGCCTCCGGCATCGCGTACTGGTTGAACCGCGACGCGGTGCTCAAGCGTGCCCAGGACACCGCGCTGAACGACTTCCGGGTCTCGCTCAGCCGCAACGTCTCCGACCTGCCGCTGAACGCCAGCTGCCCGGAGCTGGCCACGCTGGCCTCCAACGTGGCCAGCTCCGGCCTGAGTTACGACGTGGTGGTGGTCGACCCGGCGCACCCGGAGTGCCCGGCCTCCTCGGACCCGCAGCACTACACGCTGGCCGACGTGCCGGCGGCGCTGCAGTCCACCGTCGCCAAGCCGCGCGAGGTCAGCGAGAGCAACCCGTACCCGTACCACCTGTACTGGCAGCGGCAGAACCTGGAGGGCCACCCGTTCGTGATCGGCGGCACCAAGGTGGTGCCGAACGGGCCGACGGCCTACATGTTCAAGTCGCTGGAGAACGAGCGGGCCGACCTCAACACGCTGGGCTGGTCGCTGGCCATCGCGACACTGCTCGCACTGATCGGCTCGGCACTGCTCGCCCAGGCCGCCTCGGCGACCGTGCTGCGGCCGGTCAAGCGGCTCGGCGAGGCCGCCCGACGGCTCGGCCAGGGACACCTGGACACCCGGCTGGAGGTCGATGGCTCGGACGAACTCGCCGACCTGGCGCGGACGTTCAACCGGGCCGCGGAGTCGCTGCACGAGCAGGTCGAGGAGCTGAGCGCGCGCGAGGCGCAGAGCCGGCGGTTCGTCGCCGACATGTCGCACGAACTGCGCACCCCGCTGACCGCGATGACCGCGGTGACGGACATCCTGGAGGACGAGGCCGAGTCGCTGGACCCGATGATCGAGCCGGCCGTACGGCTCGTGGTGAGCGAGACCCGCCGGCTGTCCGACCTGGTGGAGAACCTGATGGAGGTAACCCGCTTCGACGCCGGCACCGCCAAGCTGGTCGCCGACGAGGTGGACATCGCCGACCTGATCATGTCCTGCATCGACGGCCGGGCCTGGTACGACGCGGTCGAACTGGACGCCCCGCGCGGCATCCTGGCCGTGGTCGACCCGCGCCGACTGGACGTGGTCTTCGCCAACCTGATCGGCAACGCGCTCAAGCACGGCGGCTCGCCGGTGCGGGTCAAGGTCCGGCAGACCGACGACTCGGTCGTGATCGAGGTCTCCGACAGCGGCCCCGGCATCCCGGAGGACGTGCTGCCGCACGTCTTCGACCGCTTCTACAAGGCCGACCGCGGGCGGGCCCGCTCCGAGGGCAGCGGCCTGGGGCTGTCCATCGCGATGGCCAACGCCCAGATCCACGGGGGGACGATCACCGCGGCGAACGGGGAGGTCGGCGCGGTGTTCACCCTGACGCTGCCGCTGACCCCGCCGCCTCCGCCGTCCGCCGGCGAGGCCGATGGCGGCCCCGTCGGCAACGCCGCCGAGCACAAGGACGCCACGTGACCTCCCCCACCCGCACCACCGTGCGCCGCACCGCCGGCGTGCTGCTCCTGCTCGTGCTGGCCTCCGGCTGCGGCATCCGGCCGACCGCCGTCCCGGTCGACGCCGGCGCGCCCGCCAGCCGGACCGCCTGCCCGGCCACCCCGCACGTACCGACCGCCCTGGCCACCCCGTCCGGCCCGGCGCCCGCCGCGACCCCGGCCCGCGGCACGGCCGCCAAGGCGAGCGCGAGCCCGAGCCCCTCGCCCACCCCGGTGACGCCGGGCTCGCCGCCGCCGGACAACGTGTTCAGCGCGGTGCCGACGGCCTCCCCGTGCAAGTGAGGAGGCCGCGCGAAGGGGCGTGTCCGGGAATGTTCATGCCCGGCGTGGAACCGCCGCGCCACCGGGGCACGTCCTTGTCCCCGTGCAGCGAGATGGCACCAGGACACGCGACGAGCGTTCCGGCGCGCGGACCGAGACGAGGCCGGCGGCGGCCGTCCACCGTCCCCTCCGGCTGGTCGGGCTGGCGGGCCTTGCCCTCCACCTGACGCTGGCGCTCTGGCTGGTGCTCAGACCCCTGCCGGTGGCCTGGGTGTACGACGCCAACCTGACGCCGCTCGCCTCGCTCCGCTCCTCCACCACCTGGCAGGTGGTCGGCGAGTTCCTGCTGCTCGCCCCGCTCGGCCTCCTGCTCCCGCTGGCCGGCGGCCGGATCCGGGCCCCTTGGCTGCCGTCCTTCCTGCGCACCACCGGCGTCTCCGCCCTGCTGGCGACCGGCCTGGAGTTCCTCTCCTCCTGGACGCCCGGGCACGTCCTCAACGTGGACCACATACTGTTCGCCGTGATCGGCGTGGTGATCGCCCACCTCGCCCTCGTCCCCGGCCTGCGCCACCTGCTGCGGGACCGCCGGCCCGAGCCGCGGGCACCACGGGTCGCCGTCCTGGCCGGCCCGCCGGTGACCGTCACCGTCGTTCCGACGGCGGCGGTCGCGCCTGCGGCCCGTCCGCGCGCCTACGCGGAGCCGACGCCGCCGGCGGGCTGAGCCTCCGCCCTCATCACCCGGCCGCCGACCTCGATCAGCCCGTCCGGGCGCGGCCCGGTCAGCAGTTGCGAGCCCCGACCCTGGGTGATGGTCAGCTCCCGCCCGAGCCGGGCGGTCAGCAGCAGGGCGGCCGCGCCGGTCGCCTCGTCCTCGTCGATCCCGTCGCCCCGGCCGGGGAAGGCCCGCGCCCGGACTGTACCGGCCGCCTCGTCCCGCCAGGCCCAGGCGTAGATCCACTCCCCCGGCGGCGGCACCCGGAGCGCGTCCACCTCGGCCGCCGAGCCGTACTGCCGCAGGGTGCGCCCCGGGGTCCACTCCGGCCGGGCCTCGATCCGGGTCAGCCCGCCGTCGTGCCGGGCGGCGACCACCCCGACGGGGGTGACCAGTCGGTCCACGCCGAGCAGCCAGGCCGTGCCGACACAGGGGTGACCGGCGAAGGGCAGCCGCACCGTCGGGGTGTAGATGTCGATCTCCCCGCGCTCCGGGTCGTCGACGAACACCGTCTCGCTGAAGCCGAGTTCGCGGGCGAAGGCCTGCCGCTCCGCCCGCTCAGGCAGGGCGGCGCCGTCGCGCACCACCCCGAGTTCATTGCCGTGCCGTCCGTCGGGCCCGCAAAAGACCCGCAGCACCTCATAGTCAGTCATTTCCCACCTCGTCAATTGCCGTTCCGGCGCGGCGCAACGACACCGTGATGAAAAGGCGACGACGGATGTCGGCCGCCTCCAGTACTGTGCGCTCTCGTCCCCGAACGGTTCCCGCCGTTTTTCTTCCTCCCACAGGAAACCCCCCTTGAACAATCTCGACTTCAGCGCCGAACCGCTGTTCTCCTGGTACGTCGTCCTGCTGACGCTCAGCGGCGCCATCATGCTGGTCCTCGGCGCCATCGGCGGCGGAATGAAGGCCGGCCTGCGGATCCTCAACGTGCTCTTCGGCCTCGGATTCCTGGGCTACGCCTACTACCTCGCGTTCGTCTTCAACGGCGGCGAGTACTTCATCTTCTTCAAGGCGTTCATCCTGCCGGTGCTGATGATCGTCGCCTCGGTGAAGGCGATCGTCGAGCGCAGCAACGCGAAGAACCAGCCGACGGCCCCGCCTGTCGGGGCGTACAACCCCAACGCGCCGTACAACCCCAACGCGCAGCAGGCCCCGTTCAACCCGAACGCCCCGCAGCCGGGCCGGTCCGTCCCGCCGCAGGGTGCCGCGCCCGCCGCGCCGTACCAGCCGGGTGTCCCGCCGCAGCCGGTGGCGGACAACCCGTACGCCCAGCCGCAGCCGCCGCAGCACCCGGCCGGCTGATCCCGCCGCACCAAGGCCGAAGGCCCGTCCGTCCCCGCTACGCAGCGGGTGAGGGGCGGGCCTTCGGCCGTATCAGGTCACTTCCCGGCGCCCCGCGCGCCCTTGCGGCGGCGCGCGACGACCAGGGTGCCGATGCCGAGGGCGATCGCCGTCGCGCCGGTGATCGCCATCGGGGCGGAGGAGGAGCCGCCGCCGGTGGAGGCCAGCCGAGTGCCGGTCGCGGCGGCCTGCGCGGGGCCTGCCGCCGGGTTCGGCGCAGCGGTGGTGACCAGGGCGGCCGGGGCAGCGGACGGGTCGGCGGTGGCGGCCGGGGTGGTCGGCGTCGCGTCGGTGGCCGGGGAGGTCGGGGCCGGGGTGCCGGCGGAGCCCGTGGCGGCCTCGATCCGGAAGGCGACCTTCGGGCTGGTGGCGGCGGAGTCGTGCCCGCCCGGGCCGGCCAGGCTCCATCCGTTGGCGAACACCGACTCGGCCGCCGCCGGAGCGCCCTTGGCCCAGGCGAGGCGCAGGTTGACCGTACGGGTCTCGCCGTTCGGCAGCGCGATGACGTCGGCGTCCTTGGAGCCGCTGAGCAGCCGCACGCCCAGCTGGCTGTCGGGGAGGTCGTGCCATTCCGGCGTGCCGGCGATCCAGTCGCCCGCCTGGGTCTGGAATTCGATCTTCACCATGTCCGCGCGGAGCAGGCCCTCGCCCTCGAACACGATCGTCGGGACGATCCGGAGGTCCTTGCCGGTGTGGTTGCCGTAGACCACCTTGAACGGCTTGGCCTCGCCGCCGGCGGTGAAGGAGGCGGGCACGCCCTGGACCTTCACGTCCGGGAGCCCGACGGGGACCGGGGTGGTCGGGGTGCTGCTCTCGATGGTGAAGTCGGGGGTGCCGCCGGAGGCCTGGGTGATTCGCTGCTCCGGGGGCAGGGTCGGGTCCGAGACCATCGCGTCGAGGCCCGCGGAGGCCCAGCCGGGGGCGGCGTCGGCGGTGAAGGTCAGCCGCAGCCGGTAGGTGGCCTCGGCGCCCGCCGCCAGGTGCACCTGGGTGCCGAACTCGTCCAGCTCCCACCATCCGCCGGAGTCGGTGTTGCCCGCCTTGGCGTCCTGCCACTGTGCGGCACCGGGGCGCTGGTACTCCAGCTTGAGCTGGCTCGGCTTGAGGCCACTGCCGCGGTAGGTCGAGACGCCGAAGGAGGTCGTCACGTCCATCTGATGGTCGGCGGTGTTCTTGAGGGTCGAGGTGAACTCGACCGCGCTGCCCGCCGTCACCGTGGTCGGGAAGCCGCTGGTGGTGATCATGACGGGCGAGGCCCAGCCGTGCGGCGCCGGGGTGGGAGCGGTGGTGGCCGGGGTGGTGGCCGGGGTGGTGGGCTCGGTCGTCGGGGTCGCGACGGCGGCCGGGGTGGTGGGCTCGGTCGTCGGGGTCGCGACGGCGGCCGGGGCCGAGGTCAGGGCGAGACCGGAGACCAGGGCGGTGGTGGCGGCTGCGGCGAGGAATCTGCGGGACTGACTGCGCAATGGAACCTCACGGAGGAATCGGGCGAAAGCCCGAGAGAGTGCGAAATCGCAGGCGTGAGGGGTCGCTTGAGGCCGTGAAGGCGCCGCCGAATCGCCCCCCACCACCAGCGACCGCGGAATCATATCCCCCCGGCCGTACAGCTTTGCGAACGGGTTTTCCACACCCGCACCCCGGGCCGGACGGACTTTCGGCCCATTGGTCTCCGGGGCATCCCTGAGGCGGACCCCGACTCCGGCCTACGTCTCCCCGGTGACTCGTCGGGGTGGAGAATCGCCTGGTGGGCGGAGGTTTTCGGGCCGGCGAACGCCGAGCATGGAAGTACGCCCGCCGGAGCAGCCGGACCGGGTCGCCACCGCCGAGGAGTTCACATGAGTGCCCGTCTCGCCCGTCCCCGTCACAACCGCGTCATCGCCGGCGTCTGCGCCGGGATCGCCGAGCGCTTCGGCCTGACCCCGTGGACCGTCCGCCTGATCTTCCTGCTCTCCTGCCTGCTCCCCGGCCCGCAGTTCCTGATCTACCTCGCCCTGTGGGTGCTGCTCCCCCAGGAGCCGTGACGCCGTACGGGCGGGCACGACGACGGGCCGCCCGCTCCCGGGGTCTCCGGGGGCGGGCGGCCCGTCGTCGTACGGGCTGGGCGGATCAGCCCAGCGGCAGGCCCGGCAGGGTGTTGGCCAGCCCGCCGACGGGGGTCTTGTCCAGGCCGGGGACGCCCGGGAGGGCGCCGCGCTGCTGGGTGGTACCGGCGACCGGGGCGGCCTCGGCGGCGGGCGCGGCCTGACCGGCGGTCGGGGCCAGAGTGCCGAGCGTGCCGGCGACCTTGTCGCCGCCGGGCAGCTTGGCGGCGGTGTCGGTGACCGCGCCGGTCACCGCGGGGTTCGTCACCGCGCCGGTGGGCAGCCCGAGGCCGCCGGTCGCCTGCCCGGCGGCCGCGGAGGCCGTGCCGGCGCCGACCGCCGCGATCGCGATGCCGAGCGCCGCGGTACCGGCGGCCTTGAGAGCCTGCTTCATGGTTCGTTCCCCTTGGATCGTCGTCGGTGGCCGACATCGCGCGCGGAATCGGCGGACGGGCGACCACCGCCACGGCCTGTCAGCAATGACTGGCACACCGTAGTGAGAGGGTCGCGCGAGAACCAAAGGGCGTTCACTCACCCGAGTGAGTAGTCGGATGAACGCCAACTTCCCTACGGGGAAGCCGCGTTCATCCGACGCAGGGCGGGGCGCCGGCTCAGCCGGCGACGGCACCCGCGCTGAACAGCCACTCCGCCTTGAGCTCGGCGTAGCCCGGCTTGATCACGTCGTTGATCATCGCCAGCCGCTCGTCGAAGGGCAGGAACGCGGACTTCATCGCGTTCACCGTGAACCACTCCATGTCGCCCAGCGTGTAGCCGAAGGCGTCCACCAGGTGGCCGAACTCCTGGCTCATGCTGGTGCCGCTCATCAGCCGGTTGTCGGTGTTCACGGTGACCCGGAACTTCAGCCGGCTGAGCAGCCCGATCGGGTGCTCGGCGTACGAGGCGGCGGCCGCCGTCTGGAGGTTGGAGGTCGGGCACATCTCCAGCGGGATGCGCTTGTCGCGCACGTACGCGGCCAGCCGGCCGAGCTCGACGCTGCCGTCCTCGTTCACCGTGATGTCGTCGACGATCCGCACGCCGTGGCCGAGCCGGTCGGCGCCGCAGCACTGCAGGGCCTCCCAGATCGACGGCAGACCGAAGGCCTCGCCCGCGTGGATGGTGAAGTGGTTGTTCTCGCCCTTGAGGTAGTCGAAGGCGGCCTGGTGGCGGGTGGGGGGGTAGCCGGCCTCGGCTCCCGCGATGTCGAAGCCGACGACGCCCCGGTCCCGGTGGCGGTTGGCCAGCTCGGCGATCTCCTGCGAGCGGGCGGCGTGCCGCATCGCGGTGATCAGGGTGCCGATGCGGATCCGGTTGCCTGCCGCACGGGCGTTGGCCTCGCCGAGGCGGAAACCCTCCTGGACGGCCTCGACGACCTCGTCCAGGCTCAGACCGCCCTCCAGGTGCTGCTCGGGGGCGTAGCGGACCTCGGCGTACACGACGCCGTCGGCGGCCAGGTCCTCGGCGCAGTCGGCGGCGACCTTGATCAGGGCGTCACGGGTCTGCATGACGGCGCAGGTGTGCGCGAAGGTCTCCAGGTAGCGGACCAGCGAGCCGGAGTCGGCGGCCTCGCGGAACCACTCGCCGAGCTTCTTGACGTCGGTGGTCGGGAGGCCTTCATAGCCGGTCGCGGCGGCCAGCTCGACGACGGTCTCCGGGCGCAGCCCGCCGTCCAGGTGGTCGTGCAGCAGGACCTTCGGCGCGCGGCGGATCTGGTCGGGGGTGGGAATGCGCGGGCCGGTGCCCGCGGTGGTGACGGGGATCTGCTTCTCCATTGCGGAAATATAGCCCCTACGCGCGTAGACCCACCACCGGGGACAGTACCGAATGGTCCAAACTCCACCCGGAATTCCACCGGCTGGTCCATACGATCCGCCAAATCAGTCGTGGTGCAGCAGCCGCCCCCGCCGGGACAGCACGAAGTCCCGGAACACCGCCACCGGCGGGGTCAGCGGCCGCCCCGCCGCCCAGGCCAGGCCGATCGCCCGCCGGGTCCGCGGCGCGGTCACCTCCAGCTCCACCACCCCGGGCCGCGGCACCAGCGCCGGCGGCAGCAGCGCCACCCCCAGCCCGGCCGCCACCAGCCCGCGCAGCGTCTCGGTCTCCTCGCCCTCGAAGGCCAGCCGGGGCACGAACCCGGCCTGCGCGCAGAAGCCGTCCGTGATCATGCGCAGCCCGTACCCCTGCTCCAGCCCGACGAACGGCTCCTCGGCCACCTCCGCCAGCCGGATCCGACGCCGGCCGGCCAGCCGGTGGTCGGCCGGGACGGCCAGGTGCAGCCGCTGTTCGTCCAGCGGCCGGGCGGTGAAGGCCGGGTCGTCCGGCAGCGGCGCGACCAGGCACAGGTCCAACTCCCCCGCCCGCAACCGCTCCAGCATCGCCATGCCGTAGTCCTGCACCAGCTGGAAGCGCACCTGCGGGTGCGCCGCCCGGAAGCCGCGCAGCAGCGCCGGGACGGCGTCCGGCCCCATCGTGTGCAGGAAGCCGAAAGCCACCCGCCCCACCGCCGGATCCGCCTCCGCGCGGGCCGCCTCCGCACCGCGCTCCACCTCCGCCAGCGCCCGCTCCACCGAGGCCAGCAACAGCCGACCCGCCCTGGTCAGCCGGACCGTCCGGCCCTGACGGGCCAGCAGGTCCACCCCCAGTTCCTCCTCCAGCCGGGCCACCGCGCGCGACAGCGTCGGCTGCGGCACCCCGAGCAGCGCCGCCGCCCGCGTCACGTGCTCCAGCCGGGCCACCGCGGCGAACTGCGCCAGTCTGGGCGCCAGCAGGACGGCCGGCTCGTCCGGCCCCAACTCGGCCGCCCGGTACCGCTGCTCCGTACCGTCCGACACATCCGGCACCGCCATTCCGCCACCACCTCGACTCATACGCCAGTGCATCGATCATCCACTCTTCATGCATTGGACGCATCAACCGCGCCGGGCCTACGGTCGATGTCATGCAGCCCTCCGATACCAGGGCATCCGCGACCGCCCCGGATGCCCGCGCCGCCGCCCCCACCGCCCCGGACGACCGCCACCGCCCCGGCCAGCGCGACTTCCGCCGCGCCAACCTCGCCCTGTTCGCCGCCGGGATCGCGACCTTCGTCCTGCTCTACTCCACCCAGGGTCTGCTGCCGATCCTCTCGGCCGACCTCGACCTCACCCCCGGCCAGGCCAGCTGGACGGCCTCCGCCGCCACCCTCGGCCTCGCCCTCGGGCTGCTCCCGGCCAGCGCGCTGTCCGACAAGTACGGCCGCACCGCGGTGATGACGGCCTCCACCCTCGCCGCCACCGCCCTCGCCGTCGCCCTGCCCTTCGCGCCCGACCTCACCACCCTCGTCGCGCTGCGCGTCCTGCAAGGCGCCGCCCTCGCCGGACTGCCCGCCACCGCGATGGCCTACCTCGCCGAGGAGGTCCACCCCGGCGCGCTGGCCTCCGCGATGGGCCTGTACGTGGCCGGCAACAGCATCGGCGGCATGGGTGGCCGACTGCTCTCCGGCTGGACCGCCGCCGCCTTCGGCTGGCGCTGGGGCCTGGCCGCCTCCGCCGCCCTCGCGCTGCTGGCCGCGCTCGCCTTCCGGCTGCTGATCCCCGCCGCCCGGCACTTCACCCCGGCCCCGGTGGACGCCCGCGCGCTCGCCCGTACCGTCGGCCGGCACCTGCGCAACCCGCTGCTGGTGCGGCTGTACGCGCTCGGAACGCTGTTCATGGCCGTGTTCGGCGCGGTCTACAACACCGTGGGCTACCGGCTGATCTCCGCGCCGTTCCACCTGCCGGAGTCGGTCGCCGCCTCGATCTTCGTGGTCTACCTGGTCGGCACCGGCACCTCCGCCGGGGCCGGCCGCCTCTCCCGCCGCCTGGGCCGCCGCGGCGCCCTCTACGTCTCCATCGGCGTCACCGCCGCAGGACTGCTGCTCTCCCTCGCCGACTCACTGACCTGCGCGCTGCTCGGCCTGGTCCTGATCACCGCGGGCTTCTTCGCCGGCCACGCCACCGCCTCCTCCGCCGTCGGCCGCACCGCCGCCGAGGGCCGCGCCCAGGCCTCCGCCCTCTACCTGATCGCCTACTACCTCGGCAACAGCCTCGGCGGCACCCTCGGCGCCGACGCCTACCACGCCACCGGCTGGCCCGGCGCCGCCACCGTCGGCCTCACCGCCATGACCCTCGCCGCCGCCGTCACCCTCTACGCCACCCGCCAGGCGCGTACCACGAGGCGAGCGGTCGCGGACGCTTGACAGTGGACGCCGATACGCTCCGGACATGAGCATCGATCCTGCTGTGTACACCAGGCTGCTTGAGATCGCGGATCAGCTGCCGAAGGTGCCGGGGATAGGGAAGATTGAGATCGCCGACGGTCAGATCGTCATGATGATGCCGCCGGTGAAGCGCCACGAGCTCGCCGTGCTGCGCATCGCCCGACAGCTCAACGCCCAGCTGCCGTCCACTCACCCGGGTCACATCGCCTACCACGGTGCGGAGTTGCAGGACGCGGGACTCGGTCAGCTGCGCAACCCGGATCTGATGGTCTTCCCCGAGGCGACCTTGGAGGGCGAGCAGCGAGCGGTTCTCCCGCACGAGGTAGTGCTCGTGGCGGAGATCGTGTCCGCCTCCAAGCCCGAGAACGACTACCACAACAAGGTCCGCGACTACTCGGCCATGGGTATCCCGTTCTACCTGATCGTCGATCCCCGCACCGGCACCGGCATCGTGCATTCCGAGCTGGGCTACGAGTCCCGCGAGAAGTTCGTCTTCGGCGACAGGATCACCGTCGGCCCCTGGACTCTCGACACCAGCGGTCTGCTCACGTACGCCTGATCCGGCGTACGTGAGCAGACCTCACAGTCCTCAGGCGATGCGGTCGAGCACGATCGGGTTCGGGGTGAACGCCGTACCCGCCGGGGCGACCTCGATGCCGCCCGACAGGGCCTCGATGGCGTAGTCGTAGCGCTCCGGGGTGTCGGTGTGGAGGGTCAGCAGGGGCTGGCCGGCCACGACGGTGTCGCCGGGCTTGGCGTGCATCTCGACGCCGGCGCCGGCCTGGACCGGGTCCTCCTTGCGGGCGCGGCCGGCGCCCAGGCGCCAGGCGCAGACGCCGACGGCGTAGGCGTCCAGCGTGGTGAGGACGCCGGAGGCGGGGGCGGGGATGACGTGCTGCTCGCGGGCGACCGGGAGCGGGGCGTCGACGTCGCCGCCCTGGGCGGCGATCATGCGGCGCCAGTGGTCCATCGCGGAGCCGTCGCGCAGCGCGTCGGCCGGGTCCTTGCCGTGCACGCCGGCCGCGGCGAGCATCTCGCGGGCGAGCGCGAGGGTGAGCTCGACGACGTCGGCCGGGCCGCCGCCCGCCAGGACCTCGACGGACTCGCGGACCTCCAGCGCGTTGCCCGCGGTGAGGCCGAGCGGGGTGGACATGTCGGTGAGCAGGGCGACGGTGTTGACCCCGGCGGTGGTGCCCAGGCCGACCATGGTGCGGGCGAGTTCGCGGGCGTCGTCGAGGTTCTTCATGAAGGCGCCGGAGCCGACCTTGACGTCCAGCACCAGCGCGCCGGTGCCCTCGGCGATCTTCTTGGACATGATCGAGGAGGCGATCAGCGGGATGGCCTCGACGGTGCCGGTGACGTCGCGCAGCGCGTACAGCTTCTTGTCGGCGGGCGCGAGGCCGTCGCCGGCCGCGCAGATGACCGCGCCCGCGTCGCGCAGCACGTCCATCATCTCGTCGTTGGAGAGCAGGGCGCGCCAGCCGGGGATGGACTCCAGCTTGTCCAGGGTGCCGCCGGTGTGGCCGAGGCCGCGGCCGGACAGCTGCGGGACGGCCGCGCCGCAGGCGGCGACCAGCGGGGCGAGCGGGAGGGTGATCTTGTCGCCGACGCCGCCGGTGGAGTGCTTGTCGCTGGTGGGCAGCGGCAGCGAGGAGAAGTCCATCCGGACGCCCGAGCGGATCATGGCGTCGGTCCAGCGGCTGATCTCGCGCGGGTTCATGCCGTTCAGCAGGATCGCCATGGCCAGCGCGGACATCTGCTCGTCGGCGACCTCGCCGCGGGTGTAGGCGTCGATGACCCAGTCGATCTGAGCGTCGCTCAGCTCTCCGCGGTCGCGCTTGGTCCTGATGACGGAGATGGCGTCCATGCGTGCTCCCAGTGGGGTTTCAAAAGCGTCAAAAGCGAAGAGTGCCGCGAGATGACCGGGTACGGCCCACTCGCGACACTCTACGCGCGTAACAATTGCAGATGCTAGAGCCGCTCCGGCCCGAACGCGTCGGGCAGAACCTCGCTCATCGGCTTCACGCCGGAGGCCAGGTCGATCAGCAGCTCGGGACCGCCGTGCTCGTACAGCAGCTGGCGGCAGCGCCCGCACGGCATCAGCAGCTCGCCCGCGCCGTCGACGCAGGTGAAGGCGACCAGTCGGCCGCCGCCGGAGGCGTGCAGCGCGGACACCAGCCCGCACTCGGCGCACAGCCCGAGCCCGTACGAGGCGTTCTCCACGTTGCAGCCGCTGACCAGCCGGCCGTCGTCGACCAGCGCGGCCGCGCCGACCGGGAACTTGCTGTACGGGGCGTACGCGTGGCCCATCGCCTCGCGCGCCGCCGCGCGCAGCCGCTCCCAGTCGATCGCGGGGGCGGTCACTTGCCCTGGCCCTTGCGGTAGATCTGGCCGTCGGCCTTGGGCATCCGCAGTCGTTGCGAGGCCAGCGAGAGCACCACCAGGGTGATCAGGTACGGCGTGGCGACGATCAGCGGACGCTGCACCTCATCGGTCAGCGCGTACCAGGCACCGAGACCGCCGGCCACCACGAAGGAGATCACCGTCGCGGTGAACCTGCGGCGGTACAGCTGCCACAGCGCGAGCAGCGCCATCGCGATCGAGACGATCAGGATCAGCACGTGCACCGACCCCGGGTCGCGCAGCTGGAGGCTGTCGGTGAAGCCGAACAGGCCGGCGCCCATGGCGAGACCGCCGGGCATCCAGTTGCCGAAGATCATCGCCGCGAGGCCGATGAAGCCTCGACCCAGGGTCTGGCCGTCCTTGTAGAAGTGCGCGGCGACCAGCGAGAGGTACGCACCGCCGAGGCCCGCGAAGGCGCCGGAGGCGATGACCGCGATGTACTTGTACCTGTAGACGTTGACGCCCAGCGACTCGGCCGCCGTCGGGTTCTCACCGCAGGAGCGCAGCCGCAGGCCGAACACCGTGCGCCAGAGCAGGAAGTAGCTGGCCACGACCAGCGCGGCGGCCAGCACCACGACCACCGAGAGGTTGGTGACCAGACCGCCGAGCACACCGGCCACGTCCGAGACGAAGAACCAGTGGTGGCCCTCGATGTCCTTCAGACCGGAGGACAGCCCGGGGACGGTGATGTACGGCAGCGGATCCGCCGGCGGGGACTGGTTCTGCCCGGCGCCCGCCGAGATGTAGTCCTTGTAGTAGATCCGGTTGACGTACGCACAGATGCCGGGGATCAGCAGGTTGATGCCGACGCCGGAGACGATGTGGTCGACGCCGAAGGTGACGGTGATGACCGCGTGCAGCAGGCCGCCGAGCGCGCCGCCGAGCATGCCGGCCAGCAGACCGACCCACGGGTTGACCAGGTAGCCCGCCCAGGCGCCGCAGAAGGTGCCGGCGACCATCATGCCTTCGAGGCCGATGTTGACCACGCCGGCCCGCTCGGACCAGAGACCGCCCAGACCGGCCATGCCGATCGGCACCGCGGCACTGAGCGCGGCGGAGACCTGCCCGGAGGAGGTCAGCGAGTGGTTGCCGGTGGCCATGCCCACGGCGGCGACCAGGACCAGGGCGCCCGCAATCAGGAGCAGGACCACCGGCCAGGACAGCTTGCGCTTCTTCGCGGGCGCGCCCGACGCCTTCGGACGAGCAGCAGTGGCCGTGCTCACGCGGACACCTCCTTGTTCTCGTTGGCGGCCGCGGCCTGGGCGGCGAGCTGGGCACCGACCCGCCTCTGCTGGCGGACCAGGCCGTAGCGGCGCACCAGCTCGTACGCGACGACGACGCAGATGACGATGGTGCCCTTCATGACGTCGACGATCTCGGAGGGGAACTCGCCGTTCTGGGGCAGCGGCAGCAGCGAACCGGTGACGTCCAGGAAGGCGAACAGCAGCGCCGCGAAGGCGATGCCGATCGGGCTGTTGCGGCCGAGCAGGGCGATCGAGATGCCCAGGAAGCCCAGGTTCTGCTGGAAGGTCTGCCCGTAGTAGAACGAGTTCTGGAGCAGCTCGGGCAGGCCGATCAGACCGGCGATCGCACCGGAGGTCGCCATCGAGATGATCACCATGCGCTTGACGTTCACACCGGAGGCGGTCGCGGCGGACTCCGAGCGGCCGGTGGCGCGCAGGTCGAAGCCGAACCGGGTGCGGGTCAGCACGAACTGGAAGACCACACCGACCAGGGCGGCGACGAAGATGAAGCCCCAGAGCTGGCCGCCGGCCGTCTCCATGGAGAAGAAGTGGCTGGACTGCGAGACCGGGTCGGTCTGGATCGAGTTGCTGGTGCCGCTCACCTTCGGGGCGAAGACGCCCGGGACGAGCAGCAGACCGACGATCGCGACCGCGATCGAGTTCAGCATGATGGTCGAGATGACCTCGCTGACACCGCGGTAGACCTTCAGCAGACCGGCGATGCTCGCGTACAGGCCACCGACCAGCATGGCGGTGACCAGCAGCAGCGGGATCTGGATGAACGAGGGCAGGTCGACCTGAGCGCCGATGTACGCCGCGAACAGCGCCGCGACCTTGTACTGGCCCTCGACGCCGATGTTGAACAGGTTCATCCGGAACCCGAACGCGGCGGCCGCGGCGGCCAGGTAGTAGGTGGTGGTCCGGTTGAGGATCAGCACCTGGCCGTCCGACTTGGTGGCGAACGTGATCATCACGTTCCACGCGTCGAACGGGTTCTTGCCCGAGGTCGCCAGCAGGACGGAGCAGATCGCGACGGACAGCACGACCGCGAGCACCGGCGCCGCCAGTGCGAGCACGATCCGCTCACCGCTGATCCGCTGCGCCAGGCTGCGCTTGGCGGCGGGGTTGGGACTGGTCATGGGTTACTCCCCCGCCTGCGGGTCGTCGGCGGTGTCGGTGTGCGGGTGCTCGGCCTCGGCCTCGGTGCCCTCCGCCGCGATGGCCTGCGCCTCGGCGACGGCCTCCGGCTCGGACTCGATGTGGCCTGCCGCGGCACCGGTCATCGCGGTGCCGAGGTCCTCGGCGGTGACGGTGGCCGGGTCGGCGTCGGCGACCAGGCGGCCGCGGTAGATGACCCGGATGGTGTCCGAGAGGCCGATCAGCTCGTCCAGGTCGGCGGAGATCAGCAGGACGGCCAGGCCCTCGCGCTGCGCGGTCCGGATGTGGTCCCAGATCTGGGCCTGCGCGCCGACGTCCACACCACGGGTCGGGTGCGCGGCGATCAGCAGCTTGGGCTGGTGGCTCATCTCGCGGCCGATGATCAGCTTCTGCTGGTTGCCGCCGGAGAGCGAGGCCGCGGTGACCTCGATGCCGGGGGTGCGGACGTCGTACTGCTCGACGATCCGCCAGGTGTCCTCGCGGGCGGCGGTCGGCTTGAGCAGCGGGCCGCTGGAGTTGGGCACCTCGGTGACGTGGCCGAGGATGCGGTTCTCCCAGAGCGGGGCCTCCAGCAGCAGGCCGTGCCTGTGGCGGTCCTCGGGGATGTAGCCGATGCCGGCCTCGCGGCGGGCCCGGGTCTGGGTGCCGGAGAGGTCCTTGCCGTCCAGGGTGACGGTGCCGCCGTCCAGCGGCAGCATGCCCATGATGGCCTCGACCAGTTCGGCCTGGCCGTTGCCCTCGACACCGGCGATGCCGAGAATCTCGCCCTTGTGGATGCGTAGCGAGATGTCGTCCAGGACGACGCGCTCGATGCCCTCGGCGTCGGCCTTGGCGATCCGCAGGTCCTCGACCTTGAGCATCTCGGTCGTGGTGACGGTCGACTCGCGGCTCTCCGGGGAGGGCAGCTCGGCGCCGACCATCATCTCGGCGAGCTGACGGGCCGTGACGGCCTTCGGGTCGGCGTCGCCGACCGTGGTGCCGCGCCGGATGACGCTGATCGCGTCGGCCACCGCGAGCACCTCGTGCAGCTTGTGCGAGATGAAGATGACGGTGACGCCCTCGGACTTGAGCTCGCGCAGGTTGTCGAACAGCGCGTCGACCTCCTGCGGGACCAGCACGGCCGTGGGCTCGTCGAGGATGAGGATCTTGGCGCCGCGGTACAGCACCTTGAGGATCTCGACGCGCTGGCGGTCGGCGACGCCGAGGTCCTCGACCAGGGCGTCCGGGCGCACGCCCAGGCCGTACTGGTCGGAGATCTCCTTGATCTTCGCCTTCGCCCTGGCGCCGATGCCGTGGAGCTTCTCGCCGCCGAGGACGACGTTCTCCAGCACCGTGAGGTTGTCGGCGAGCATGAAGTGCTGGTGCACCATGCCGATGCCGCGGGAGATGGCGTCGCCCGGGGTGTGGAACTCGCACTGCTCGCCGTTGATCGCGATGGTGCCCTCGTCCGGCTTCTGCATGCCGTAGAGGATCTTCATCAGCGTCGACTTGCCCGCGCCGTTCTCACCCATCAGGGCGTGCACGGTGCCCGTGCGGACGGTGAGGTTGATGTCGTGGTTGGCCACGACACCCGGGAAGCGCTTGGTGATGCCGCGCAGTTCGACGGCCGGTGTCGCCGTCCCCGCGCTGGGGGTGCCGTCCTTGCGCAGGGGGACGGGGTCGGATGCGGTGATGGCGATCTCCTGGTGGTCTGGAGGCGCGTCATTGCGCTGGGAGGGCCAAAAGGTGGGGAAACGTGGAGACGGAACGGGGCCCGGGGGCACGCCGTTGAGCGCACCCTGCCGGGCCCCTCCCGTAACTGCGTCGATCATCGCGCCACCGGGCAGGCGGCAGGCGCAGGTCGCGTCCGAGACGCGCGGGCCTTACTGGGCCGGCGCGGTCGGGATGGTGGTGGCGCCGCTCTTGATCGAGTCGGCGGCGGCCTTCAGCTTGTCCTGGATGTCGTCGATCTTGCCACCGGTGGTGGCGAGCGAGACACCGTCGGCCTTCAGGTCGAAGAGCTTGATGCCGGTGAACGGCGTGCCCTTCTTGATCGAGTCGATGTACGAGTAGACCGCGGTGTCGACGTTCTTGACCATCGAGGTCATGATGCTGTTCTTGAACTTCGCCAGGGCCGGCTGGCTGGCCTGGTCGGAGTCGACACCGATGGCGAGCTTGCCCGCGGTGGCGACGGCCTCGATGGAGCCGGCGCCGGAGGAGCCGGCGGCGGCGTAGATGACGTCCGCGCCCTTGTCGAGCTGGCCCTGCGCGGCCTCCTTGCCCTTGTCGGGCGAGTTGAAGCCGGTGAAGTCCGGGGGCGTGGTCAGGTAGGTGGTCTCGATCTGGATGTTCGGGTCGGCGAACTTGGCGCCCGCCTTGTAACCGGCCTCGAACTTCTTGATCAGCTCGGACTGCACACCACCGATGAAGCCGATGTGGTGGTTCTTCGACTTGCTGGCGGCGGCGACGCCGGCGAGGTACGAACCCTCCTGCTCGGCGAAGAGCAGCGAGGTGACGTTGGCCGGCTGGTCCTTGTCGTTGGAGTCGATGATCGCGAACTTGACGTTCGGGTTGTCCTTCGCGACCTTGTCGACCGCCGGCTGGTAGACGAAGCCGACCGCGATGATGGTCTTGTAGCCGGCGTCGACCAGGTTCTTGAGGCGGGTCTCCTTGTCGGCCTCGGCCTCGCCCGGCTTGGCCTCGGCCTCGGTGACGGAGACGCCCAGGTCCGCCTTGGCCTTGTCCAGACCACGGGCGGCGGAGTCGTTGAACGACTGGTCGCCACGGCCGCCGATGTCGTAGGCCATGCCGACCTTCAGCGAGCCGTCGCCGGACGCGGAGGAGGAGGTGTTGTCATTGCTCTTTGCGCCGCAAGCGGCGAGCGAGGCCATGCCCAGGGAACCCGAGAGCACAACCGCGGCGAGCTTCATTGAACGGCGCAAGGGAGTATCTCCTTCTGACACGCAACCGTTTGGCGTGGTCGGACGCCACCGTAACGCGCGTAGAACACGGTTGTGTTACGGGCTGCCGGAGTGTTCGGGTTGTTATCAAACCGTGGTCTGAAGGCCCTCCGAAGACTCCTTGTCCCGTGCACGGACGGCGATCCGAGACTGGTCCGGCCCAGTTTACGGAACCCCCCGAAACTCCGGATCTCGAGAACGCGATCACGTACCGACCACAAGTCGCCGGTAAACGGTCAGTCCCGGTCGTCCTCCAGTGCCAGCGCCGCGAACAGCTCCACACCGACGCCGATCGCCCGCTCGTCCACGTCGAAGCGGCCCTGGTGCAGGTCGCGGACGGTGGTGTCGCCGGGGGCGCGGACGCCGAGCCGGGCCAGCGCGCCCGGGGCGTGCTCCAGGTACCAGGAGAAGTCCTCGCCACCGAGGCTCTGTTCGGTGCTCTCCACCACCTGGGCGCCGTCCCTCCCGAAGCGGGCGGTCATCGCGGCGTCCAGGCGGGCGACCGAGACCGCCTCGTTGACCACCGGCGGCACCCCGCGGTGGTAGTCCAGCGTCCACTTGGCCCGGCAGGTCTCGGCGAGCTTGGCGATCAGCTCGTGCAGCAGGTCCGGTGCCTCGCGCCAGCCGTCCAGCTCCAAGCAGCGGACGGTGCCCTCCAGTTCGGCGTGCTGCGGGATGACGTTGGGCGCGGAGCCGGAGGCGATCCGGCCCCAGACCAGGCTGACACCCCAGCGCGGGTCCATCCGGCGGGCCAGCGCGCCCGGGAGGTCGGCGGCCATCCGGGCGATCGAGGTCACCAGGTCGGTGGTCAGGTGCGGGCGGGCGGTGTGGCCGCCGGGCCCGTCCAGGTGCAGCACCAGGCGGTCGCAGGCCGAGGTGATCGCCCCGGTGCGCAGGGCGATCCGGCCGACCTCCACCTTCGGGTCGCAGTGCACCGCGAAGATCCGGCCGACGCCGTCCATCCCGCCGGCCTTGATGACGTCCAGCGCGCCGCCGGGCATGACCTCCTCGGCGGGCTGGAACACCAGCCGGACGGGGCGGCGCAGCTCACCGGTGCGGGCGGCCTCGGCCAGCACCAGGCCGAGGCCGAGCACCACCGAGGTGTGCACGTCGTGGCCGCAGGCGTGGGCCCGGCCGGGGACGGTCGAGCGGTACGGGACGTCGGTCTTGGCGTCGTCGATCGGCAGCGCGTCGATGTCGGCGCGGAAGGCCAGGAACTCGGTGCCCGGGAGGGTGCCGGCCGGGACGATGTCCACCAGCAGACCGGTGCCGCCGGGCAGCACCCGCGGGTCCAGGCCCGCCGCCACCAGCCGGTCGCGCAGCAGGTTGGTGGTGCGGAACTCCTGGCGGCCCAGCTCCGGGTGCCGGTGCAGATCACGGCGGAAGGCGACCAGCTCGGGCTCCAGCCTGCCGACCCGGGCGCGCAAGTCGGCGGCGGGGCGTGCGGCGGCGAGGGTGGCGCCCGGCTGAGCGGGCTCAGGACGGTTCATCTCCCCAAGACTAGGCCTGTTGGGGGGATTTGGCCCGACTTCCAGAAAATTAGTCCCCGGATGGGCGCATACCGGCCGGACAGGTGGGTATGACATGTCGTTTCAGCCGCCTTCCCCGGGTTGCTTGCCCTGTGCAACGATCACCCGGGCCGGTGGTCACGGCCACCGTCCACTTGACGAGCGCGGGATATTGACGGCCGTTCAGGCGATCTGCTCCGTTCAGAAACGCTCCACCGGAGCGTACGTCCCCCACACCCCGCGCAGCGCGTCACAGACCTCGCCGACGGTGGCCCGGGCGGCCAGCGCCTCCTTCATCGGGTACAGCACGTTCTCCTGCCCCTCCGCGGTGCGGCGCAGCGCGTCTAGCGCCCGGGTGACGGCGGTCGAGGAGCGGTCGGCCCGCAGCCGGGCCAGCCGCTCGGCCTGCCGCCGTTCGATCGCCGGGTCCACCCGCAGCGGCTGGTACGGCTCCTCCTCGTCCAGCCGGAAGCGGTTCACGCCGACCACCGTCCGCTCGCCGGAGTCGGTCTCCTGCTGGAGGCGGTAGGCGGTTCGCTCGATCTCGCCCTTCTGGAAGCCCTGTTCGATCGCGGCCACCGCGCCGCCCCGCTCCTCGATCCGGGCCATCAGGGCCAGCGCGGCGGCCTCCACCCGATCGGTGAGCGACTCCACCGCGTAGGAGCCGGCGAAGGGGTCGACGGTGGCGGTCACGTCGGTCTCGTGGGCGAGCACCTGCTGGGTGCGCAGGGCCAGCCGGGCGGCCTTCTCGGTGGGCAGCGCGATCGCCTCGTCGAAGCTGTTGGTGTGCAGCGACTGGGTGCCGCCGAGCACCGCGGCCAGCGCCTGCACCGAGACCCGGACCAGGTTCACCTCGGGCTGCTGGGCGGTGAGCTGCACCCCGGCGGTCTGGGTGTGGAAGCGCAGCATCCGCGAGCGCGGGTCCTTCGCGCCGAACTCATCGCGCATGATCCCGGCCCAGATCCGGCGTGCGGCACGGAACTTCGCCACCTCCTCCAGCAGTGTGGTGCGGGCCACGAAGAAGAAGGAGAGCCGGGGCGCGAAGTCGTCCACCGCCATCCCGGCGGCGAGCGCGGTGCGGACGTAGGCGATGCCGTTGGCCAGGGTGAAGGCGATCTCCTGCGCCGGGTCGGCCCCGGCCTCGGCCATGTGGTAGCCGGAGATGGAGATGGTGTTCCAGCGCGGGATCTCGGCCCGGCAGTACCGGAACAGGTCCGCGACCAGCCGCAGCGAGGGCTGCGGCGGGAAGATGTAGGTGCCCCGGGCGATGTACTCCTTCAGCACGTCGTTCTGGACCGTGCCGGTGAGCGCGGACGGCGCCACCCCCTGGGCCTCGCCGACCAGCTGGTAGAGCAGCAGGAGCAGGGCGGCGGGCGCGTTGATGGTCATCGAGGTGGACACCTCGCCGAGCGGGATGCCGTCGAGGAGCACCGCCATGTCCTCGACGCTGTCCACCGCCACGCCCACCTTGCCGACCTCCCCGGCGGCGAGCGGCGCGTCCGAGTCGTAGCCCATCTGGGTGGGCAGGTCGAAGGCCACCGAGAGGCCGGTACCGCCGCCCGCGATCAGCTGCCGGTAGCGGGCGTTGGACTCGGCGGCGGTGCCGAAGCCCGCGTACTGGCGCATCGTCCACGGCCGGCCGGTGTACATCGTCGGGTAGACCCCCCGGGTGTACGGGTACTCCCCCGGCCGGCCCAGCCGGGTGTCCGGGTCCCAGCCGGCCAGCGCCTCGGGGCCGTACAGGGGCTCGATCGGAAAGCCCGATTCGGAAAGACGGGCGGACTCGGAACGGCGCGGCTCGGCTGCCACGGTTCCCTCCAGGGGATCGGCGGGCACAGGTCGGTCCTCGCAATCTAGGTCCTGGCCGGGCGGCGGGGGCGCAGACGCGGTTGAGATGATCGGGCGAACGACCGATGAGCCCCCCAGGGAGTGGCAATGACCGAGCAGAAGGTGGCCGTGGTCACCGGTGCCAGCAGCGGAATCGGCGCGGCGACCGCCCGCCGGCTGGCCGCCGAGGGCTTCGACGTGGTGCTGACCGCCCGCCGGACGGAGCGGATCGAGGCGCTGGCCAAGGAGATCGGCGGCCGGGGCGGTTCGGCGAGGGCGGTCACGCTGGACGTCACCGACCGGGCCGCCGTGGACGCCTTCGCGGCCGAGGTCGGCCGGGTGGACGTGCTGGTGAACAACGCCGGCGGCGCGATCGGCGCCGAGACGGTCGAGCACGGCGACCCCGCCGACTGGCGGGCGATGTACGAGGTGAACGTGCTCGGCGTGCTGCACATGACGCAGGCGCTGCTGCCCGCGCTGCGCGCCACCGGCGACGGCACGGTGCTGGTGCTCTCCTCGACCGCCGCGCTGGCCGCGTACGAGGGCGGCGGCGGGTACGTCGCCGCCAAGCACGCCGCGCACACCATCGCGGCCACGCTGCGGCTGGAGCTGTGCGGGGAGCCGATCCGGGTGATCGAGATCGCGCCCGGCATGGTGAAGTCCGAGGGCTTCGCGGTCACCCGCTTCCGGGGCGACGAGGAGAAGGCCGCCGCCGTGTACGCGGGCGTGGCCGAGCCGCTGACCTCGGAGGACATCGCGGACACCGTGGCATGGACGGTCACCCGGCCCTCGCACGTGAACATCGACCTGCTGGTGGTCCGCCCCCGGGCACAGGCCGCCAACCACAAGGTCCACCGCGGCTGACCGGGACGGGCGGGCGGACCGGCAGGGGTGCAGGTCACACCCGTCACCACCGGGTGGTACACACGTGCGATGAAGACCTTCCGGGCCGCCCGCCCACGCGTCCTGCTGACCGCGCTGGCGACAGGCACCCTGCTGCTCACCTCCGCCTGCGACGACACCGCGAAGCCCGCCCAGGACCAGGCCGCCGGCACCAGCGCCACCGCCGGCACCACCACCGGCGCCGGCGCGAGCCGGTCGGCCGCCGCGACCTCCAAGCCGAGCGGCGAGGCCGATCCGGCCCTGAAGTCCTTCTACGGCCAGAAGATCAGCTGGTCCGAGTGCCCGGCCGACCCCAAGGCCGAGGAGGCCCAGGCCGACGTCTCCACGATGAAGTGCGGCAAGCTGCACGTCCCGCTCGACTACACCAACCCCACCGCCGACGCGATCGACCTCGCTCTGATCAAGTACCCGGCGGGCAACCAGGACCAGCGGATCGGCTCGCTGATGGTCAACCCGGGCGGCCCCGGCGGCTCCGGCGTCGAGATGGTCGAGTACGGCGCCAAGGACTTCGCCGGCGCCCTGCACAACCGCTTCGACGTGATCGGCTTCGACCCGCGCGGCACCGGCGGCAGCTCACCCGTCCTCTGCCTGGACGACAAGCAGCGCGACGCGCAGAGCCAGGTGGACTCGCCGCTGGACCCGGACGCCCGCCGGGCCGCCGAGGAGAAGCAGAACACCGAGTACATCGCCGCTTGCAAGGCCAAGTCCGGCAAGCTGCTGCCCTTCGTCGGCACCCGCAACACGGCCCGCGACCTGGACGTGCTGCGCGCGGCCGTCGGCGACCGCAAGCTCAACTACCTGGGCGTCTCGTACGGCACCTACCTGGGCTCGCTCTACGCCGAGGAGTTCCCGCAGAACACCGGCCGACTGGTCCTGGACGGCGCGGTCGACCCGGCCGCCGACGACCTGGACTCAGCGGTCAAGCAGCGGATCGGCTTCGAGACCTCCTTCGAGCACTTCGCCGCCGACTGCGTCGAGAACCACGCCGACGAGTGCCCGCTCGGCCAGGACAAGGACCAGGCCGCCAAGAAGGCCGCCGACTTCCTGGACGGCCTGATCGACCACCCGCTGCCCACCAAGGACGGCCGCAAGGTCGGCCGCGACCTGGCCTGGAACGGCGTCACCACGGCCCTCTACGGCGACCAGACCCAGGACTGGAAGTACCTGCGAGTCGGCCTCGGCATGGCGATGACCATGAAGCGCGGCGACATCCTGCTCGCCTTCTCGGACAGCTACGCGGAGCGCGACGAGAACGGCCACTACTCCCCGATGGACTCCGCCCACACCGCGATCAGCTGCGCCGACGGGTCCGCCCCGGCTCCCTCGCCCGAGCGCGCCCAGGCCGCGGTCAAGGAGCTCCAGGAGAAGGCCCCGCTGCTGACCAGGGGCGTCACCGCCGAGGACTTCACCGACGCGGCCTGCAAGGGCTGGCCGTACCAGTCCCCCGAGAAGCCGCACACCATCCGGGCCGAGGGCGCCGCGCCGATCCTGGTGATCGGCACCACCAGCGACCCGGCCACCCCGTACGCCGCGGCCGAGTCCCTGGCCAAGGGCTTCGCCAGGGCCACCCTGCTCACCCGGGTGGGCGAGGGCCACGGCGCCTTCGGCAAGGGCAACACCTGCATCGACCGGGCCATGGAGGCCTACCTGACCGAGGGCACGATGCCGGCCGAGGGGACCCGCTGCTCCTGAGCCGGCCGCGGTGAACTAACAGAGGAAAGCGGGGAGGGCGCTGACGCGAAGGCGTCAACGTCACAACTTGATAGCTCGTCCGGATGAATTCCGCGCGCGCCCTCCCCAACTGATGACGGCTCAACTACCGTTGAAGCGCTGCCAGAGCGCCGCCGCGCGCCCCCTGCAGCCCCCATACTTCACCTGCTTCACCACCCCACTCCACCGGCACCTTCCCGCCCTCACGAGGAGGACCCGCTGGCCAGCGACATCCCGCCACAGCGGCTCGACGCCAGCACCGAGCCGACCCTCCTCGGGCTGCACCGCTTCAACGAGGCCGACGCCGGTGCCGCCGAGGAGGCCCTGCTGGCCTGCTGCGGCAGCCACCGCTGGGCCCTGCGGCTCACCGCGCACCGGCCGTACCCCGACATAGAGTCCCTGCTGGCCGCCGCCAGCGAGGCCTCCTACGACCTGCGCCCGGCGGACCTGGCCGAGGCGCTGGCCGACGAGGGCTGGATGCCGCAGCCGCTGCTCGGCATGCGGGCCCCCGGCAGCCAGGCCGCGCACACCGCGCTGCGGGCGGCGCACGCCGCGTACGAGGCCCGGTTCGGCCACGTGTTCGTGGTCTGCCTGGACGGCGTCGACCCGGAGGAGATGCTCGACACCGTGCTCTCCTCGATCCGCACCCGGTTGGCCAAGGACCTGGACGAGGAGCGGCTGATCGCGGCGGACGAGCTCCGGCGGATCGCCCTCACCCGGCTAGAGCACCTGGTCGCCACCCACTCCGAAGCCGGGGCGCACTAGGACCGGCGCTTCGCCTGCGCGTCCCTCCCCTGTGCGTCCCTCCCCTGTGCGGCGCGCAGCTTGGCCACCTGCTGCCGGACGATCCGCTCGTCCGGCACGCCGAGCCGGCACGGCGGTACCCGATTCATTCGTGAGGGTGAATCCGATCGCCGAGTCCGCTCCCTCGGGCGTGGGCGTGTCCTGCCGGTTCAGCCGATGCCGGGTACGGATCGCCACCTTCCTGCCCGGCTTCTCGGCCGGTGGCGCCGGGGCCGCCGACGTAAGCGAGGCGCACGGGCCGAACGGCTTCTCCAGTTCCGTCTGCCGCGCGGCCACCCGCCCGGCCCGGTAGTCCAGCAGCCCGCCGCACACCCCGCCCTCGGGGCCGGCGGCCCGAGCCACGCTCAGGTCCGTCTCCGCGTACGGGTGGCCGGGCGCGGGCGAGACCCGGGGACACGCCCGTGGAGGCGGCCGGGGCGGCGGACGGACGGGCTGGGGCGAAACGGCACGGACGCCTCGGCAGGGTGTCGGCGGGCGGATTCGCCACCTCAGTGCGGTCATTCGGTCACTGAACGCGACCAAAACGCCCTCGGTTCCCGCGCCGCTAGGCCAGAAGTGCCTGATTGATCACACCTGGGGGCCCCGGAGGCGGTTCCCGACAAGGCGTCGATAGGATGCTGGCGGCCGGTGGACCGACCCGGCCGGGCTGACCGACACCGAAGCCGGCCGAGCCCCCAATCGCTTCCGGAGGGTTTTTCCGTGCCGGCTGGAACGCTGTACCGCGGCCGGGAAGGCATGTGGAGCTGGGTGGCTCATCGAGTCACCGGCGTCCTCATCTTCTTCTTCCTGTTCGCCCACGTCCTGGACACCGCCCTGGTGCGAGTGTCGCCGGAGTCCTACGACACCGTCATTCAGACGTACAAGACTCCGCTCGTGAACCTGATGGAGTACGGCCTCGTGGCCGCCATCCTGTTCCACGCGCTCAACGGCCTGCGCGTCGTCGCCGTGGACTTCTGGTCCAAGGGCCCGAAGTACCAGAAGCAGATGCTCTGGACCGTCGTCGGAGTCTGGGTCGTCCTGATGGCCGGCTCGTTCTACGGCATCCTGCAGCACACGCTGATCGCCTGGTTCGGGAAGTGAGCTGACTGATGTCCACGGAAATCTCCGACGCGATCGTCGTCCCGTCGAAGCAGGCGCACACCGGCAAGGGTCTCGGCACCGGTAACCCGGCCGACGCCTTCGTCATCGAGCCGCCGCGCAAGCGGACCGCGAAGACCCCGCGCCGCACCCGCACCAACTTCGAGATGCTGGCCTGGCTCTTCATGCGCCTGTCCGGTGTCGTCCTGGTCGTGCTGATCCTCGGCCACCTGCTGATCATGCTGGTGCTCGGCGGCGGCGTCTCCAAGATCGGCTTCGCCTTCGTGGCCGGCCGCTGGGCCTCGCCGTTCTGGCAGGGCTGGGACCTCCTGATGCTCTGGCTCGCCATGCTGCACGGCGCCAACGGCATGCGTCAGGTCATCAACGACTACGCCGAGAAGGACTCGACCCGGCTCTGGCTCAAGGGGCTCATGGGTACCGCCACGGTCTTCACCGTGCTGCTCGGCACCCTGGTGATCTTCACCTTCGACCCCAACATCTGAGCCGCGAGCACCATCGACCATCGGCAGAGGCCAGAGGCGAGTTAACCCCCCATGCAGATTCACCAGTACGACACCGTCATCGTCGGCGCCGGCGGCGCCGGCATGCGCGCGGCCATCGAGTCCACGCAGCGCAGCCGCACCGCGGTCCTGACCAAGCTCTACCCGACCCGGTCCCACACCGGCGCGGCCCAGGGCGGCATGTGCGCCGCCCTGGCCAACGTCGAGGAGGACAACTGGGAGTGGCACACCTTCGACACGGTCAAGGGCGGTGACTACCTGGTCGACCAGGACGCCGCCGAGATCATGTGCAAGGAGGCCATCGACGCCGTCCTCGACCTCGAGAAGATGGGTCTGCCCTTCTCCCGCACCGAGCAGGGCCGGATCGACCAGCGCCGCTTCGGCGGTCACTCCCGCAACCACGGCGAGGCCCCGGTCCGCCGCTCGTGCTACGCGGCCGACCGCACCGGCCACATGATCCTCCAGACGCTGTTCCAGAACTGCGTCAAGCACGGCGTCGAGTTCTTCAACGAGTTCTACGTCCTCGACCTGCTGATCAACGAGGGCAAAACGGCCGGCGTCGTCGCCTACGAGCTGGCCACCGGCGAGATCCACGTCTTCCAGGCCAAGGCCGTCGTGTTCGCCTCCGGCGGCACCGGCAAGATGTTCAAGGTCTCCTCGAACGCCCACACCCTCACCGGTGACGGCCAGGCGGTGGCCTACCGCCGCGGCCTGCCGCTGGAGGACATGGAGTTCTTCCAGTTCCACCCGACGGGCATCTGGCGCATGGGCATCCTGCTCACCGAGGGCGCCCGCGGCGAGGGCGGCATCCTGCGCAACAAGGACGGCGAGCGCTTCATGGAGCGCTACGCCCCGGTCATGAAGGACCTCGCGTCCCGTGACGTCTGCTCCCGCGCGATCTACACCGAGATCCGCGAGGGCCGCGGTTGCGGTCCGGACGGCGACCACGTCTACCTGGACCTGACCCACCTGCCGCCGGAGCAGCTGGACGCCAAGCTCCCGGACATCACCGAGTTCGCGCGCACCTACCTCGGCATCGAGCCCTACACGGACCCGATCCCGATCCAGCCCACCGCGCACTACGCCATGGGCGGCATCCCGACCAACGTCGAGGGTGAGGTCCTGCGCAACAACACCGACGTCGTCCCGGGCCTGTACGCGGCCGGCGAGGTCGCCTGCGTGTCCGTCCACGGCGCCAACCGCCTGGGCACCAACTCGCTGCTGGACATCAACGTGTTCGGCCGTCGCGCGGGCATCGCCGCCGCCGACTACGCCAACGCGAACGAGTTCGTCCCGCTGCCGGAGAACCCGGAAGAGCTGGTCCAGGGCATGGTCGACAAGCTGCGCGAGTCGACCGGCACCGAGTCCGTGGGGCAGATCCGCACGGCCCTGCAGGAGACCATGGACGCCAACGCGATGGTCTACCGCACCGGCGCCACCCTGAAGCAGGCGGTCGAGGACATCGCCGCGCTGAAGGAGCGCTACAAGAACATCTCCATCCAGGACAAGGGCTTCCGTTACAACACGGACCTGCTGGAGGCGATCGAGCTGGGCAACCTGCTCGACCTGGCCGAGGTGCTGGCCGTCTCCGCGCTGGCCCGCGAGGAGTCCCGCGGCGGTCACTACCGCGAGGACTTCCCGACCCGTGACGACGTGAAGTTCATGCAGCACACCATGGCGTACCAGGAGGTCGCCGCCGACGGCAGCACCTCCATCCGCCTCGACTACAAGCCGGTCGTGCAGACCCGCTACCAGCCGATGGAGCGTAAGTACTGATGAGCACTCCGACTGTGGAGCACTCGGCCGCTCTGGACGCGGCCGAGGCCGGTGCCACCCAGCTGATCACCGTCACCTTCCGGATCCGCCGGTTCAACCCGGAGGAGCACCCGGACCCGGTGTGGGTGGACTACCAGCTGACGATGGATCCGAAGGAGCGCGTCCTGGACGCGCTCAACAAGATCAAGTGGGAGCAGGACGGCACCCTCACCTACCGCCGTTCCTGCGCGCACGGCATCTGCGGCTCCGACGCCATGCGGATCAACGGCCGCAACCGGCTGGCGTGCAAGACCCTGATCAAGGACGTCAACCCGGAGAAGCCGATCACGATCGAGGCCATCAAGGGCCTGACGGTCCTCAAGGACCTGGTCGTGGACATGGACCCGTTCTTCCAGGCGTACAAGGACGTCATGCCGTTCCTCATCACCAAGGGGAACGACCCGACCCGCGAGCGCCTGCAGTCCGCCGAGGACCGCGAGCGCTTCGACGACACCACCAAGTGCATCCTGTGCGCCGCGTGCACGTCGTCCTGCCCGGTGTTCTGGAACGACGGCCAGTACTTCGGCCCGGCCGCCATCGTCAACGCGCACCGCTTCATCTTCGACTCGCGCGACGAGGGTGCCGAGCAGCGCCTGGAGATCCTCAACGACCGTGAGGGCGTGTGGCGTTGCCGCACCACCTTCAACTGCTCCGAGGCCTGCCCGCGTGGCATCGAGGTCACCAAGGCGATCCAGGAAGTGAAGCGGGCGCTGGTCACCCGCCGCTTCTGATCCCCGCCTGACGAACGCGAAGGCCCCCGTCCGATCCTCCGATCGGACGGGGGCCTTCGCGTTCCGCCGGCTGCCGGCGGGGACCGCCGGCGGCAATGGGGATCTCAGTCCACGGCCGGGCTGCGCCGGGTGGCGCGCAGGCCGCGCACACCGACGGCGCCGACGGCGATGCCGAGCACGAAGGAGGTGATGGCGAGCAGCAGGTGCACCCAGAAGAAGGCGGTGGGCTGGGAGTGGTCGCCGTTCACGAAGGCCTGGCCGCCGGAGTCCTTCCACAGGTTCTTGACGAAGGTGGTCCAGATGATGACCGACCAGACGCCGAAGGCGGTCAGGAACCAGGAGGTGCGGCGGCTGAGCTTCATGGGGTGGTCCTCGCCGGGGGTGTGAAGGCGGTGTGTGCCTCCCCAGTATGCGTGGACCGCCGATCGGCGTACGGCGGGCCCCTCCTTCGTAGGACCGGCCCGGAGTGTCGCACGGCCGGGCTCCGTCATGGGTACGGTCAGCTGGTGTCCACATCCCGTCACACGTTCGCGCCGCTGTGCGCCGCGGTCGCCGCGGCCCTCCCGGTCCTGCTCGCCGCCCCGGCGGCGGTCGCGGCCCCGCAGGTGCCGCCCCCGTCGACCGCGGTCGGCGGTGAGCGGCTAGGGCTCCCCGGGGTCCAGGTCAATCCGCTGCCGGGCGCCCCGGCGCTGCCGACGAACCTCACCGGCCTGTCCTGGATAGTCTCCGACGCCTCGTCGGGGGAGGTGCTGGCGGCCTACAACCCGCACCTGCGGCTGCCCCCGGCGAGCACCCTGAAGATCCTCTTCGCCGACACCGTGCTGCCCAAGTTCGACCGCAACGCGGTGCACAAGGTCGCCGACGAGGAGATCCAGAACATCGGCGCCGGCAGCAGCCTGGTCGGCATCAAGGAGAACCTGGAGTACCGGGTCGAGGACCTCTGGCGCGGGGTGTTCCTGAGCTCGGGCAACGACGCCGTGCACGTCCTGTCGCACATGAACGGCGGCATCCAGCAGACCGTCGCCGAGATGCAGGCCCGCGCCGACGCGCTGCAGGCCGGGGACACCAAGGTGATCTCCCCGGACGGCTACGACATGGACGGCCAGGTCTCCTCGGCGTACGACCTGTCGCTGTTCGCCCGGTCCGGCCTGCGCAACGCGGACTTCCGGATGTACTGCGCGACCCGGGACGCGATGTTCCCCGGCGCCGTCGACAAGAACACCGGCCAGCGCGGCAGCTTCGGGATCGCGAACACCGACCGGCTGCTGGGCAAGTACCCCGGCCTGATCGGGGTGAAGAACGGCACCACCACCAACGCCGGCTCGACCTTCGTCGGCGCCGCCGAGCGCAACGGGCGCACCCTGCTGGTGACGGTGATGCACCCGACCAGCTACCAGAAGGTCTACGACGAGACGGCCGAGCTGCTGGACTGGGGCTTCGCCGCGGCCGGCAAGGTCAAGCCGGTCGGCAACCTGGTCGACGAGAAGCCGACCAGGCAGGCGGCCGGCGGCGCGGAGCCGACCGGGCAGGCGGCCGGCGGCGCGGAGCCGACCGGGCAGGCGGCCGGCGCGTCCGACACCCCGGCCGCGCCGCCGCACCCCTCCCCCAGCGCGCTCCGGCCCGCCGCGGCGGCCTCGGCCGGGGACGACGGGCTGGGTCTGGGCGGCTGGTCGGCCGTGGCGGTCGGAGCCGTGGTCGCGGCGGGGGCCGTGGTGGTCGTGCGGCGCCGGACGGCCGGGAACAGGCACTGACCGGCGGCGGCCCGGCCTCACTTCCGGGGCCGGGCCGCCTCCGCCGCCGCCGACTCGTCGGCCGCCGCCAGCAGTGCCCGGCCGTGCGCCCTGGTCCGCTCCCGGGCGGCCTCCGGGTCGGCCGTCGCCGTCCAGGCGACGCAGTACATCAGCAGCCGGCAGACGAAGTTGATCCACAGCAGCAGTGCCACCGGCGTGGCGAAGGCCCCGTACAGGCTCCGCCCGGCGACCGAGCCGAGGTAGGAGGCGAGCAGCAGCTTCAGCAGCTCGAAGCCGACCGAGCCGATCAGCGCGCTGATCAGCAGGTCCCGACGACGCTGGCCGGTGATCCCGGGGAAGGGCGCCAGCAGGTAGGCGAAGAGCAGGGTGTCGCACGCTATGGCGATCAGCACGCCGACCCAGGTGAGCAGGTAGCCGCTGCCGAGGCCGATCTCCCCGGCGATCCGCCCGGCGAGCGTCGTCCCGGCGGCGGAGGCGGCCAGCGAGAACAGCGACACCAGGCCGAGGCCGGCCAGCACCGCGATGTCCCGGGCCTTGCGCAGCACCGGGTTGCCCTTCTCCTCGGGCAGCTGCCAGAGGTCCCGGATCGAGGTGCGCATGGTGTTCACCCAGCCGAGGCCGGAGACCAGCAGCAGCGCCCCGCCGACCAGCCCGACGGTGCCCGCGTTGGCCACCAGGGACGGCAGGTTGAGCGCGTCCGAGAGGCCCGGCAGCTGGTCGGAGATGCGCTTCTGCAGGTCGGCCACCTGGCTGCCGTTGAGCGTCGCGACGGCGATCGCCAGGCCCACCGTGAGCAGCGGGAAGAGGGCGAGGAAGCCGAAGAAGGTGACGGCCCCGGCCAGCCGGTTGCCGCGGGCCGCGGTGAAGTACTCGTACACCCGGTACGGGCGGCTGCGCAGCACCCGGGCCACCAGGGGACCGAGGACCGGAAGGCGGGTCAGGAAGTCCACCCGACCGGTTATACCGGCCCGTCCCCCGAATGGCCGTCAGGCGCCGTCCTAGGGCGCGTCCGCGAACGCGCGCCCGCGGGGCGGCGCCGGGGCACGCGGCTCAGCGCCTGACGAGTCGGCGGGCCCGGGCGAGGGCGCGTACGGCCTGGTAGGCGCCGTAGCGGCCGTGGCTGAGCAGTTCGGTGCGCACGCCCTCCACGCCGGCCGGCGGGCGGTAGCCGGCCGGGCGCAGCCGGGCGCAGTGCGCGGCGGCGCGGCGGAAGTACTCGCGGCGGTCGCCGGAGGGGACCCGGCCGGGCTTGGCGACCACGGTGTTGAGGTGGTGCAGCATCTTCCCGTAGACGACCGGGCGCCAGCGGTCCAGGTCGGGGCGGCGGTCGAGGAAGGCGAAGACCAGGTCGTACTGGGCGAACACGTCGAAGTGCTTGCGGCTGGCGGTGGCCAGGATGTTGCCGCCCTCCTGGCGCTGGCGGTAGTGCACGCCGACCTGGTCGAGCAGGGTGATGCTGGCGGCGGCGAGCAGCGCCGGGTACGTCCAGGGGGTGTCCTCGTAGTAGCCGGCCGGGAAGACCAGCCGCTGCTCGGTGATGAAGCCGCGGCGGTAGGCCTTGTTCCAGACGACCTGGAGCAGGTCGAGCAGGTCGGGGCGGGCGGCGAGGTCGAAGACGTCCGGGGAGGCGGCGCCGAAGACGTGGCCGGAGGCGGCCCGGGTGATCCGGCCGTCGGCGTAGGTGCGGGCGTAGTCGTAGACCAGGACGTCCGGGTCCCCGGTGGCGGCGAGGCGGTCGTCGACGGCCTTCAGCAGTCCGGGGGTGAGGGTGTCGTCGCTGTCCAGGAAGACCACGTAGTCGCCGGTGGCGACCTCCAGGCCGGCGTTGCGGGCCCGGCCGAGGCCGACGTTCTCCGGCAGGTGCAGCACCCGCACGCGGGGGTCGGCGGCGGCCGCCTCGTCCAGCATGGCGCCGCAGCCGTCCGGGGAGCGGTCGTCCACCGCGATCAGCTCGAAGTCGGGACCGCCCTGGCCGAGGACCGAGTCGAGGCACTCGGCGAGGTAGTCCTGGACCTGGTACACGGGGACGATCACGCTGAAGCGGGGCACGGGGCCCAGCGTAGTGGCCCGGGGAGGCCCCGGAGCCCGGAGGTAGGATCGGGACGCACGTACGCACCGATCCAAAGTGCGGCCAGGCCCCCACCGGGCTGCCACGCTCCTAACCGAGAAAGGCCTGCGTAGCCGATGGCTCCCCGCCTCTCCATCGTCGTTCCGATCTACAACGTCGAGCGCTATCTCGTCGAATGCCTCGACTCGATCGCCGCCCAGACCTTCACGGACTTCGAGTGCGTCATGGTCGACGACGGTTCGAAGGACGACAGCGCGGCCCTCGCCGAGGCGTACGCGGCCAAGGACTCGCGGTTCCGGCTGGTCCGCCAGGTGAACAAGGGCCTCGGCGCGGCCCGCAACACCGGCATCCGGCACATCGACCCGGACGCCGAGTTCCTGTGCTTCGTGGACAGCGACGACTCGATGCCGCCCAGCGCGTACGAGCTGATGATCAACACGCTGGACGAGACCGGATCGGACTTCTGCACCGGCAACGTGCTGCGCTTCCGCGCGGTGGGCTACTACCAGTCCGGCGGCCACGTGAAGCCGTTCAAGGCCACCAAGCTCAAGACCCACATCACCGAGATCCCGGCGCTGGTCACCGACCGCACCGCGTGGAACAAGGTGTACCGCCGCTCGTTCTTCGACGCGGCCGAGCTGCTGTACCCCGAGGGCATCCTGTACGAGGACGCGCCGGTCAGCGTGCCGCACCACTACCTGGCCAAGAGCGTGGACGTGCTCTCCGAGCCGATCTACCACTGGCGCGAGCGCGAGGTCGGCGAGATGTCGATCACGCAGATGCGCACCAACCCCAAGGGCCTGGTCGACCGGGTCACCTCGGTCGAGCTGGTCCGCGGCTGGCTGAAGAAGCAGACCGAGCCGCGCTTCGCCCAGTACCTGCGCTCCTACGACGAGAACACCCTCGTCGAGGAGATCCCGATGTTCTTCTGGTCCGTCGTGGACGGCGACAAGGAGTACCGGGACGCCTACGTCCAGAACGTCAGCCGGCTGCTCCGGGCGATCGGCCCCGAGCAGGTCCGCAAGCTGCGCGCACCGCTGCGGCTGAAGTACCACCTGACCCTGCAGGGCCGGGTGGACGAGCTGGTCGAGCAGATCAAGTACGAGGGCGAGACCGGCGGCGGCGTGCAGGCCCGCGGTCTGCTGCGGCCGTACGCGGACTACCCGTTCCTGCGCGGCGGGCGCAAGAGCGTGCCGGCCGGCGTGCTCAAGCTGGACAACTCGCTGGTCATGCGCAGCCGGCTGTACCAGAGCGCCTGGGTGGGCGGGAAGCTGCAGCTGACCGGGCACGCGTACCCGGAGCAGCTGGGCGCGGCGGCCAAGCACGACATGGTCCGCACCCTGGTGCTGCGCGAGGCCAAGGGCCGCCGGGTCGTCGCGGTGCCGATGAAGACCCAGTACAGCCCCGAGGCCACCGCGAGCTGCAACCACGACCTGTACAGCTGCGACTGGTCCGGCTTCACCGCCGCCCTGGACCCGAAGAAGCTCAAGCACCGCGGCCAGTGGAAGGACGGCCACTGGCGCGTCCTGGTGGCCGGCGCGGGCAAGGGCGGGGTCTACAAGGGCCGGGTCTCGGCCGGCTGGAGCGACACGGCGGAGTACCTCCCGTCGCACTGGGTCGAGCCGGACGTGCGGATCGTGCCGTGGGTCCGCGACAACTTCGTCTACCTGCACGTGGAGACCGTCAAGGCCCGGGTGACCGGCCTGGCCGCGCACGGCGGCCGGCTGGAGGTTTCCGGCGCCGCCCGCTCCGGGATCAGCTTCGCCGGGGCCCGGCTGCAGCTCACCCACGTCGAGTCGGACCGCGAGCTGTCCTTCCCGCTGGAGCTGGGCGGGCCGGTCGGCACGCTGCAGCCCTTCACGGCCTCCTTCCCGGTGGCCGAGCTGACCGCCGTCCGCGAGGCCTGGGCCGAGCTGGACCCGGTGGCCGCCGAGCGCGGCCGCGACCGCTGGGACAGCGCGCTGCTGCTGGCCGACGGCAGCACCGTCCGGCTGGCCTGGGACGACCGCAACGCGCCCGAGCAGCTGCACCTGGCGCTGGACCCGCAGTCCTCGGGCGAGCCGCGCCGGGCCCTCTACTCCAAGCCCTCCCCGGGCGGCCACCTGCAGTTCTGCGACCAGCTGCTGCAGCCGCTGGTGGATGAGGTGTCCGCGCGCGGCGCCGACGGCTTCCTGCTCAGCGGCTCCTTCCCGCTGCCCGGCGCCCACCGCTGGGAGCTGGTGGTCCGGCACAACTGGCGCGAGGAGGAGCACGTCTACCCGGTGGAGATCTCGGACGGCCGGTTCCGCACCGCGATGCCCTCCGTGCCGACCGCCTCCTTCGCCGGGCGGGTGCCGCTCGCCGCCGGCACCTGGAACGTCTTCTTCCGCCCGGTCGGCGTGCCGGCGACCGTGCTGCCGAACTCCTCGGCGCTGATCGCCCCGGAGTGCTTCGGCTCGCTGCCGCTGGAGGTGGAGTCCCGCGGCAAGCGGATCGTGCTGGAGCGCCGCTACCACGACGGCCTGTCGCTGGAGTCGCACTCGGCGCTGCTGCCCGAGGAGCGCTCCGGCTACCGCCAGCGCCTGCTGCGCACCGACCACTACCCGTCCGCCCGGCGCCTGCCGGTGCGCGACACGGTCCTGTACAACGCCGGGCACGGCAGCGTGTACGCGGACTCGCCGAAGGCGATCCACGAGGAGCTGGTCCGCCGCGGGCTGCCGCTGGAGCACCTGTGGGGCAGCGACGACATGCAGGCCGACCTGCCGCAGTCGGCGACCCCGCTCCGGCTCTGGAGCCCGGAGTGGTTCGAGGCGCTGGCGACCGCCAAGTACATCGTCACCAGCACCCACCTGCCCGACTTCTTCGTCCGCCGCCCCGGCCAGGTGGTCCTGCAGACCTGGCAGGGCACCCCGCTGAAGCAGATCGGCTTCGACTTCGAGAAGGTCTGGTTCACCGACTCCAACTACCTCAAGAGCCTGTCCCGCGAGGTCCCGAACTGGAGCCTGCTGGTGGCCGGGAACAGCTGGTCGGCCCCGCTGCTCAAGCGCGCGTTCGATTTCAAGGGCGAGATCCTGGAAAGCGGCTCGCCCCGAAACGACCTGCTGTTCGCGGCCGACCGGGAGAAGACGGCCGAACAGGTTCGCGAACGGCTCGGCCTGCCCGAGGGCAAGAAGGTCGTGCTGTACGCGCCGACCTGGCGCGAGGACCGGCGCCGGCCCAACGGCGGCTACCAGATCGACCTGCGGATCGACCTGGCGGCGGCCAAGGCCGCGCTCGGCGACGACCAGGTGCTGCTGGTGCGCCGGCACAGCGTGATGTGCGGCCAGATCCCGGGCGCCGGCAACGGCTACATCTGGGACGTGGGCAGCTACCCCGACATGGCGGAGCTGCTGCTGATCGCGGACGTGCTGGTCACCGACTACTCGGCGAGCGTGTTCGACTTCGCCACCACCGGCAAGCCGATGCTCTTCTTCACCCACGACCTGGAGCACTACCGGGACAACCTGCGCGGCTTCAGCCTGAACTTCGAGGCCGAGGCGCCCGGTCCGCTGCTGGCCACCTCCGAGGAGCTGGTCGCCGCGCTCGGCCGGGTGGACGAGGTCGCGGCCGAGCACTCCGACAAGGCGGCCGCGTTCCGAGAGGCGTACTGCGACCTGGACGACGGCAAGGCCGCCGCCCGGGTGGTCGACGCGATGCTCCGCAAGGAGTAGCGGTCCCACGCCCCTGCCGAGGCGCCCGACGCGATCCGCGTCGGGCGCCTCGTTTTTTCCTGGGAATCACCTGGGGGAATTCCCCCAATTCACCCGCGGCATAGTCGAACTCATGTTTCACTAACGAATTCCTGAGGAATTTTCGACGAACAACACGGTAGACCTCGGGTGACATTCCGGCATGGATGTCGATTCGGCCCCGGACCTTTCGTTATCGGTTCGGCGTTCGTCCCGGTCCACCGCCACGGCCGGGATCCCGTCCCCGGAAGGGCCTCCCGTCATGCCCGTGCTCACCCGGCTCGTCCTGCCGCACGCCACCCGCGGGGTGCCCACCGACCGGCCCGCCGTCGACGAGGACGCGGCCTTCGGCCTGCTGCGCGCCCGCTGGCACGGCCGCGGGCTGGAGCTCACCGGCTTCGCCCGCCCGCTGGACCTGGACACCGGCCGCCCCGGCTCGGCCTGGACCTGGCTGACCCTGCGCCACCAGGACGAGGCCCGACCGCCCGTCCACCTGCCCTCCCGACCCCGCAGGATGCCCGAGGTCACCGACGACAGCGCCCAGCCCGAGTACAACCACGACTGGTCCGGCTTCACCGCCCTCATCGAGCCGGGCCGACTACGCCCCGACGGCCACTGGCTGCTCGGCGACTGGCAGATCGAGGCCACCCTCTTCACCCGCCCCCGCCCCACCCGGCTGCGGCGCCAGTACGGCGCCCTCGCCCCCCACTGGTGCGGCTCCGGCGAATACCCGCCGGCCCGCTGGGTGGACCGCGACGTCCGCCTCCAGCCCTTCTTCGAGGACGACCGGCTGCGCCTGCGGCTGGAGCGCCCGGGCGTCCGGATCAACCGCGCCACCCCCACCGCCGCCGGCGTCACACTGGGCGGCACCGCCGACCGCTGCCCCTCCGGCACCGCATTGCGGCTGCGCCACCGGCAGAGCGACGCGGTGCTCGAACAGCCGCTCGCCCGCACCGGCAACACCTTCACCGTCGACCTTCCGTACCGCCCGTTCACCGCCGACGGGCGCGGCCGCGGCGAGGTGGAGCACTGGGACGCCGAACTGCTGCGCCCCGACGGCGCCGCCGTGCAGCTCTGCCTGGACGAGCGCGACGGCCCGGTGGCCGGCCAGCACCCGCTGCCGGACGCCCCGGACCGGGTGCTCTACCTCAAGCACCTCGCCGACGGCCGGCTCCAGGTCTGCGTCCAGCCGGCGGCCGGCCTGGTCGACCGGATCGCCGTCCACTTCGGCGGCTTCGAGCTGACCGGCCACTGCCCGGACCCGGCCGCCGACCGGCTGGAGCTGGTGCTGCGGCACACCGGCACCGCGGGCGAGGTCCGCACCCCGGTCGAGCCCGAGCCGGGCGGCCGCTTCCGGGTGCGGGTGCCCGCCACCCGCACCGGCGCCGGCGGCGCCGTGCTGCCGCTGCGCAAGGGCGTCTGGGAGGCCGCGCTGGAACCGGCCGACCGCTGCGGCCCGGCCCGACCGCTGCTCGCCGCCCCCGGCGCGCTGCCCGCGCTGCCCGCCGCCGCGGTCGGCGGCAAGCAGGTGCTGCTGCAGCGCCGCTGGCACGACACCCTGCTGGTGGACTCCACCCCGGTGCTCGACGCCACCGAGCGCAGCGCCTGGACGCAAGCCCGGCTGCGCACCGAGCACTACCCCGCAGCCCGCCGCGAGCCGCTGCGCGAGGCGGTACTGTACGACGTGTTCGGCGGCCGCGGCTACGCCGACTCCCCGCGCGCGGTGCACGCCGAACTCGCCCGCCGCGGCGCGCCGCTGGAGCACCTGTGGGTGGTCGACGACGCCCAGGCCGAGCTGCCGCCCGGGGTCCGCCCGGTGCGCGTCTGGAGCCCGGAGTGGTACCGCGCGCTGGCCACCTGCCGGTACCTGGTCGGCAACACCCACTTCCCGGACTTCCTGGAGCGCCGCGAGGGCCAGGTCGTGGTGCAGACCTGGCACGGCTCGCCGCTGAAGCGGATCGCCCACGACGTCGACAACCCCTGGCTGGCCGATCACGGCTACCTGGAGGCGCTCGACCGGGAGACCCCTCAGTGGAGCCTGCTGCTCTCCCCCAGCCCGTTCGCCACCCCGATCCTGCGGCGCGCCTTCCGCTACGACGGCGAACTGCTGGAGTCCGGCTACCCGCGCGGCGACGTGCTGGCCCGGGCCGACCCGCGCACCGCCGCGGCCGTGCGCCGCCGGCTCGGCGTGCCGGAGGGCAAGCGGATCGTGCTGTACGCGCCGACCTGGCGCGAGGACCAGCGGCGCGGCGACGGCGAGGGCTTCCGGCTCGACCTGCGGCTGGAGCTCGACCGCGCCCGCCGGCTGCTCGGCGAGGACCACGTACTGCTGGTCCGCCCGCACTCGCACGTGCGCGACCCGCTGCCGGGCTCCGGCGACGGCTTCCTGTACGACTGCGGGGACTACCCCGACCCGCAGGAACTGCTGCTGGTCGCGGACGTCCTGGTGACCGACTACTCGTCGATCATGTTCGACTTCGCGATCACCGGCCGCCCGATGTACTTCTTCACCTACGACCTGGAGCACTACCGCGACACCCTGCGCGGCTTCTACTTCGACTTCGAGCCGAACGCCCCCGGCCCGCTGGTGCCGACCTCGGCCGAACTGCTCGGCGCGCTGCGCGAACTCGCCGACAGCGGCGCCGACCTGCCACCCGGGTACGCCGGGCGCTACCGGCGCTTCCGGGCCGAGCACTGCGCGCTGGACGACGGCGGCGCGGCTCGCCGGGTGGTCGACCGGATGCTCGAACTCGGCCGTAGCGCGCGGTAGTTGCGCCGGAAGTCCGGCTCGACCGGCGCGGCCGGTTCGACCGGCGCGGCCGGCGCGGCCGGTTCGGCCGGTTCAGGCGAAGGAGTAGCTCCGCCAGGGCCGCCAGACCTCGTCCGCGTCGAAGCGGGAGAGCGAGAAGCCCGGGACCGTGAAGGACGCCCGGAAGCCGCGCGCCTGCTCGTACGCCTGGTCCAGCACGTCGTCCGGCAGTCCGTGCGCGACCGTCACGTGCGGGTGGTACGGGAAGGCCAGCTCACGGGCCAGCGGGCCGGAGCGGACGTCCGCCTCCAGCAGCCGGCACTCCTGCGCGCCCTCCTCGACCCGGACGAAGACCACCGGGGAGACCGGGCGGAAGGTGCCGCCGCCGCGCAGCAGCATCCGGAACGGCCGGTGCGCGGCCGCCACCGCAGCGAGGTGCTCCTCGATTTTCGGCAGCGCCTCGGCCGGCACCTCGGTCGGCGGCAGCAGGGTGACGTGCGTCGGTATCGAGCGGGCCTGCGGGTCGCCGTGCCCGGCCCGGGCGTCCTGGATCCGCGTCCCGTACGGGTCCGGGACGCTCACGGACACGCCGATGGTGACGGCCTGCGAGTCAGTGCCGCCACCACCGGGCAGACGGGTTAGGGGAGTCACCGCTTGGCGGCCGGGAGGAAGCCGATCCGGTCGTACACCGTCGCCAGCGTCTCGGAGGCCACCGCGCGGGCCTTCTCGGCGCCGATCGCCAGCACCCGGTCCAGCTCGGCCGGGTCGTCCAGGAAGGTGCTGGTGCGCTCCTGGAAGGGGGTCACCCACTCGGTGAACAGCTCGGCCAGCTCGGTCTTCAGGGCGCCGTACATCTTGCCCTCGAAGTGCGCGACCAGCTGCTCGACCGACTGGCCGCTGAGCGCGGAGTGGATCCGCAGCAGGTTGGAGACGCCCGGCTTGCCCTCCTCGTCGTAGGAGACCACGGTGCCGGTGTCGGTCACGGCGCTCTTGAACTTCTTGGCGCTGGCCTTGGCGTCGTCCAGCAGGCTGACCAGGCCCTTGGGCGAGGAGGCCGACTTGCTCATCTTGACGGCCGGGTCCTGCAGGTCCTGGATCTTCGCCGTCTCCTTGAGGATGTACGGCTTCGGGATCGTGAAGGTCGGGGAGTAGCGCGAGTTGAAGCGCTCCGCGATGTCGCGGGTGATCTCCACGTGCTGGCGCTGGTCCTCGCCGACCGGGACGGCGTCCGCCTGGTAGAGCAGGATGTCCGCGATCTGCAGGATCGGGTAGGTGAACAGGCCGACGGTGGTGCTGTCGGCGCCGTACCGGGAGGACTTGTCCTTGAACTGGGTCATCCGGGAGGCCTCGCCGAAGCCGGTGAGGCAGTTCATCACCCAGGCGAGCTGTGCGTGCTCGGGCACGTGCGACTGGACGAACAGGGTGCAGTGCTCCGGGTCCAGGCCGGCGCCGAGCAGCTGGGCGGCGGAGATCCGGGTGTTCTGGCGCAGGGTCACCGGGTCCTGCGGGACGGTGATCGCGTGCAGGTCGACGACCATGTAGAAGGCGTCGTTGTCCTTCTGCAGGTCGACCCACTGGCGCACCGCGCCCAGGTAGTTGCCGAGGTGGAACGAGCCGGAGGTGGGCTGGATGCCGGAGAGCACCCGGGGACGGTCCTTGACCGGACCAGTGACCGCTGCGTTGACCATGCGGGCCATTGTTCCAGTTCCACCGGTCGCTCAGGAAACCTCCGCCCCCGGAGGTTCGACCGGTGTGACGGCACTCACCCTCACCCGGGCGATCCGCCGGCCCTCCACCTTGGCCACCGTCAGCAGCACCGCTCCCCCGCCGCCGAGCGGGACACGGGCCTGGTCACCGTCCCTGGGCAGCCGGCCGAGCGAGGCGACCAGGCAGCCGGCCACCGTCTCGTACGGGCCCTCGGGCAGGGTGACGCCGGTCTCCTCCGCGAAGTCGCCGAGGTTGAGCAGGCCGTCCAGCTCCATGCCGCCGCCGGCCAGCCGACGGGTGGTGGCGGTCTCCGGCCGGTCGTACTCGTCCCGGATCTCGCCGATCACCTCCTCGACCAGGTCCTCCAGGGTGACGATCCCGGCGGTGCCGCCGTACTCGTCCACCACGATGGCCAGGTGGTGGCCCTCCCGGCGCATCTCGCCCATCGCCTCCAGCACCCGCTTGGTGCCGGGCAGCAGCTTGACCGGGCGGGCCAGGTCACGGACCTTGACGGCCTGCTCGCCGCGGGCGCCGTACAGGTCGCGGACGTGGACGAAGCCGACCACGGCGTCGGCGCTGCCCTCGACCACCGGGTAGCGCGAGTGCGGCGAGGTCTCGGCCTGGTGCCGTACGGCGGCCAGCGGGCGCTCGGCGTCCAGGAAGGTCACCTCGGTGCGCGGGACCATCACCTCGCGCAGCTGGCGCTCCCCGGCGGCGAACACGTCCGCGATCAACGCCCGTTCGTCGCTGCCCAGTTCGGTGTTGGCGGCGACCAGGCCGCGCAGCTCCTCGGAGCTCATCGAGCCGCGCCCGGCCGTCGGGTCGCCGCCGAGCAGCCGGACCATCAGATTGGTGGAGTGGCCGAGCAGCCAGATCACCGGGCGCAGCGCCACCGACATCACGTCCACCACGGGGGCGGCGACCACCGCGATGGACTCGGCGCGCTGCAGGCCGATCCGCTTGGGGGTGAGCTCGCCGAGCACCAGCGACACGTAGCTGATCACCAGGGTGAGACCGACCAGGGCGACCGCGTCGGACATCCCCTCGGACAGGCCCGCCTGGACGAACAGCGGGGCGACCTTGCCGGCCAGGGTGTCCGCGCCGAAGGCGGCGGACAGGAAGCCCATGCAGGTCACGCCGACCTGGACGGCGGCCAGGAAGCGGTTGGGGTCGGCGGCCAGGTGCGCGGCCCGGGCCGAGCGCCGGGTGCCGCGTGCCGCCAGCGTCCGGATCTGGCCCTCGCGCAGCGAGATCAGCGAGATCTCGGCGACGTTGAACAGCCCGCCCAGGAGGATGAAGACGAGGACGAGCGCGGCGTCCCCGAAGGTTTCGTTCACAGCGGGCCAGTGTAGGTGGCCGGTGCGTACGGACGCGGGCTCCTGGCCCGGACACGGCGGCGGCCCGCCGCCTCCCGGTCTCGGAAGGGGGCGGGCCGCCGGAACAGGCCGTACGGGCGGGGCTCAGATGAGGCCCAGCTCCTGGACCGCGTCGCGCTCCTCGGTCAGCTCCTTGACCGAGGCGTCGATGCGGGCGCGGGAGAAGTCGGAGATCTCCAGGCCCTGGACGATCTCGAACTTGCCGTCCTTGGTGGTGACCGGGAAGGAGGAGATCAGACCGGCCGGGACGCCGTAGGAGCCGTCGGAGACGACACCCATGGAGGTCCAGTCGCCCTCGGCGGTGCCGTTGACCCAGGTGTACACGTGGTCGATGGCGGCGTTGGCGGCCGAGGCGGCCGAGGAGGCGCCGCGGGCCTCGATGATGGCGGCGCCGCGCTTGGCGACGGTCGGGATGAAGTCGTTCTCCAGCCAGGCCTGGTCGCTGCCGACGGCCTCGAAGGCCGGCTTGCCGGCGACCTCGGCCTGGAAGATGTCCGGGTACTGGGTCGCGGAGTGGTTGCCCCAGATGGTGACACGCTTGATGTCGGAGACCAGGGCGCCGGTCTTGGCGGACAGCTGGCCGACCGCGCGGTTGTGGTCCAGGCGGGTCATCGCGGTGAACCGCTCGGCCGGGACGTCCGGGGCGTTGCGCTGGGCGATCAGGGCGTTGGTGTTGGCCGGGTTGCCGACGACCAGGACCTTGATGTCGTCCGCGGCGTGGTCGTTGATGGCCTTGCCCTGCGGGCCGAAGATGCCGCCGTTGGCCTGCAGCAGGTCGCCGCGCTCCATGCCGGCGGTGCGCGGACGGGCGCCGACCAGCAGCGCGACGTTGGCGCCGTCGAAGGCCTCGTTCGGGTTGTCGGTGATGGTGATGTCGCGCAGCAGCGGGAAGGCGCAGTCGACGAGCTCCATCGCGGTGCCCTCGGCGGCCTTGAGGCCCTGCGGGATCTCCAGGAGGCGCAGGTTCACCGGCACGTCGGCGCCGAGCAGGTGGCCCGAGGCGATGCGGAAGAGCAGCGCGTAGCCGATCTGGCCGGCCGCTCCGGTGATGGTGACGTTGACGGGGGTGCGGGTCATTTCTACCTTCTCCAGCAAAATCGCCAGGTGCCCCAGGCACACCGGCACTGGAGCCAGGATGATCTCTCGACATCGAGAGACCGGCGTCAGGTTATCGCAAAGGAAAGCGTACGCCGCGTGTCCGGGCGTGGCTGATGCGTCACAACGGGCACCGCTGATCCGGCACGGACGCGCCGTGGCCCCGCCCGGGAATCCCGGGCGGGGCCACGGCGCGAAGGCGGCTCAGTGCTTGGGCCGGCCGATCAGCTGGCCGATGTTGTCGAGCAGCGGGAACTCCAGCCACGGGTTCGGCTGCGCCACCAGGGTCAGCAGCACGATCGAGGCGCCCAGGAAGGTCAGCACGATCACGTCGGTGAAGCGGCTGCGCACCGCCAGCATCCCGACCTCGGGCAGCACCAGCCGCAGCACCGCGCCGAGCAGCACCCCGGCGCCGAGGATCAGCAGCCCGTACTTGAAGCCGTCCTTGAAGTCGGCGAACCAGGTGACCGCGAGGCCGGCGCCGACCACCGACAGGACCAGCGTTATCGGCCACTGCCGCACCGGCAGGGCGTGGTCGCGCCCGAGGGCCGGGGCCGCGCCCTCGGGCGGCACGGTGCCGGTGGTCTTGACCGGCCTGCGCCGGGACCGCGCCGGTCGCGGTTCAGTCATGCTCGCCGTCCCTCGGGGGTCAGATGCCGACGCGGCGCTCGGCCGCCTCGACGATGTTGTTGAGCAGCATCGCGCGGGTCATCGGGCCCACGCCGCCGGGGTTCGGGGAGATCCAGCCGGCCACCTCGGACACGCCCGGGTGCACGTCGCCGACGATCTTGCCCTCGCTGCGGCTGACGCCCACGTCCAGCACCGCCGCGCCCGGCTTGACGTCCTCCGGCTTGACCAGGTGCGGCACGCCCGCGGCGGCCACGATGATGTCGGCCTTGCGCAGGTGCGCGCCGAGGTCACGGGTGCCGGTGTGGCACAGGGTCACGGTGGCGTTCTCGCTGCGGCGGGTCAGCAGCAGGCCGATCGAGCGGCCGACGGTGATGCCGCGGCCGACCACGACCACCTCGGCGCCGTTGATCTCGACGTCGTGGCGGCGCAGCAGCTCGACGATGCCCAGCGGGGTGCACGGCAGCGGGCCGTCGATGCCCAGGGCGAGCCGGCCCAGCGAGGTCGGGTGCAGGCCGTCGGCGTCCTTGTCCGGGTCCATCAGCTCCAGGACCGGGTTCTGGTCCAGCCCCTTGGGCAGCGGCAGCTGGACGATGTAGCCGGTGCAGGCCGGGTCGGCGTTGAGCTCGCGGACGACGTTCTCGACGTCCTCCTGGGTGGCGGTGGCGGGCAGCTCGCGCTGGATCGAGGCGATGCCGACCTCGGCGCAGTCCTTGTGCTTCCCGTTGACGTACCAGCGGCTGCCCGGGTCGTCGCCGACCAGGACGGTGCCGAGGCCGGGCGTGACGCCCTTCGCCTTGAGGGCCGCCACGCGGGCGGCGAGTTCGGACTTGATCGCGGACGCGGTGGCCTTGCCATCGAGAATCTGGGCAGTCATGACCCCATTCTCCCGGATCGCGACCGGCCTCCGTACCCGGGCCGCTCCCGCGACCGGACGGGCACGGAAGGTCCGCCCCGTATTGCGGTTGCGCCACAGTCTTGGCCCGGCACCCGGAACCGGCTGGACACGGTACTGCCGTCCGGATGACGATATGCGGGCATCCCCTGCCGCGACGCGGCCCGGTGACGGGCCGGCGGATCCCGTGGCGGGGGCGTACCCGGGGGAAAGAGCCAGTGATCCGACCACAGCAGACCGGGCGGCCCGACCGCCGCGGCACCGTCCTCACCGCGCCGCGCCCGTCCGGGCCCGTGCTCGCCCGTTCCTCATCACGCTGCTGAGCCGGCCGCGCCCGTCACCGCCGCCGGGCTGTCACTGCGCTCCGATACCGTCCCGTTCCGTCGTCGACCCGACTCGCCGACCGCAACCGGGTCCTCCGCCGTCCCGTCCCCGCGTCCCGTAACTGCCCGGAGGCATCCATGAGTTACCCGCCCGACCCGAACAACCCGTACGGCCAGCCGCCGGCCGCGCCGGGCTACGGCTACCCGCAGCAGGCCCCGCCGGCCGCGCCGGGCTACGGCTACCCGCAGCAGGCCCCGATGGCCGCGCCGGGCTACGGCTACGCGCCGGCCGTGCCGCAGTCCATGCCGGGCCTGGTGACGACCGCTCGGGTGCTGCTGTTCATCGTCGGCGGTGTGCAGACGATTCTCGCGGTCATCTACGTGATCATCGGGGCGGCCGCCAAGGACGCCACCAACACCCTCAAGCACACCACCAGCGACAACCCGTTCACCGCGATGGGCGACGCCGCCGCCGGCGTCCTGATCGTGATCGCCGTCGTGTTCGGGCTGTTCGCCGCGCTCTCCATCACGCTCGGCGCCAAGTTCGGCAAGGGCGGCAACTCCGTCCGGGTCACCACCATCGTGTACGGCTGCTTCGGCGGCCTGATCGGCCTGCTGATCCTGCTGGGCGCCATCAGCGCCGGCACCGCGGTGGGCCTGGTGATGGCCTTCCTGTGGCTGGCGATCAGCATCATCTGGATCACCGCCATGTGCGTCCGCGACGGCGTCAACTGGTTCAACCGGCCGCGGTACTGACCGAACGGCACGGAACACGGCGAAGCGGCCCGGCTCCCTCCTCGGAGGGAGCCGGGCCGCTTCGTACTACCGCTCTCGTCCTACCGGCCGACGGCTCAGTGGAAGAAGTGGCGCGCGCCGGTGAAGTACATCGTCACGCCCGCCTTCTCGGCCGCCTCGATGACCTGCTCGTCGCGGATCGAACCGCCCGGCTGGACGATCGCCTTGACGCCGGCGGCGATCAGGATCTCCGGGCCGTCCGGGAACGGGAAGAAGGCGTCCGAGGCCGCGTACGAGCCCTTGGCCCGCTCACCGGCCCGCTCGACCGCGAGCTTGCAGGAGTCGACCCGGTTGACCTGGCCCATGCCGACGCCCACCGAGGCGCCGTCCTTGGCCAGCAGGATCGCGTTGGACTTGACGGCCCGGCAGGCGCGCCAGGCGAAGGCCAGCTCGGCCAGCTCGGCCGCGGAGAGCGCCTCGCCGGTGGCCAGCGTCCAGTTCGCCGGGTCGTCGCCCTCGGCCTGCACCCGGTCGGCATCCTGGAGCAGCACGCCGCCGGAGATCGGGCGGACCTCCTGGCGGTTGGCCGGCGCCTCGGGGGCGAGCAGCACCCGCAGGTTCTTCTTGCGGGCCAGCACCTCGACGGCGCCGTCCTCGTAGCCGGGGGCCACGACGACCTCGGTGAAGATCGGGGCGATCTGCTCGGCCAGCGCGACGGTGACCGGGCGGTTGACCGCGATCACGCCGCCGTACGCGGAGACCGGGTCGCACTCGTGCGCCTTGCGGTGCGCCTCGACGACGTCGGCGCCGGTCGCGATGCCGCACGGGTTGGCGTGCTTGATGATCGCGACGGCCGGCTCGGCGTGGTCGTACGCGGCGCGGCGGGCGGCGTCGGTATCGACGTAGTTGTTGTACGACATCTCCTTGCCGTGCAGCTGCTGCGCGCCGGCCAGGCCGCCGGTGCCGTCGCTGTACAGCGCGGCGCCCTGATGCGGGTTCTCGCCGTAGCGCAGCACGTTCTGCCGCTCCCAGGTGCCGCCCAGGAACTCGGGGAACCCCGCGGCGGAGCCGCTGATGTTCGCAGCGTCGCTCGGGGCGTAGCCGGCCTCGAACCAGGAGGCGACGGCCACGTCGTAGGCGGCCGTGTGGGCGAACGCGGCACCGGCCAGGCGCTTGCGGGTGGCCAGGTCGAAGCCGCCCTCCCGGACGGCCGTCAGCACGTCGCCGTAGCGGGCCGGGTCGACCACGACGGCCACCGAGGGGTGGTTCTTGGCGGCGGCGCGCACCATGCTCGGGCCGCCGATGTCGATCTGCTCCACGCACTCGTCGGGCGTGGCGCCGGAGGCGACGGTGGCCTTGAACGGGTAGAGGTTCACCACGACCAGGTCGAAGGGCTCGACGCCGAGTTCGGCCAGCTGCGCGCGGTGCGACTCCAGACGCAGGTCGGCGAGCACACCGGCGTGCACGCGGGGGTGCAGCGTCTTCACGCGCCCGTCCAGGCACTCCGGGAAGCCGGTCAGCTCGGAGACCTCGGTCACCGGGACGCCGGCGGCGGCGATCCGGCCGGCGGTGGAGCCGGTGGAGACGATGGCGACCCCGGCGGCGTGCAGACCCTGGGCCAGCTCCTCCAGACCGGTCTTGTCGTACACGCTGATCAGCGCGCGGCGGATCGGACGGATGTTCTCGGAGACAGGGGGGGTGGTGGAGCTGGCACTCATGCTCCCACCTCGCTGCGCTCGGCGGGCGCCGCGTGCCAGGCACCTTCCTCGACGACTCGTTCGCTGCGCTCACTCATGTGCCGGAATCCATACCTTTCGGTCCTCGATGCGGTGACCTTCGCGGGCCAGCCGGCCCACGACGTCGACGAGCAGCTTGCGCTCGACAGTCTTGATGCGCTCGTGCAGCGCGTCGCCGCCATCGGCGTGGTCGGCGTCGACGACCTCGACGACGCCCTGCGCGATGATCGGCCCGGTGTCCACTCCGGCGTCGACCAGGTGGACGGTGCAGCCGGTGACCTTCACCCCGTACGCGAGCGCGTCGGTGACGCCGTGGGCGCCGGGGAAGGAGGGCAGCAGTGCGGGGTGGGTGTTGACGATCCGCCCGGCGAAGGCCGCGATGAACTCGGGGCCGAGGATCTTCATGAAGCCGGCCGTGACCACCAGGTCCGGCTGGTGAGCGGCGACGGATGCGGTCAGCGCGCGGTCCCAGTCGGCGCGGTCCGGGAAGTCCTTCACCCGGTGGACGAAGGTCGGCAGGCCCGCCTTCTCGGCGCGCTCCAGTCCGGCGATCCCGTCCCGGTCCGCGCCCACCGCGATGATCTCGGCGCCGTAGGCCGGGTCGGCGACGGCGTCGATCAGCGCCTGCAGATTGGTGCCGGAGCCGGAGACCAGCACCACCAGGCGGGCCGGTCCGGGCGTACGGGGCGGGAAGAGCTGAGCGGGGGCGGCGGCCACTGCGCGATTCTCCGTAGGTCGGGCGCCGTCCGCTGGTACATCCACCGGCGGTGGGGCCACTACGAACGGCAGGTCGAGCGAAGGGGAACACCAGGAGAACCCGCCGCGACGCGGGCCCCGGGAACCAATGTGAGCTGCTGACCGTCACCACGATAACGGCTGGTCGGACGGCCTCCGCACCCTCCCCGCGGCGCTACGCGCGTAGTTGAGACGGGGATCTCCTCGGGCCCCGCGCACCGGAGTTGCGCCCCCGCCCCGGCCGGGGGCACGGGCCCCCGCCGGGCCCTCGAACGGTTGCGGGATCATTGGGGGCGCGGGAGACCGCTCCGACGCGAGACCCTCCGCACGGCCCCCGACCGAGAAGGAATGGCTGAACCGATGAGCAGCGGCGACGACAACGGCGAGCACAACCCCTTCGCGCCGCCGCCGGCGGACGCCCCGGACCAGCCGTGGCAGCCGCGCGGCCCCTGGCCCGGTCAGGGCCCGGCGGGCAACGGCGGCGGCGACCGCCCGCAGCTCCCGCCGCCGTGGGGCCAGGGCCTCGGCGACGGCCGCCCCGGCCAGCGCCCGCCCGTCCCGCAGCCGCCCCGGCTCGACCCCACCAACCCGGCCCACCGCCGGGCCCGCAACGCCGCGCTGGCCGGGCCGTTCGCGCTGGTCTGCCTGTTCGCGGAGTTCCACTGGATCGCGCTGCTGGTCGGGCTGCTCGGGATCTACTGGGGCGTCAGCGCGCTGCGGGCCAAGCAGCCGGCGGCCGGGGTCGGTGGCGCCCCGGTCGGGGCCGTTCCCGGCGTCCCGGCGCCGAACCCGCTCACCCCGGCCGCGCTCGCCGGGATCCTGACCGGCGCGATGGCCGTCGCGATGGTCGGCCTGATGGTCGGGCTCGGGGTCTACTACCAGGACTACGCGACCTGCGTCCGGGACTCGCTGACCAACGTCGGCACAGAGAACTGCGACCGGTACGCCCCGCAGTGGTACGTGGACTTCACCGGGCACGCGGAGTAGCCACCGGGTTCAGTCGGCGGGGCCCCGGCCGGACAGCCGCAGCACGAGGACATACGTACGGGCGCGCAGCCGCAGTGCGCTCCGGTGCGCGTGCACCGCGAGCCCGGCGTACGCGCCCGGGGCGGCCGCCGGGGCCCGGTCGGCCAAGGAGGACCGGTCGGCCAAGGAGGACCGGTCGGCCGACGGGCTGAGCGCGCGGTGCCGGACCAACAGGGCGCCCGGGACCGCGACCAGCGCCAGCCAGCCGGCCGCCGCCAGGCCCGTCCACCACGGCAGCGGCCCCAACCAGGCCATCCGCGCCCCCGCCAGCGCCCCGCCCGACAGCCAGCCCAGCGCCGCCGCCCCCGCACCGAGCAGCAGCGCGGCCGCCAGCGCCGCCGTCACCGTCGCGGCCGCCGGCCAGGGGTCGCCGTCCTCCCGCGGGCCCGACCGACCGGCCGCCGCACGGCCCAGCAGGACCGCTGGAACCAGCCCCGCCAGCAGCGGCAGCGCCAACGCCGCCAGCCGCCAGCCGCCCGGACCCTCCTGGGGCAGCAGGGCGAACAGCGGGAACTCCGGCACCGGGCCGAGCTCCGTACCGCCCGGCGACACCAGCGTCCCGGCACCGACCTCGAAGCCCGGGCCCAGCGCGTACGCCGCACCCCACAGCACCGCGTTCGGCAGCAGCACCACCGCGAGCAGCAGCAGCCCGAGCAGGGCGGCGGGCCCGCCCCTGAGCAGCGCCGTACCGCGGCCGCCGCCGGCCACCGCGTCCAGCACCGCCGCCACCGCCACCAGTACCCCGCCGGACGCGACCAGCCCCGCCCCGGCCGCGCCGGCCGCCCGCCGTACCACGGCCGCGCCGCCGGTCGGCCGCCAGCCCGGGGGCAGCCGGTCGAGCAGCGGGTGCGCCGCGGCGGGCAGGGGCCGCGCCGAGCGGACGCCCGCGACGGTCGCCAGCCCGGCGAGCAGGCCGACCACCAGGAGGTCCGGCAGCACCCGGCTGCGGAACAGCCCGGCGCCCGCGCAGTGCAGCGCCACCGCGACCGCCACCGCGCAGTAGCCCGTCCAGAGCGCGAACGGGCCGCCCCACTGCGAGCGCAGCCCGCGCCGGGCCGCCACCCCGGCCCCCGCCCGGTACAGCCGCACCACCGCCAAGGCGCCGAGCAGCAGCGGGGTGACGGTCAGTGGGGCGCCCCCGTCCCCGCGCAGCACCGGCGCGCCGTGCCCCAGCAGCCAGAGCGCACCCGCCAACCGGGTGGCGCGCGCCGCGCCCGAGTCGGCGTACGGTGTCGCGACCCAGAGGCCGAGCACCGGTACCGTGACCACCGCCAGGCCGACCAACGCAGTCCGCACCCCCGCCAACAGGTCGGCCAGCACGGGGCGTCCGCCCAATTCGCCAGGCGCTTCCAGGATCGGGCGGCCCATCAGCTGTGTCATGGGCCTCATGCTGCCAAGGCGACTCGCCATGCTCCGTGAAGCGGCAAACCGCCGCCGTGTCCCAGATTATTGGCTTATGCGCCTTTTCAGACCCTGCCCCCAAGCCGTCGGCGCCCCGGCCCGGAGCGTCTGATGACCACGCCATCCACCCACGCCACCGACCCGCCGCGGAAGCTGACGCCCAGTGAGTCCCAGGTCCTCGCCCACCTCGCCGCCGGGCACGACCTCCAGCACACCGCCGCCGCCCTCGGGGTCCCCCCCACCACCGCGCGCGACCTCCTGCACCGCGCCCTGCGGAAGCTCGGCTGCCCCACCGAAGCCGCCGCCATCGCCCTCATCAGAACCGCACCCCCCGTCCGTCCGGGTCGGCGCCCCCCGGCCCCGCACACCAGCACGCGAGCGGCCCCCACAGCCTCGGGAGAACACGGCGGCATGACGACCACCCCGACCGCGACCCGGAACCCGGCTTCCGGCGCACCCGACCGGCGCGACCAGCAGCACTGCTCCCCCGTCGTCGGCACCGGCCGGAGCGCGAGCGCGCAGCGGCAGCCCGTCCCGCAGCAGGACGCCCCCTCGCCCGCCGACCGCAGGGAGCGCATCGACATGGCCCTCGTCGAAGCCGGGAGCCGGCGGGACCTCTCGGACGAACCCGCGGCGAGCTTCGCCGATCTCTACGAGGAGGCGCACACCCGGCTGGTGCAGCAGGTGTTCCTGCTGACCGCGTGCCGGCGCCGGGCGGTGCACTGTGTGCGGCGGGCGTTCGGGGAGGCGCGGCGGGGGTGGGACGAGGTGGTCGGGTCGGGGGATCCGGAGGGTTGGGTGCGGGTGCGGGCGTGCGAGTTGGCGTTGTCGCCGTGGCACCGGGGCGGGCCGCGGCGGGCGCGCGCGTGGACGCTGCCGCATCGGCGGATCAGGGTGCGGCCGGCGGACGAGGCGCAGGCGGTGCTGCCGGACCAGGACCGGCTGACCGATCGGGACAGGGCGTTGCTGAAGGCCCTGTGCCGGTTGTCGCGGCCGCAGCGGCGGGCGCTGGTGCTGCACGACGGGCTGGGGCTGCCGGCGGCGGCGATCGCGGTGGAGGTGGAGTCGACCCGGACGGCGGCCGAGGGGCGGGTGTGGGCGGCGCGGGCGGCGCTGGCGCAGTGGGTGCCCGAGCTGGTGGGGCCGGATCCGGCGGCCCCGGGGTTCGCGGACGGGCTGAGCGGGCTGCTGCACCGGGCGGCCGTGCGGGGGTGCCCGGAGCCGCACCGCTCGCCGGTGCCGGTGCTACGGGCCCGGCACCGGGTGTGGACGGCGAGCCGGACGGGCGCGGCGGCGCTGCTGACTCTGGCGGTGGGCGGAGCGACGCTGGCGACCCTGGCGGGGCTGCGCCCGGCGGCGCTGTTCGAGTCGCATGACCCGCCGGCCCCCACGCTGTGCGTGCCGGCCCCGGGCGCGAAGGTGGCGCCGCCGGGTGTGCCGCTGCTGCCGGGCGGGCCGCCGAACGGCATCGCCAGTCTGTGGTGCAGCCCGGCGCCGGGCCTGACGGCGGTGGTGGTGGATCCGCGGCCGCGGGCGGTGGCGGACTGGGAGCTGCCGGCCTCGGCGGGGGTCCAGGCGCCGCCCCCGCGGCAGGGTCCGGCGGCGTGCCCGCTGTGGTCCCCGCTGCCCTGCACGACGGGCCCGAAGCGCTGAGGCGCCGAAACGGCGAGCGCCCCCGCCCGGGAAGAGCGGGGGCGCTCACCGCGCAAGGGACCGACGTCAGCCGCCGATGATCTCGCGGGCCAGGCGGGCGGTCTCGGACGGCGTCTTGCCGACCTTGACACCGGCGGCCTCGAGGGCCTCCTTCTTCGCCTGGGCGGTGCCCGAGGAGCCCGAGACGATGGCGCCGGCGTGGCCCATGGTCTTGCCCTCGGGGGCGGTGAAGCCCGCGACGTAGCCGACGACCGGCTTGGTGACGTGCTCGGCGATGTAGGCCGCGGCACGCTCCTCGGCGTCGCCACCGATCTCACCGATCATGACGATGATCTCGGTCTCCGGGTCCTCCTGGAACGCCTTGAGGGCGTCGATGTGGGTGGTGCCGATGACCGGGTCACCGCCGATGCCCACGGCCGAGGAGAAACCGATGTCACGCAGCTCGTACATGAGCTGGTAGGTCAGGGTGCCGGACTTCGAGACCAGGCCGATCTTGCCGGAGCTGGTGATGTCGGCCGGGATGATGCCGGCGTTCGACTGTCCGGGGCTGATCAGGCCGGGGCAGTTCGGGCCGATGATCCGGGTCTTGTTGCCCTTCGAACCGGCGTACGCCCAGAAGGCGGCGGTGTCGTGTACCGGGACGCCCTCGGTGATGACGACGGCCAGGCCGATCTCGGCGTCGATGGCCTCGACGACGGCGTCCTTGGTGAACTTCGGCGGCACGAAGATGACGGTGACGTCGGCACCGGTCTTCTCCATCGCCTCGGCGACGGAGCCGAAGACGGGCACCTCGGTGCCGTCGACGTCGACCGTGGTGCCGGCCTTGCGCGGGTTGACACCGCCGACGATCTGGGTGCCGGAGGCGAGCATGCGGCGGGTGTGCTTCATGCCCTCGGAGCCGGTCATGCCCTGGACGATGACCTTGCTGTCCTTGGTAAGGAAGATAGCCATGGTGTTAAGTCCCCTTCCTTACTTGTTGGCCAGCTCGGCGGCGCGGTCAGCGGCGCCGTCCATGGTGTCCACGCGCTGGACCAGCGGGTGGTTGGCGTCGTCGAGGATCTTGCGACCCAGCTCCGCGTTGTTGCCGTCCAGGCGGACGACCAGCGGCTTGGTGACGTTCTCGCCCTTGCTCGCGAGGAGCTCCAGGGCCTGCACGATGCCGTTGGCGACCGCGTCGCACGCGGTGATGCCGCCGAAGACGTTGACGAAGACCGACTTGACGTCGGGGTCGCCCAGGATGATCTCCAGGCCGTTCGCCATGACCTCGGCGGACGCGCCGCCACCGATGTCGAGGAAGTTGGCGGGCTTGACGCCGCCGTGCTTCTCACCGGCGTAGGCGACCACGTCGAGGGTGCTCATGACGAGGCCCGCGCCGTTGCCGATGATGCCGACCTGGCCGTCGAGCTTGACGTAGTTCAGGCCCTTGGCCTTGGCGGCGGCCTCCAGCGGGTTGGCCGCGGCCTTGTCCTCCAGGGCCTCGTGCTCGGGCTGGCGGAAGTCGGCGTTCTCGTCCAGGGAGACCTTGCCGTCGAGCGCGATGATCTTGCCGTCGCCGGACTTGATCAGCGGGTTGACCTCGACGAGGAGGGCGTCCTCGGCGATGAAGACCTTCCACAGCTTCTGCAGGACGTCGGCGACCTGGTCGGCGACCTCGGCCGGGAACTTCGCCGCGGCGACGATCTCGGCGGCCTTCTCCGGGGTGCAGCCCTCGTTGGCGTCGACCGGGATCTTCGCGAGCGCCTCGGGGTTCTGCTCGGCGACGACCTCGATCTCCACGCCGCCCTCGACGCTGGCCATGGCCAGGAAGGTGCGGTTGGTGCGGTCCAGCAGGAACGAGACGTAGTACTCGTCCTTGATGTCCGCGGTCTGGGCCAGCATCACCTTGTGCACGGTGTGGCCCTTGATGTCCATGCCGAGGATCTGCTCGGCCTTGGCGACGGCGTCCGCCGGGTCGGCGGCGAGCTTGACGCCACCGGCCTTGCCTCGGCCACCCACCTTCACCTGAGCCTTGACGACGGCGCGGCCGCCGAAGCGCTCCGCGATGGCGGCAGCGTCTGCGGCGGTCTCGATGACATCGCCGTCAAGCACGGGCACACCGTGCTTGGCGAAGAGGTCCCTCGCCTGGTACTCGAACAGGTCCACGTGTTTGTCCTTGTTCGTGGTCGCGGATTGTGTCTCTACGAGCGTGCCACGGCAGGATCTTCGCTGCGGGTCGTCGGGGCGGTGCGGGTACGCAGAGGTACGGCCTTGCGGCCCACACAGCCACGGGCGCACACGTCAATCAACACGCGCGTCACGTCCGTCTGGCAGGTTATCCCCGTGGGACGGGCGTGTTCCGCCCGGGGCCTGTCCGGCTTGGGTGAGAACCGTCACAGATCAGCCCGGACGCCCGGTCCACCGATCGGGTGGGTTCACCCACCCGGGTGAGGCGGTCATACCCCCTGGTCCGCCCCCTTCATCAGGTGCCGCGGGATCGGACGCTTCTCGATCGCGGCCGCCATGATCTCGGGGAAGGCGTCCGGGGTGCAGGCGAAGGCCGGGGCTCCGAGCGCGGCCAGGGCGGCGGCGTGGGCGTGGTCGTAGGCCGGGGCGCCTTCGTCGGAGAGCGCGAGCAGGGCGATGAACTGGACGCCGGCCGCCTTCATCGCGGCGACCCGCCGCAGCATGCCGTCCCGGATGCCGCCCTCGTACAGGTCGCTGATCAGCACCACGACAGTCTCGGACGGCCGGGTGATCTTCGACTGGCAGTAGGCGAGCGCGCGGTTGATGTCGGTACCGCCGCCGAGCTGGGTGGCGAACAGCACGTCCACCGGGTCGGTGAGCTGCTCGGTGAGGTCGACCACCGAGGTGTCGAAGACGACCAGTCGGGTGTCCAGGGTGCGCATCGAGGCCAGCACCGCGCCGAAGACCGCCGAGTGCACGACCGAGGGCGCCATCGAGCCGGACTGGTCGATGCAGAGGATGACGTCCTTCTTCACCGCGCGCTGGGCGCGGGCGTAGCCGACCAGCCGCTCGGGCACGACGGTGCCGTGCTCGGGCAGGTAGTTCTTCAGGTTGGCCCGGATCGTCCGGTCCCAGTCGATGTCCCGGTGGCGCGGCCGGTTCACCCGGGCGCTGCGGTCGAGGGCGCCGCCCAGGGTGGCCCTGGTCCGGTCGGCGAGCCGGCGCTCCAGGTCGGCGACCACCTTGCCGACCACGGCCCGGGCGGACTCCCGGGTGGTCTCGGGCAGCGCGTGCTTGAGCGACAGCAGGGTGCCGACCAGGTGCACGTCCGGTTCGACGGCCTCCAGCATCTCCGGCTCCAGCAGCAGCCGGTCCAGGCCGAGTCGGGTGATCGCGTCCTGCTGCATCAGCTGGACGACGGTGGACGGGAAGTACTCGCGGATGTCGCCGAGCCAGCGGGCCACCTGCGGGGCCGAGCCGCCGAGCCCGGCGCTGCGGCGCCCGGCGCGCGGGGGCCGGCCGGCCTCATCCGGGCTGCCCCGGTAGAGCGCGGCCAGGGCGCCGTCCATCGCGGCGTCGCGGCCGCGCAGGGTGCAGCCGGTGCCGTCGGCCTCGCCGCCGAGCACCAGGCGCCAGCGGCGCAGCCGTTCGTCGGTCGTGGTCGCCATCGGGTCCTCCTCCTTCGGTCAGGTGGTGCGGCGGTCAGGTGTTGCGGCCGGCGGCCTGCCGCGGGATCTTCGGGCGGACGCCGAGCAGCAGGGCCAGCACCGGGACGGCGGCGTCGGCGCGGTCCCGGTCGAGTTCGCCGGCCGTCCCGGGTGTCGGCGGGGCCACGCCGAGCGGGCCGGCCGCGACCCGGCCGCCGATGGTGGTGCGCACGCCCGCCTCCAGCCCGGCGAAGGTGCGGCGCAGCAGCGGCAGGACGTCGGTGAAGACCTCGGCGCTGACGCCGGTGAGCCACTCGTCCAGCAGGGCGAGCAGCCGGGGGTCGTGCAGCAGCAGGGCGCCGCCGCCGGTGAGGAAGCCCTCGACCCAGCCGGCCGCGTCCGCCGGGGCGCTGGCGACGGACAGCACCAGCCGCAGCCGTCGACCGGCCTCCTCGGAGTCCAGCCGGCCGTCGTCCAGCAGCAGCCGGACGGCGCGGCCGCGCAGCAGGCCGGGGGCGCCGGTGGCCGGTCCGCCGGCGGGCTCGCGGCGGGCCAGCGACCGCAGGGCGGCGGCCCAGCGGTCGGCCAGGCCGTCGGTGTCCGGGGAGGCGCCCCGGGCGGCTTGTCCGGAGGCGTCCGGGTCGAGCAGGGCGATCGCGCCGTGCACCTCGTCGATCCGGGCGCGCATCGCCGCCGCGCTCCCGGCGTCCAGGCCGACGCAGGCGGGCGGCAGTCCGACGCAGACCCGCTCGGCCAGGCCCGCGGCGGCCCCGGCGAGCGCGCCGTGGTCGGTGCCGCGCACGTCGCCGTAGCGCAGCGCGCGGACCAGCGCGGGCAGCGCGCCCGCCAGGTGCGCGACGTCGGTGTCCAGGGCCGCGCAGTCGGCGAGCACCCGCATCACGGCGGGCAGCGCGCCGGACAGCCCGGCCAGCAGGCAGGTCTCCACCAGGCCGGTCAGCTCGGCGAGTTCGACGGCGGCGCGGGCGGTGCCGACCGCCTTGTTGACGGCGGCCTCCGCGACCGTGGTGCCCCACTGGGCGGCCTCGGCGATCCGGACCGCGAACTCGGGCTGCCAGCACAGCCGCCAGCTCTCCCGGAACGTCCCGGTGGAGTTGACCGAGGAGCGGGCCGGCACGCCCCACTCGACGCCCAGCAGCCGCAGCCGGTGCAGCAGCCGGGAGCGGGCCGCGTCGGTCTCCTTGCGCAGGTCGAGGTCGAGGTCCCGGGGCGCGGCCGCGGGCTTGAGCCGCAGCGAGCGCTGCAGTCGGGCGAGGTCGCGCTGCAGTGGCACCGCCGGTGCGGCGTCCGGGACTTCGCCGAGCTCGTCGCCGACCACCAGGCGGTCCCGGACGAGTTCCAGGGCGACGTCCGAGCCCTCGCAGAGCACCGCGCGGACGGCGTCCAGGGTCTCGGTCAGCCCGGCGAGCGGGCGGCCGCGCAGCACGGCCAGGGTCTCGGCGAGCCGGACCGCCTCGATGACGTGGGCGGAGGAGACCGGGTGGTCCTCGGCGCGCAGCAGCTCGGCGGCCCGGGTGAGCCAGCGCGGGACCGGGTCGCCCTCGGTGGTGAACAGGTGGTGGTACCAGCCGGGCGACTGGATGCCCGCGCCGTAGCCGGTGGCCTGGGAGAGCCGGCGGTGCGTCCACGGGATCCAGGTGATGTCCGCCTTCACCTTCTTCGGCAGTTCGGCGAGCAGCGCCCGGTCGTGGGCGACGGTGGGCATCGTCGCCAGCGCGGGGACGTGGAAGGCCCCGCACACCACGGCGATCCGGCGGTGTCCGGCGCGGCGGGCGGCGCGGATCTGCTGGCGCATGTACGCCTCGCGCAGCCGGTCCCGCCGGGACTCGCCGAGGCCCTCGGCGCGCAGCGCGGCCATCGCCTCGGCGACGGCGGCGAAGGGCGCCAGCGCGTCGGCGCCCGGGGCGCGGTGCTCGACCACGTCCTCCCACCAGCGCTCCGGGTCGTCGTGGCCGGCGGCCTCGGCGAGCAGCGCCAGCGGGTCGGCGGGCAGCTCGTCGGGGCGGTCCCCGTCGGCGGAGTCGGCGGAGTCGGCGGAGTCGGCGGGCGCGAAGCCGTACCCGGCGGGCAGGTCGATGAAGCGGACCGGCAGGTCGTGGTCCACGGCGTGGCGGATCGCCACCCACTCCGGGGAGAACTCGGCGTACGGCCAGAACGCGGCCTTCGCCGGGTCGTCCACCGCGTGGGCGAGCAGGGCGACCGGCGGTACCAGGTCCTTCTCGGCGGCGAGGTGGACGACGGCGTCGGCCTCCGCCGGGCCCTCGATCAGCACCGCGTCCGGCTGCCACTGCGCCAGCGCGGCGGCCACCGCCCGGGCCGAGCCGGGCCCGTGGTGCCGGATGCCCAGCAGGGCGACCTCGGTGTCCTTCATACGGCCACCTCGCGGGCGGCGCGGTAGAAGTCCTTCCAGCCGTCGCGCTCGCGCACCACCCCTTCGACGTACTCGTGCCAGACCGCCTGGTCCGCCACCGGGTCGCGGACGACCGCGCCGAGGATGCCGGCCGTCACGTCCCCGGCGCGCAGCACGCCGTCGCCGAAGTGGGTGGCCAGGGCCAGGCCGTTGGTCACCACCGAGATCGCCTCGGCGGTGGAGAGGGTGCCGCTCGGGGTCTTGACCTTCGTCCGGCCGTCCACGGTCAGGCCTGCCCGCAGCTCGCGGAAGACCGTCACCACGCGCCTGATCTCCTCGGCGCCGCCGGGCAGTTCGGGCAGGTCGAGGGAGCGGCCGAGCTGGTTGACCCGGCGGGTGACGATGTCGACCTCCTCGTCCAGCGAGCCTGGCAGCGGCAGCACCACGGTGTTGAAGCGGCGGCGCAGCGCGCTGGACAGCTCGTTGACGCCCCGGTCGCGGTCGTTGGCGGTGGCGATCACGTTGAAGCCGCGCACGGCCTGGGTCTCGCTGCCCAACTCCGGTACCGGCAGCGTCTTCTCGGACAGGATGGTGATCAGGCTGTCCTGCACGTCAGCCGGGATGCGGGTGAGCTCCTCGATCCGGGCCAGCTTGCCGTCAGCCATCGCCCGCATCAGCGGCGAGGGCACCAGGGCGTCCCGGCTGGGGCCGTGGGTGAGCAGCTGGGCGTAGTTCCAGCCGTACCGGACGGCCTCCTCGGGGGTGCCGGCGGTGCCCTGCACCAGCAGGGTGGAGTCGCCGCTGATCGCGGCCGCCAGATGCTCGGACACCCAGGTCTTCGCGGTGCCGGGCACGCCGAGCAGCAGCAGCGCCCGGTCCGTCGCCAGGGTGGTGACGGCGACCTCGACGACGCGGCGCGGGCCGATGTACTTGGGGGTGATCGCGGTGCCGTCGGGCAGGTCGCCGCCGAGCAGGTACGTCGCCACGGCCCACGGCGAGAGCTTCCAGCGCTCGGGGCGCGGACGGTCGTCCTGCGCGGCCAGCGCGGCCAGTTCGCCGGCGAAGGCGTCCTCGGCGTGCTGCCGCAGAACGTCGGTCATGGGGGCTCCTTCGGGTCGGCCGCCGGACGCACGGATGCCCGGGCGGCAGGGTGATCGGGGGGAGCCAGGTCGGCGTCCCGGCCTGTGGGAACCACCTTGCAACGTGCCACTGACAACCGCCGGACCGGTCCGGACGGGCAGTCAGCCGCTGTCAGTGCCCCCGCCTACCGTCGGTCGCATGGAGGAACGCTGGAGCACCGAACACGTCCTGTCCCTGGCGCCTGACGCCGCGTCACAGAAGGCCGCGGGCAAGCTGTCCTCGCCCGCGCCCTGGTCCGGGACGGGCACCGACGGCGCCGCACTCTGGGGCGAGTGCCGGGGCAGCGGCCGCACGCCGTACCGCACCGTGATCGAACTCGCCACGCCCGCCTACCAGTGCAGCTGCCCCAGCCGGAAGTTCCCGTGCAAGCACGCGCTCGGGCTCCTCCTGCTGTGGAGCGGTGCCCCCGCGGCCGTACCGTCCGGCGAACCCGCCGACTGGGCTGCCGACTGGCTCAAGGCCCGCCGGGAGCGCGCCGGGAAGCGCGCGGCGCCCCCGGCCGACCCGGAGGCCGCGCGCCGCCGGGCCGAACGGCGCGGCGCCCGGGTCGCGGCCGGCGCCGCCGAGCTGCGGCTACGGCTGGCCGACCGGATCCGGCACGGCCTCGCCGACCAGTCCACGGCCGGGCCATGGGAGGAGGTCGCGGCCCGGATGGTCGATGCCCAGGCCTCCGGACTGGCCACCCGGGTGCGGGAGTTGGACACCCTGCCGGAGGAGCGGCTGCTGGAGGAGTACGCGATGCTCCACCTGCTGGCCACCGCCGCCACCCGGGTCGACGAGCTGCCGCCCGAGCTGGCCGCCACGGTCCGCGCCCGGGTCGGCTACACCCTGGACGCCGCCGAGGTGCTGGCCGGGCCGACCGTCCGGGACCGCTGGCTGGTGCTCGGCAGCCGCACTGTGCCGATGGAAGGGGGGAGCGACGAGCGGCTCACCACCCGCCGGGTCTGGCTGCACGGCGCCAAGACCGGCCGCCCCGCCCTGCTGCTCGCCTTCGGCCGCCCCGGCCAGGCCCCCGAGCTCGCCCTGCCCACCGGCCACCTGCTGGAGGCCGAACTCGCCTACCACCCCGGCGCCCGCCCGCTGCGCGCCGCGCTCGGCACCCGCTACGGCGCCCCCGAGCCCGGCCCGGCCGAAGCGCCCGCCGGGCTCACCGTCACCGAGGCGGTCGCCGGGTACGGCACCGCGGTGGCCGACGACCCGTGGCTGGACAGCTGGCCGACCGTGCTCGCCGGGGTCGTCCCGGTCCGCACCCCGGACGGCTGGCACCTGACGGACGGCCACCACACCGTGCCCGTCCGCGCCTCGGCCGTCCCGGAGGCGGCGCTGTGGCGGTTGGCCGCGGTCTCCACCGGCCGCCCGCTGACCGTCTTCGGCGAGTACGGCCACCAGGGCTTCGCCCCGGTCACGGCCTGGACCGCCGATCACCGCCCGGTCGGCCTCACTTCCGTATAGGAGAACCGACGATGACGATCACCCAGGACCCGTGGGAGCTCCTGCGGACCAGCGCCCTGCTCGGCACCGACCGGCGCCCGCTCCCGGCCACCGTCCTGCCGCTCGCCGACACCGTGGACCGGTCCGACCCGGCCACCGCCCTGCTGGAGCTGGCCGCGCTGGCCACCGTCCGCCGCCGGGCCGGCGCCCTGCCCGTACCGGCCACCGAGCCGCCCGGGCCGCCCGCGCCCGAGGACCCTCGCCCGGAGATGCCCGAGGCCGCCGCCCGCCGGCTGGCCGTCCTGCTCGCCGGGCGTACCGGCGGCAGCGGCGGCGGCACCCTGGCCAACCTGGCCGAGCTGCTGCCGCAGTGGCTCACCACCGCCCGGTTCGAGGGCCTGCGCCCGCCCGCCGCGCTGATACCCGGGCTGCTCGACGCCGCCCGCGCACGCGGCGAACTGCGCGGCGACGCCGTCGCGTTGGCCGGTCCGCTGGGCCGCTGGCTGGCCTCGCACAACCCGGACTGGCGGTTCGTGCTGCGCACCGCCGCCCCCGAGCCGGACCGGCAGCCGGACGACCCGGCCGACCACCGGCTGTGGCACGAGGGCCTGTTCGCCGAGCGGGTCACCCACCTCACCCTGCTGCGCCGCAGCGACCCGGCCGCCGGGCTGGAGCTGCTGCGGAGCACCTGGTCCACCGAGCGCGCCGAGGACCGGCTGCTCTTCCTGGACGCCCTGCAGGACGGCCTCTCCCCCGCCGACGAACCGTTCCTAGAAGCCGCCCTCGGCGACCGCAGCAAGAACGTCCGGGCCACCGCCGCCGAGCTGCTCTCCACCCTGCCCGGCTCCGCCCTCGCGCTGCGGATGGCCGAGCGGGCACAGGCCGCCGTCCGCCTCGCCGAGAGCGGCACCCACCTGCTGGTCACCCCGCCCGCCGAGTGCGACGAGCGGATGCAGCGCGACGGGATCGCGCCCAAGTCCCCCACCGGGCGCGGCGAACGGGCCTGGTGGTTCGGCGAGGTGGTGGCCGCCGCGCCGCTCGCGACCTGGTCGCGGAGCACCGGCCTGACGCCCGAGCAGCTGCTCGCACTGCGGGTCGGCGACAGCGTGGACACGACCAGCAGCAGCTGGGCCGACGACCTGCGCGAGGCCTGGGCCCGCGCCGCCGTCCGCCAGCACGACGCCGAATGGGCCCGGGCACTGCTCGGCCCGGCCCCCGTACCGCCCGCCCGTGGCGCCGGACGGGCCCGCGCCGCGCGGGTCACCGGGGCCCCGGCCAAACTGCTGGCCGTCCTCCCGCCCGATGAGCGGGCCGCCTGGACGGCCGCCTTCATCGAGGTGCACGGCCTGGGAGAGGCCTTCCAGCTGCTCGGTGCCTGCGCCACCCCGTGGACACCGCCGCTGTCCACCGCCGTGGTGACGGCGCTGGCCCGGGCCGCCGCCTCCGGCGCGTACCCGTGGAGCCACAGCGGGGTGCTCGGGATGACGGAGCGCGCGCTCGCCCCGGAGACGGCCGCCGCGGTGGAGGAGCTGGCCGCCGGGGCCGCCCCGGACTCCGCCTGGTCGGAGACCTTCGCCCGGCTGGCCGGGACGCTGCGCTTCCGGGCGGCGATGGTGAGTGAGCTGAGGCCGACCGAACCGGCGCCCTGAGCCGCGCGCCCCCACTCGCGTCCTGAGCACGGCGGAGCGGGCCGGTCCGCACCGGGACCGGCCCGCTCGTCGTGCCGAAGTTCAGCTGGCGGTGCGCAGGTTGGTCTCCACCCAGGCCACCACGTCCCGGGTGGGCGTGCCCGGGGTGAAGATGTCCGCGACGCCCATCGCCTTGAGCTCGGCGATGTCCTCGTCCGGGATGATCCCGCCGCAGAAGACCTTGATGTCCTCCGCGTCGCGCTCCTTCAACAGCTCCAGCACCCGCGCGCACAGCGTCATGTGGGCGCCGGAGAGGATCGACAGCCCGATGCCGTCCGCGTCCTCCTGGATCGCGGTGTCGACCACCTGCTCGGGCGTCTGGTGCAGCCCGGTGTAGATGACCTCCATACCGGCGTCGCGCAGGGCGCGCGCAATGACCTTGGCGCCACGGTCGTGACCGTCGAGCCCGGGCTTGGCGACCACCACACGGATCGGCCCCGACACACTCATCACTGCCTCCTGGACCTCGTCGTCCACTATCCGACCGGACCTTGTGGGCCGACGGGTGCGGTTAACGCTCGATAACCAACCAACCTGAGGGGAGATTAGCGCCACCCGGCCCGGTTGGCCGCGCCGCCTCCCAAGAGGAGGGCAAAGTCACAGCCCCAGGCCTTGCTACCAGTGGGTATACCCCTCCTCGGACCCTCCGTACAGACACGGCGCGGACCCCCAGCCGACCTCTTGACAACCGGAGATTTTTCCGGGGCGTCGGCCTTGCGGCTACAGTCACGGCTGTTTTCCCTCTCGCTCGACGACGCGCCCGAGGCCCACCGAGGAGGCAGCCCCCGATGGCTCCCGAAGCAGCCGCCCGCCCGACCCGTGCGGAGCTGCGCCTCGCCGCCCGCGAGCAGTCCCGCGCCCAGCGCCGCGGCGCCGCCAAGGCGGCCACCCGGGCCGCGCTGTTCCGGATCGCGGTCCCCTCGGTCGCCGCGCTCGGGGTCGCCGGGGCCGCGGCCGTCACGGTGGTCCAGGAGCAGCCCGACCGGGTGCCGCCGCAGGCGACGGCCGCCGACGCCCCGGACGACACCGCCGCCCGGCAGGGCGCGCAACAGGCGGTCGCCTCCGGCGGCCAGACCCAGGCCTCGCGCGGCGACGCCCGTCAGCCGCTGGCCGGCGCCCAGCCCGGCGACGCCCAGCCCGCCGACACCCCGACGGCCCGGCCCACCGCCGATCCGGCCAAGCCCAAGGTGGTCATGCCGGTCGCCCAGCACGGCCTCGGCGAGCTGTTCGGCGCGGCCGGCACCCACTGGGCCAAGCTGCACACCGGCATCGACTTCCCGGTGGACGGCGGCTCCGAGGTCTACGCCGTCACCGACGGCACGATCCGGACGCAGTGGAACCCGTTCTACGGCTACATGTCGATCCTGAAGATGCCCGACGGCACCGAGGCCTGGTTCTGCCACCTGCGCGCCTACAAGGTGCGCAAGGGCCCGGTGAAGCAGGGCGACGTGATCGCCTTCGTCGGCAGCAGCGGCAACAGCACCGGGCCGCACCTGCACTTCGAGATCCGGCCGCCGGGCAGCGGGCCGGTCGACCCGCTGCCCTGGTTCCTCTCGAACGGGCTCGATCCGCGCTAGCGGTTCAGACCCTCGCCACGCGGTTCAGAGCTTCTCGACGGGCGCGTAGCGCAGCAGCAGCTGCTTGCGCCCCTCGGTGCCGAAGTCGACCGTGGCCTGCGCCCGGTCGCCGACGCCCGTGACGCCCACCACCGTGCCCAGCCCGAAGGTGTCGTGGGTGACCCGGTCGCCGACCGCGAGCGAGACGGCCTCGCGCTCCACCACCTTTCCGGAGCGCCGCGCCGACTGGCCCCAGCCCGCCTTGGGCTGGGCGGCCGTCGACGAGGAGCGCGAACTCCCGCCCCCGGACGACGACTTGCCCCAGGACGAGCCCGAGGAGAAGCCGCGCTGGACCGGCGCCTGCGCCGCCCCCGTCCGCTTCCACTCGACCAGCGTCTCCGGGATCTCCTCCAGGAACCGCGAGGCCGGGTTGTAGGCCGGCTGCCCCCACGCGCTGCGCAGCACCGAGCGGGTCAGGTAGAGCCGCTCCCGGGCGCGGGTGAGCCCCACGTATGCGAGCCGGCGCTCCTCCTCCAACTCCTTGACCTGGTTGAGCGCCCGCATGTGCGGGAAGATCCCGTCCTCCATGCCGGTCAGGAAGACCACCGGGAACTCCAGGCCCTTGGCGGTGTGCAGGGTCATCATCGTGATGACGCCCTGCCCCTCCTCGTCCTCGTCCGGGCTTCCTTCTCCGGTCCCGTACTGCTTCGCATCCGGGAGCTGGTCGGAGTCGGCGACCAGCGCGACCCGCTCCAGGAAGTCGGCCAGCGAGCCGACCGGCGGCGCGCCCTCCTCCCCGGCGTCCGGCCGCTCGCCCGGGTCCTGCTCGTACTCCAGGGCGACCGAGGCGAGCTCCTGGAGGTTCTCCACCCGGGTCTCGTCCTGCGGGTCGGTGGAGGCCTGGAGCTCGGCCAGGTAGCCGGTCTCCTCCAGGACGGCCTCCAGCACCGCCGCCGGGCCCGCGCCCGACTCGACGACCTGGCGCAGCCCGGCCATCAGGGTGTTGAACTTCTTGACCGCGTTGGCCGAGCGCGCGGCCATCCCGTACGCCTCGTCCACCCGCAGCAGCGCCTGCGCGAAGGAGATCCGCTCCCGCGCGGCCAGCGCGTCGACCATCGCCTCGGCCCGCTCGCCGATGCCGCGCTTGGGCACGTTGAGGATCCGGCGCAGCGGCACGGTGTCCTCCGGGTTGGAGAGCACCCGCAGGTACGCCAGGACGTCCCGGACCTCCTTGCGCTCGTAGAAGCGCACCCCGCCGACCACCTTGTACGGCAGGCCGACCCGGATGAACACCTCCTCGAACACGCGGGACTGGGCGTTGGTGCGGTAGAAGATCGCGACGTCGCCGGGCTTGGCCTCGCCCTTGTCGGTGAGCCGGTCGATCTCGTCGGCGATGAACTGGGCCTCGCCGTGCTCGTCGTCCGCGACGTAGCCGACCACCTTCTCGCCGTGGTCGCCGGCCGTCCAGAGCTTCTTCTCGCGGCGGTTGGCGTTGCGCTCGATGACGGCGTTGGCGGCGCTCAGGATGGTCTGGGTGGAGCGGTAGTTCTGCTCCAGCAGGATCGTGGTCGCGTTCGGGTAGTCCTCCTCGAACTGGAGGATGTTGCGGATGGTCGCGCCGCGGAAGGCGTAGATCGACTGGTCCGCGTCACCGACCACGCACAGCTCGGCCGGCGGCACCTCGGCGAGGTGGGCGGCGGCCGGGTTCACGAAGTCGCCGTCCGCGGTGCGCTTCGGCGCGGCCGCGACGGACCCGCCGCTCAGCTCGCGCACCAGCATGTACTGGGCGTGGTTGGTGTCCTGGTACTCGTCGACCAGGATGTGCCGGAACCGGCGGCGGTAGTGCTCGGCGACGTCGGGGAAGGCCTGCAGCAGGTTCACCGTCGTCATGATGATGTCGTCGAAGTCCAGCGCGTTGGCCTCGCGCAGCCGCCGCTGGTACAGCGTGTACGCCTCGGCGAGCTTCTTCTCCATCGGGTTGGCGGCCTGGTCGGCGAAGGTCTCCTCGTCGATCAGCTCGTTCTTGAGGTTGCTGATCTTCGCGGTGAAGGACTTCGGCGGGAACTGCTTCGGGTCCAGGTCGAGGTCGCGGCAGACCAGCGACATCAGCCGCTGGGAGTCGGCCGAGTCGTAGATCGAGAAGCTGGAGGTGAAGCCCAGCACCTTGGACTCGCGGCGCAGGATCCGCACGCAGGCGCTGTGGAAGGTGGACACCCACATCGCCCGGGCGCGCGGGCCGACCAGCGCCTCGACGCGCTCGCGCATCTCGCCGGCCGCCTTGTTGGTGAAGGTGATCGCCAGGATCTCGCCCGGCTGCACCCCCCGGGCGCCCAGCAGGTACGCGATCCGGTGGGTCAGCACCCGGGTCTTGCCGGAGCCGGCGCCGGCCACGATCAGCAGCGGCGAGCCCGCGTGCAGCACCGCCTCGCGCTGCGGGTCGTTCATCCCCTCCAGCAGCTGCGCCGGGTCCACCACCGTCCGGGCGGCGCCGTTGCGGTACCAGGCGTCCCGCTCGGCCTGGGCAGCGTGGTCGGTCTGGAACAGCCCCTCCGGGATGGCCTCCTCGTAGGCGTCGTACGGGACGTCGTCCTCGTACGGCGGGGGCTCCTCGTCGACGGCGTCGATGGGTGCTGCGGGCTGCTTCGACCCGGCGGCGGGTGCCTCGAAACCGGGGAGCGGGAGGTCGTCAAAGAGGCTACTCATGGCACATCGAGTCTATGGCCACCCACCGACAAGCCCGCCCGGTCCGAGGAATCGGACCGGACGGGCTTGCCCCGGGATTCGAAGACGCCCGGCGCAGCGGCTCAGACCAGGCGGCGGGCGGTGGCCCAGCGGGTGAGCTCGTGGCGGTTGCTGAGCTGGAGCTTGCGCAGGACGGCGGAGACGTGGCTCTCGACGGTCTTCACCGAGATGAAGAGCTGCTTGGCGATCTCCTTGTAGGCGTAGCCGCGGGCGATCAGCCGCAGCACCTCGCGCTCGCGCTGGGTGAGGCGGTCGAGGTCCTCGTCCACCGGCGGGGTGTCGGTGGCGGCGAAGGCGTCCAGGACGAAGCCGGCCAGCCGGGGCGAGAAGACCGCGTCGCCGTCGGCGATCCGGAAGACCGCGTCGACCAGGTCGGTGCCGGTGATGGTCTTGGTGACGTAGCCGCGCGCGCCGCCGCGGATGACGCCGATGACGTCCTCGGCGGCGTCCGAGACGGACAGCGCCAGGAACTTCACTCCTCCCTCCCGTCGCCCACCACCACCCTCGTCCGAGGTGCTGCGCGCCACCCCTCCCGAGCCCATCACGCCGACCGAGCGGCGCAGCACCTCGACGCCGCCGCCGCCGGGCAGGTGGACGTCCAGCAGCACCACGTCCGGCCTGGTCTCGGCGACCACGCGGACCGCCGAGTCCACGTCGTCGGCCTCGCCGACCACGTCGATGCCGGTCACCTCGGTACGGCCGATCTCGGCCCTGACCCCCGTCCGGAACATCCGGTGGTCGTCCACCAGGACGACCCTGACCGTGCGCTCCGGCGCTGCCTCAGTCATTCGTTCTCTCCATCTCCAGCTCGACCTCGGTGCCGCCGCCCGCCGCCGGCCGCACCCGAGCGGTGCCGCCGTGGCGCTTCATCCGGCCGATGATCGACTCCCGTACGCCCATCCGGTCCTCGGGCACCGTGTCGGGGTCGAAGCCGGGGCCGTGGTCGCGGATGAACACCGACACCGTCCTCCCCTCCACCTCGGCGTAGACCTGGACCGGTCCCCCGCCACCGTACTTGGCCGCGTTGACGGTCGCCTCCCTCGCGGCCTGCATCTGTGCCGCGATCTTCTCGTCCATCGGGCAGTCGCCGACGATCACCAGCTCGACCGGGACGCCGTGCCGGTCCTCGACCTCGGCGACGGCGGCGCGCAGGGTCTCCGCCATGGTGTCCGGCGCGGCCTCGGCGGCGGCCTCAGGGCGGTACAGCCACAGCCGCAGCTCGCGCTCCTGGGAGCGGGCCAGCCGGAGCACCTCCTTGGGGTCCTCGGCCCGACGCTGGATCAGGGTCAGGGTGTGCAGCACCGAGTCGTGGATGTGCGCGGCGATCTCGGCGCGCTCCTGGGCGCGGATGCGGGCGGTGCGCTCGGCGCCGAGGTCCTGCCACATCCGCAGGCCGTACGGACCGAGCAGCACCAGCACCCCGGCCAGCACCGCGAGCGAGGCCTCGATCACCGAGCCGAGTGTGGAGCCGCTGCCCTGCATGGCGAGCAGCGCGATGGTGCCGGCCACCGCGAGCAGCACGCCGGCGCCGACCCGGGTGTAGGCGGCGCGCCGCTTCTCGCCCTCCTCGATGCCGAACCAGCGCTGCCAGCGCGAGTCGTCGGCCTGCCGCCAGACCAGCGCGACGCCGACGCCGATCGCCAGCAGCGGCCAGGTGTATGGCTTGGCGGTCTGCCAGCCGAGCACGTTCAGCAGGGCGATCAGGCCGATCACGAGCATGACCAGGGCGGCGAGCTGGCCGATGCCGCCCTGCCCGTTCTTGCCGGCGGGCCGGGCGGCGGTCTCGGCGGCGCCCGCGGCCCCTGCGGCCCCTGCGGCCTCGCCCGGGGCGGCGGGCGGGGTGACCGGCTCGCCCTGGAGGGCGTGCTGGAGCAGTTCGCGCAGCCGGCCGACCCAGCCGCCGCCGGACTTGGTCAGCGGGGTGCCCGGCCGCAGCCAGGGCGAGGTCGGGATGTAGACGCCGTTGACGTTCACCCAGTGCGTGCCGCCGCGCTGCGAGGGCTCGCCGATGCCGATCGGCACCACGAACCAGAACGCGGCGTACAGCAGCGCGCCGATCCCCTGCGCGAAGAACAGCAGGACGAAGGCGAGCCGCACCCAGCGGACCGGCAGCCCGAGGTGCACCGCCAGACCGTGCGCGACGCCGCCCAGCATCCGCCCCTGCGGGCTGCGGTAGAGCCGGCGGTACGGCGGCCGCCCGCCGTCGGGCGCGTTCGGGTCACTGCCGGCCGACGACGCGGTGTCGGGGGCGAGGGGTCGGGGATCGGTACCGGGTGCTGCCACGGCACCGATGGTTCCACGCGGGGGCCCGCGGGCGCATCAGGGTGTGTCCCCCACGCTTATCAGGGACAAGTCAGGGTACGGGCAGGGCCGGACCCGGTTGGGCCGGACCACCACCTGCCGGAAGGATGGTGCCCATGACCGAGGACCACCGCATCCAGGAGGCCGGGCCCGCCGCCCCGCCGGAACCGGACCGCCCGCCGCTGACCCGGGCCGAGCACCACCGCGTGGTGGCGGGCGTCTGCGGCGGTCTCGGGCGGCATCTGGACATCGACCCGGTGGTCTTCCGGGTGGTCACCGTGGTGCTCTGCCTCTCCGGCGGTCTCGGACTGTTCCTGTACGGCCTGGCCTGGCTGATCGTCCCGACCGAGGGCGCCGCCGACGGCAGGGGCCGGGGCGCGCGCACCGAGCTCCAGCGGGTGCTCACCGGCCGGGTCGACGGCCAGTCGGTCGGCGCGGTGCTGCTGACCGTGATCGGCACCGGGGTGTTCTTCTCCTCGATGGGCGACGGCGACCAGTTGTTCCCGCTGCTGCTGCTCGGCGGCCTGGTCTTCCTGGCGGTGCGCTACGACCCGGACCGCCGCCGCGGCCGGATCCGCGGCCGGCGCGGCGGCCCGTACGACCGCCACTTCCCCGAGGGCGAGGGCCACGGCTGGCCGCGCCCGCCGCAGGACGAGGCGGCCCGCGCCCAGCACGCCGCCGACCAGGCCGCCGGGAGGATCCCGGCCGACTCCCCCGCCCCCGGCCCGAGCGGCTACCTGTGGGACCCGCGCCACCCCGAGCGCAACCCGTACGGCGACACCGCCCCCGCCTCCTCGGCCACCACGCCCCCATGGGGGTCCCCCCGGCCGGAGGCTGGGGGAGGCACGAAGGTGCCGCCGCCCGGCAGCCCGGCCCAGCCCTGGTGGCAGCGCGCCGACCTGCCGGAGGGCGACCCACTGCGCAAGGAGCGCCCGGAGCGCCGCCGCGATCCGGTCGTGGTCCGGCACCCCAAGGAGCGCTCGGCGCTCGGCTTCTTCGGCTTCCTGCTGGCGATCGGCGCGGCCACCGCGGCCTGGTCCGCCTCGGTCGGCCACACCGACGTCACCAAGCTGAGCACGGTCGTGCTGGCCACCGGCCTGCTGGTGATCGGCCTGACCCTGCTGCTGGCCGCGAAGTTCGGCAAGGCCCGCAAGCTCGCGGTGCTGGGCCTGCTGGCCACCCTGGCACTGGCCTTCGTCGGCCGCGCCCCGCACAGCGTGCAGGACGCCATCGGCGACCGTTCGTGGACGGTCACCTCGGCCGCCGACCTGAAGGACCGCTACAACCTCGGCGCCGGCGACATCCGGCTGGACCTGGCCGGGCTCGACCTCACCGGGAGCACCCTCACCACCAAGGTCGACCTCGGCGCCGGTCAGCTGACCGTCACCCTGCCGCCGGACGTCACGGTGAACCTGGTGGCCCGGGTCGGCCTCGGCAGCATCAACGTCCCCGGCGACCGCGACAGCAGCACCGGGCGGCACACCTACGTGCTCGACCCGCCGGCCGGTCATCAGTCCAAGGGCACGCTCGACCTCGAACTCGGCATCGGCATCGGCGACATCAAGGTGGTCCAGCAGTGAGGAAGCACCGGCTCGACCTGTTCTCGCTGATCGCGGGCGGACTGTTCACGGTGATCGCCGTGCTCTACCTGGTGGCGGCGCTCAACGACCAGTCGGTGAACGGACGGATCGTCGTCCCGGTCACCTTCATCGTGCTGGGCGTGGGCGGCCTGGCCGGCGCGGTGGTGGCGGTAGCCCGGCGCAACCGGCCCGACCGCGAGGACTAAGGCCTGTCCGGCCCAGCACCCGTCCGGCGGATCTTGCCGGGCCCGGCCCTCAGCTCTGCAGCGGGCCCAGGGTCAGCTTGTCCCCGTCCTTGCTGACGGTGTACTTGGGCAACGGCTTGACCGCCGGTCCGTTGACCACCGCGCCGGTCGCGGCGTCGAACCGGGAGCCGTGACACGGGCAGTACAGCTGGCCGTTCTTCGGCGCGTCCACCGCGCAGCCGGAGTGGGTGCACACCGAGGAGAGGGCGCAGTACTGGCCCGCCTTGGGCTGCACGATGTAGACGGCGTCCCCGGTGGCCGGGTCCTTGACCTGCGCCGAGCCGCCGACCGGCACGTTCGCCACGGGCACCGAGGGGCCGTGCGCCGAGGGGGCGGGCGCCGTCACGGCGGAGGCGGGGGCCGCGGACTGCTTGGGGGCGGTCTGCTTCCTCCGGCCGAAGGTCCGGGTCAGCGAGCCGGTCAGCAGCCCGGCGCCGCCGATCGCGACCGCCGCGATCCCGCCGTCCACCAGCGCCCGGCGCTTGACGTGGCCCTCGGCCAGCCCGCGCTCCCGGTCCCGCCCCGCCCGGCGGGCCAGGTAGCCGTCCACCGACAGGCACGGCGTGCCGGCCAGCAGCAGCGGGGTCCAGGCCATCAGGTAGCCGAGGTCGTTGCCGAGGTAGTACGGCGAGACGCTCCAGCTGACGGTGAGCCAGAGGCTCAGGTTGATCAGCGCGCCGCCGAGCGCCGCGATCCGGCCCCACAGGCCGAGCAGGGTGCCGAGGCCGACCGCCAGCTCGCCGAAGGCGACCGCGAGGGCGAACAGGGTGGGCGCGTGGAGGGCCGGGCCGAGCAGGAAGGAGATCGGGCTGCCGCCGGCCTTGGCCGCCTGGGTCTGCGAGACGAAGGAGGCCGGATCGCCCGCGCCGGCCAGGAAGTGGGAGTCGGAGAGCTTGTCCAGGGCGGCGTAGACGAAGGTGACGCCGAGGAACAGCCGCAAGGGCAGCAACGCGTACGTGGAGGCGGACGCCCGCCACTGGGCCGCCCGGTCGGCTCGGCCGGGCGCGTCCCCGTCGACCGCCACGGAGTCACTGGCCTCCGACATCCCTCACACCTTCCTTTTCCTTCGCGGCCTGCCACTCCCTGACAGGTCCAGTCCGCATTCTGCCCGCTCCTGCACGGTTTCGGTGGGACGTCCCACCCGGGCAGACCAAGAGGTCCCACCCGGGGGAGCGAACGGCCGCGCCGCCGCTCCCCCATACGGGAACGACGGCGCGGCCGTTCAGCACCGGCTCAGCGGCGCGGGAGTGCTACTCCCACTCGATGGTGCCCGGCGGCTTGCTGGTGACGTCGACGACGACGCGGTTCACGTCGCTGACCTCGTTGGTGATCCGGGTGGAGATCCGGGCCAGCACGTCGTACGGCAGGCGCGACCAGTCGGCGGTCATGGCGTCCTCGGAGGAGACCGGGCGCAGCACGATCGGGTGACCGTAGGTGCGGCCGTCGCCCTGGACGCCCACGCTGCGGACGTCGGCGAGCAGCACGACCGGGCACTGCCAGATCTCGCGGTCCAGACCGGCCGCGGTCAGCTCCTCGCGGGCGATCGCGTCGGCGTCGCGGAGCAGGTCCAGCCGCTCCTTGGTGACCTCGCCGACGATCCGGATGCCCAGGCCCGGGCCCGGGAACGGCTGGCGCTGGACGATCTCCTCCGGCAGGCCCAGCTCCTGGCCGACCATCCGGACCTCGTCCTTGAACAGCTTGCGCAGCGGCTCGACCAGCTGGAACTGCAGGTCCTCGGGCAGGCCGCCGACGTTGTGGTGGGACTTGATGTTGGCGGTGCCGGTGCCGCCGCCGGACTCCACCACGTCCGGGTACAGGGTGCCCTGGACCAGGAAGTCGACCGACTCGCCGTGGGCGCCGGCCTCGGCGACGATCTCGGCCTGGGCCTGCTCGAAGACCCGGATGAACTCGCGGCCGATGATCTTGCGCTTCTCCTCGGGGTCGGTGACCCCCTTCAGCGCGTTCAGGAAGCGCTCGGAGGCGTCGACGACCTTCAGCTGGACGCCGGTGGCGGCCACGAAGTCCTTCTCGACCTGCTCAGTCTCGCCCTTGCGCATCAGGCCGTGGTCGACGTAGACGCAGGTCAGCCGGTCGCCGATGGCCTTGTTGACCAGGGCGGCGGCGACCGCGGAGTCCACCCCGCCGGACAGGCCGCAGATCGCGCGCTTGTTGCCGACCTGCTCGCGGATCAGGGCGATCTGCTCGTCGACCACGCTGCCGGTGGTCCAGGTCGGGGCGATGCCGGCGCCGCGGTAGAGGAAGTGCTCCAGGACCTGCTGGCCGTGGTCGGAGTGCAGCACCTCGGGGTGGTACTGGACGCCGTACAGACGGGCCTCGTCGTTCTCGAAGGCCGCGACCGGGACCAGGTCGGTGGAGGCGGTGACGGTGAAGCCCTCCGGGGCGGCGGAGCAGGCGTCGCCGTGCGACATCCACACCGAGTGCTGCGCCGGGACGCCCTCGAACAGGGTGGAGCCGGTGCGGGAGACGGTCAGCGGGGTGCGGCCGTACTCGCGCGCGCCGTTGTTGTCGACGGTGCCGCCCAGCGTCTTGGCCATCAGCTGGAAGCCGTAGCACATGCCGAAGACCGGGACACCGGCCTCGAAGATCGCGCGGTCGAGCTGCGGCGCGCCCTCTTCGTAGACCGACGACGGACCGCCGGAGAGGATGATCGCCTTGGGGTTCTTGGCGAGCATCTCGGCGACCGGCATGCTGCTCGGCACGATCTCGCTGTAGACCCGCGCCTCACGCACCCGACGGGCGATGAGCTGGGCGTACTGGGCACCGAAGTCGACCACCAGGACGGTGTCGTTGTCCGGTGCGGACTGGACGGGAATTGCAGAGGACACAGACGGCCTTCCGGCAGCGGTATCGAGGTGTCGCGCTGAACCGCCTCCCCGGCGGGGGCTGCGGCGGCGGACGGGTGTGGGGTGTCTGGACACCGATTCTACCGGGCTGTCCGGTTTCACTCGTCTGCCCGTCCAAAGAACCGTGACCGGTCGGGCCCGCGCTTCGTTGCTTCTGACGACCGCACGGCCACGCCGCGTCCGCCAGACGCGCCGCCAGCGCCCCCGACCGGGGGCACGCCGTACGGGCTGCAGGACCACGCGTGGAGCTTCACCCCAGTCCACCGGCGCATGTGGCGCCGCCGCCCCGGCCCGCCGGGGAGCGCGGCTCCGTGGGACCGTGCGCGGGTGCCGCGGCCGGCCAGCAGGGGACAGCGACCCCGGCCGCGACTGGGCCGAGAGGTGGGGCGGCCGGCCCCGGGGACGCCCGGGGCCGGCCGTCGCACCGACGGTTCACTCCGGGGCACGCCCCGGGCGCACACCCCTCACCGTCCCGCACCGCTACGCGCGTCCCCGTGCGCCGCAGCCACTTCGACCACTACTCACCGTGATCATTCGGCGCGGTGCCCGCCGTAAATGGACTGTGCCGAACTGTGCCGAATCGGTTGCAGAGCAAGCCCTCCGTCCAGCACGATGCTCGGTGTGAACGGTTCTCCCGGCGGCCGGCAGGCTGATCGCGGAGGTCCGGACCGATGTCTCCGCCGCCGCCGCGCAGGAAGGCGACAGCGGTTTTCACTTCACGCTCCGTGAGCGGGGGCCCGGCGCAAACCTGCGCGCCGGCCCGCCGTCGCACGGGCGTGCGCGACCCGCTCCGCCGGCCACCCACGCCGGAGCCGCGAGGACGCGACCCGAAGCCAACCGACACGACGGCGCTCCTCCCCCGGCGCCGTCACCTCCAGCACCGGCGCAGCCCTGACGCCGAGTGCTGAACGACAAAGGGCCCCGTTCCCCCGCGGGGCCCTTTGCCCGTTCCGCCGCCGCGGTCCGGGGCTCGCGTCAGGGGTGGTCGCGCCAGACGCTCGGGTTCACCGGCTCCTCGGGCGGCCGCGGCGGGTGGCCGGGCAGCGGTGTGCCGGCGGGGGGCGGCGGCGCCTCGTGCGAGCCGATCACCTCGCTGACCCCGGCCCCGGGCGCCTCCGGCGGCGCGTCCTGCGGTGCGGGGCCCTGTGGCGGCGCCCCGTACGGTGCGGGGCCCTGCGGCGGCACGCCCTGGGGCGCAACGCCGTACGCCGGACCGCCCGGGTACGGCACCTGCGGCGGCACCGCCCCGTAGGGCCCGGGCGGCGCACCGTACGGCGCGGCGCCGGACGCGTACCGGACGACCCGGCCCCGGCCGCTGAGGGCGGAGAGCACCGCGGGCACCACCAGCGCGCCGACCACCGCCCAGACCGCACTGGCCACCAGCACGCTCGGGAACGCCAGGCCCACCGTGGCGTCCTGCGAGGTGCTTCGACTGCCGGACCCGCCCCAGCCCCCGACCGACGGCATCACGTACGACATCGAGGTGGTCATCAGCCCGCCGGACGCCGCCGAGAGCAGGGTGAGCAGCCCGGCGTACACGGTCGCCAGCCGCAGCCGGTCGGCGGCGTCCAGCTGCCGCCGGTACGCCGTCCAGCCGAGGAAGCCCGCCGCGGCGAGCGCCAGCAGCCCCGTCCAGCGCCAGTCGGCGGTCTGGTCGTGCAGGTCGAAGAAGGAGAACTCCGCGCCGTCGCCGCCCCGGCCGCGCCAGTCCGGCACGTCCCCGCTCAGGTCGCTGTGGCCCCGGAAGGTGGCGCCCGAGCCGATGCCCAGCAGCACCAGGCCGAGGTTCGGCAGGAAGGCCAGCGAGCTCGCCGTCAGCCAGCCGTTGTCGCCGTTGACCGCGACCAGCACGAAGGCCGTCACCGAGGCCAGGCCCAGGGTCAGCGTCAACGCCCGGCCCGCGCTCAGCGCGGCCACCGCCCAGCCGCGCACCGCCCGGCTGCGCCAGGCGGCCCAGCGCAGCGCGTCGGTGCCGTACACGGCGAAGGTCAGCAGCCCGCCCAGCACCACGGCCCAGCCGACCGCCCACAGCCAGGTGGAGTCGGCGGTGAAGCTCGCCTTCGCGAGATCGGCGGCGTTGGAGCCGTAGTAGTCGGGGTCGAGTTCACGGCGGCCCGGCTGCCAGGTGGTGCTCCCGACCGCCCCGAGCAGCAGGGTCGCCAGGCCGAGGATCAGGGCGGTGCGCAGCGCCTCGCCGGCCGCCTGCGCCCTCGTCAGCTGGGAGCCGTCGGCCTTGCGCCGGCGCAGCCCGGCCCGCAGACCGAGCCAGAGCGCCAGGCACCACAGGACGGTGACGGTCATCGGCACCACCCAGAAGGTGATGTCCATGCGCTCCGCGCTGCCCCGGGACAGCGGGCTCTGGTAGCCGAGCCGGAACGGCGCGCCGAGCGCGTTCAGCGCCATCGACAGCATCGCGCCGAAGCGGTAGCCGAAGTCGGGCGCGGGGAAGGCGCCGTCGTAGGTGTAGTCGCTGGGGATGGCCACGGCCAGCGCCACCAGCAGCAGGACCAGCGTCGGGGCGATGGCCGCCAGGAAGGCGGGGCGCCAGCCCAGCCCGGTGAGCAGGCGCTGCGGCTTCTCGTACGGGACGCCGGCGCCCCAACCGCCCATCGCGGGCGGGCCGCCGACCGGCGGCTGCTTCACGTACGGCTGGCCGGCGCCCGGGCCGGGCGGCGGGTAGTAGCCGGGCGGCGCGGTGGGCGGCGGCGGCCCGTACCCGGGGGCGGGCGGCGGCACGGCGGGCAGGGCCGCGGTCGGGGGCGGGGGAGCCGGCGGCCGGCCGCACGAGCCGCAGGCGGGCGCCCCCTCCACCGAAGTCGCGCCGCACGATGCACAGTTGGCCATGGACCGCATTCCCCCCGCTCGACGAGTTCCTGGTCCCCCCAGGGAGCCCGTTTATCCCATCGGATCCGAACGGATGTCAACCGCGAAAGACACCAGGCGGTTCGGCCCCGACCGGGCGGGTCCGGGGCCGGCCCCCGGGCCCTAGTCGCGCTTCTTCGGGACCTCCGGGACGGGCAGCAGCGGCAGCCGCAGCGCGCCGAACGCACCCTCCGGCACGGCCGGTCGGACCGGCGCGACGGCGGCGACCGGGCGGTAGGCCTCGCCCGGGGCCGGGCGCGGGTCCTCCTCGCCCTTGTTGGGCCACATCGACAGGGCGCGCTCGGCCTGGGCGGTGATGGTGAGCGAGGGGTTCACGCCGAGGTTGGCGGAGACGGTCGCGCCGTCCACCACGCTGATCCCGGGGTGCCCGTACAGCCGGTGGTACGGGTCGACCACGCCGGTCTCGGGGGCGTCGCCGATCGGGCAGCCGCCGAGGAAGTGCGCGGTCATCGGGATGTCGAAGATCTCGCCGACGGTGCTGCCCGGGAAGCCGTTGATCTCCTCGGCCAGCGCCTGGGCGCCCTGCTCGGCGGCCGGGATCCAGGTCGGGTTGGGGGTGCCGTGGCCCTGGCTGGAGGTGAGCCGGGGCTTGCCGAGCGGGCCCTTCTTGAGCGAGACGGTGATCGAGTTGTCCAGCGACTGCATCACCAGGCCGATGATCGTCTTCTCGGACCAGCCGCGCTGGTCCATCGAGCGGGCGAAGGTCACCGGGTGGAGCGCCGAGTTGCCCAGGTAGCGCAGCCAGCGCGGGACCTTCCCGCCGCCCTTGACCTGGGCGACGGACAGCGCGCCCATCGCGTTGGAGCCCTTGCCGTAGCGGACCGGCTCGATGTGGGTGTTGGCGTCCGGGTGGATCGAGGAGGTGATCGCGACACCCTTGGTGAAGTCCGCCTTGCCGCCGTAGCGCCGGTCGGTGGTCTGCGCGCCCACCAGCGCCTCGGAGTTGGTGCGGGTCAGCTCGCCGAGCCGGGGGGAGATCCGGGGCAGGTGGCCGGCGTCGCGCATCCGGTGCAGCAGCGACTGGGTGCCGTAGGTGCCGGCCGCGACGACCACCCGGGCGGCGGTGATGGTCCGCGCGCCCGCCTTCACCCGGTCGGTCCTGGAGCGGGAGTCGGTGCGGCGCACGTCCACCGCGAAGCCACGATTCCCGTCGGCTTCGCCGTACTCCCGGATCCGGGCCACCGTGGTGAGCGGGAGGATCTCGGCGCCGCCCCGCTCCGCCAGGTACAGGTAGTTCTCGGTGAGCATGTTCTTGGCGCCGTGCCGGCAGCCGGTCATGCACTCGCCGCACTCCACGCAGGCCTTGCGGGCCGGGCCGGCCCCGCCGAAGTACGGGTCGGCGACCTCGCCCCCGGGCGCCGCCTTGGTGGTGCCGTCGGTGTCCTTGCCGTCGCCGAAGAAGACCCCGACCGGCGCCATGTGGAAGGTGTCGCCGACGCCCATCCGCTCGGCGGCCGCCTTGAGGTGGACGTCCGAGGGGGTGACGGTCGGGTTGAGCCGGACCCCGAGCATCCGCTGCGCCTGGTCGTAGAACGGCGCCAACTCCTGCTGCCAGTCCGTGATGTGGCACCACTGACGGTCTTCGAAGAAGGCCTTCGGCGGCACGTACAGGGTGTTGGCGTAGTTCAGCGAACCGCCGCCGACCCCGGCGCCGGCCAGGATCAGCACATTGGCCAGCAGATGGATCCGCTGGATGCCGTACAGCCCGAGCCGCGGCGCCCACAGGTAGTTCGGCAGGTCCCAGGAGTTCCGGGGCAGTTCGTCCCGCTCGAAGCGCCGCCCGGCCTCCAGGACGGCGACCCGGTAGCCCTTCTCGGTCAGCCGCAGCGCCGCGACCGAACCGCCGAAGCCGGAACCGACCACGACCACGTCGTAGTCGAATTCCGCCGCACCGCCGGACTCCACCATCTGCCACTGCTCCTTCGAGGGTTGAACCTGCCTGTGGGAAAAGCCGGTTGGACGCCAATCGGGCCCGGGAGCCACGTGGACCCGGAGTCACCTGAGTCCGGGAGCCACGTGCGCCCGGACGTCACCCGGGCCCGGGGGTCACTTGAGCCGCAGCGCCTTGAGCACCCGCAGCCCGCCGGTCATCACGGCGGCGAACTGCCGGTCGTCCAGGCCGAAGGAGGGCGCCAGCGGCATCACCCGCTGGGTCGCGATGGTCTGCGCCTCGGTGAAGCGCAGGATGCCCTCGGCGCCGTGGCGCCGGCCGAGCCCGGAGTCGCCCATGCCGCCCATCGGCGAGGCGACCGAGCCGTACGCGGCCGCGTACGCCTCGTTGACGTTGACCGTCCCGGTGCGCAGCCGGGCCGCGACCGCCCGGCCGCGCCGCAGGTCCCTGGTCCAGACGCTGGAGTTCAGGCCGTACGGCGTGGAGTTGGCGGCCGCGACCGCCTCCTCCTCGGTGTCGAAGCGGTAGACCGCGACGACCGGGCCGAAGGTCTCCTCGCCGCAGACCGACATCTCCGGGGTCACCCCGTCGAGGACGGTCGGCTCGTAGAAGTACGGGCCGAGGTCCGGCCGGGCCCGCCCGCCGGCCAGCACGGTGGCGCCCGCCTTGACCGCCTCCTCCACGTGCCGGGTGGTGGTGTCCAGCTGGCGCGCCGAGACCAGCGAGCCCATGTCGGCGCCGTAGGCGAGGCCGCCGCCCAGGCGCAGCGCCCGGGTGCGGGCGACGAAGCGCTCCAGGAACTCGTCGGCCACCGAGCGGTGCACCAGCAGCCGCTCGATCGAGATGCACAGCTGCCCGGCCGAGGAGAAGCAGGCCCGGACGGCGCCCGCGGCGGCCGCGTCGAGGTCGGCGTCGGAGAGCACCAACATGGCGTTCTTGCCGCCGAGTTCGAGCGAGGCGCCGACCAGCCGGGCGGCGGCGCGCTGGGCGACCTCGCGGCCGGTGCGGGTCGAGCCGGTGAAGGAGACGTAGTCGGCGTGCTCCACCACGGCGGGTCCGATCACCGGGCCGTCGCCGATCACCACCTGCCACAGGTCGGCCGGCAGCCCGGCCTCGATCAGCAGCTCGCGGGCCCACAGCCCGGTCAGCGCGGTCTGGGTGTCGGGCTTGTTGACCACCGCGTTGCCGGCCACGAAGGCGGGCAGCAGGTCGCCGATGCACAGCTCCAGCGGGTAGTTCCACGGCGAGATGTGGCCGACCACGCCCTTGGGGCGGCGGGCCTCGACGGTGTGGGTGAGCACCGGCAGCGCCCCGCCGCGGCGGCGGTCCCGGAGGTAGCCCTGCGCGCCGCGCCCGTAGTGCCGGGCGGCCATGGCGACGGCGAGCACCTCCTCGAAGGCGTGCAGGCGGGCTTTGCCGGTCTCGGCCTGGATCAGGTCCAGCACCTCGTCCTGCCGCTTGAGCAGCAGGTCGTGGAAGCGCAGCAGGACGGCGGCGCGGCGGCGCACCGGCAGCGCGGCCCAGGCGGACTGGGCGCGGCGGGCCAGCTGGAAGGCGACCTCGACGTCGGCCGGGGTGGACCGCGGCAGGCCGGCCAGCCGCTCGCCGGTCAGCGGGGCGACGGTCTCCACCACACTGGGCTCACCGGTCGCGGTGACCCCGGCGGCCAGCCGGGCCACCAGGGACGGCGGGACGGCGGCCGCGACGGTCCGGCCGCCCCCGGGAGCTGCCGGGTTGCCGCTCGCGGGACCGGCGTCGGGGTGTTCGGCGGCCGCTGCATCTGCTGTGAGGTCCGACATACGGCGCAGCCTAGGCCTTCGGGGGCCGGTGCGGTACCCGTCGGTAACAAGAATCTGCCGCAGTCGGGCGAAAGCGGGGCGCTCCGCCCGTCGGCGTGCCCCTCAGCGCGTCGGGGTGAAGGCGTTGAGCACCGTGGTGAAGCGCTGCAAGGCCTCGTTCCAGTCATTGCCCTTGTCCGGGCTGGACGAGTAGATCGCGTAGGCGGTGCCGTCCTCGTCGATGAACTCGGTCTCGATCGCGCGCCGGCGGCCGCCCTCCTTGGCCGCGTAGCTGAACTCCCAGACCGCCGCCTCGTGGCCGTTCACGGCGGAGCTCGCCATCCGGTGCTGCTTGTAGTCCTTCTGCACCTTGGAGACGCTGGCCTCCATCTGCTTCATGTGGTCCAGCGGCTTGATCGACTGGCCGACGGTGACCGCGAACTGCAGGTAGTGCACCTTGCCGTCCGGGCTGTAGAAGATCTGGGTGTTGTCCGTCCCGGTGATCCGCTGCCAGGTCGGGCCGGCGGTCGGCAGCGGGAAGCGGAAGCCGGCCGGATCGTCGACCCAGTGGTAGCCGTTGGGCGCGGACGTCTCGGGGCCGGCGCTGCCGCTCGGCTCCGGCTCGGTGGTCTCGGCCGGCCCGGTCGGGGCGGGGTCGGCGCCCAAACCGCCGACCACGTGCCGGGTGGCGAGGTAGGTCGCCCCGGCCGCCAGCACCCCGACGGCCACCGCGATGGCGACCAGCTTCAGTCGGCTGCGGCGCTTGGCCGGTCCGCGCGCGGGCGCGGCGGTGTGCGCGACCGGCGCGCTGACGGCGGTGTGAGCCTGCGGTGCGACGGGCGCGCCCCCGGCGGTGTCCTCGGCGACGGCCGGGACGGCGGACGAACCGGCGGAGGTGGCGGCCGTCCCGGCGCCGACCGGACGCGGCTCGGTGGGCTCCTCCGAGCCCTCCTGCGGCGGCGTCGCGGTCCCCTCCGGTGCCTCGCTGCGGTCCACCACCGGCACCGACCGGGTCGGCGTACGGACGGACGCGACGGACTTCAGGCCGATGGTGTGCCCGGCCTGCACCTCGGCCAGCATCCGGGCCGCCTCGTCCGCGCTCGGCCGGTCGGCCGGGTCCTTGGCCATCAGCGCGGCCAGCACCGGCCCCAGCGGCCCGGCCCGGTGCGACTGCGGCAGCGGCTCGTCGACCACCGCGGCCAGCGTGGTGATCGGCGAGTCCCGGCGGAACGGCGACTGCCCCTCGACCGCCGCGTACAGCGTGGCCCCCAGGCCCCACAGGTCGGAGGCCGGGCCGGGCCGCTCGCCCTGGGCGCGCTCGGGCGCCAGGTAGTCCGGCGAGCCGACCAGGTCACCCGGTCGGGTCAGCTCGGTCGAGCCCTCGTAGGTCGCGATGCCGAAGTCCAGCAGCACCACCCGCCCGGTGCCGCGCTCCAGCAGGACGTTGGCCGGCTTGACGTCCCGGTGCAGCACGCCGAGCTGGTGGCCGCGGTGCAGCGCGGCCAGCACCTGGCTGCCGACCTCGGCGGCGGCGCGCGGCTGGAGGATGCCGTCCTGACTGATCACGTCGGCCAGCGAGCGGCCGTCGACCAGCTCCATCACGATCCAGGGCCGACCGTCCTGCTCCAGCACGTCGTGCACGGTGATCACACCGGGGTGCTTGATCCGGGCAGCCGCGCTGGCCTCGCGCTTCATCCGCGCGTGCAGGATCTGCAGGTCCTCCTCGGGGAGGTGGTTGACGGTCAGCTCCTTGACCGCGACCTCGCGGTCGAGCATCCGGTCCCAGGCCCGCCAGACCGTACCCATCCCGCCCCGGCCGAGCCGCTCACCGAGCTCGTACCGCCCGGCCAACAACCGCTCCGCGTCGGCCGCCTCCGGCCGGTCCTGCACGCCCATCGGCGACCGCTCCCCCTCTCGACTTCCACCTGCCGTCACCGCGGCGAATCGCCTGGTGCGGACCGCTGTTCGAACTGATCCCACGCACACATTAGGCGCACCTTGCCCACCCCGGTAATCACGCCCGCCCGCCGGACCGAGGAGGTGGTGCGCACCGGGGCCGTCAGCCTGCGAACAGCACCACGGCGACCATTCCCACCACCAGCAGCAGGAACACGCCCCCGACCAGCAGTGGCCCCAATAGGGCGGGGGGTATCCGGGGGGCTCTGCCGCCGCCCGTACCCGCCCCGTCGAATTCCGTACCGACCTCCGGCCGGCCGCCCCGGCCCCGCCGAGGCGGCCGCTGCCGCACCAGCGGCGCGTCCGGCTTCAGCTCCACCGCCCGCGCCGCCCGCTCCCCGTCGGCCGGTTCCGGCGCGCCCACCAGCAGCGCGGCCAGCTCCCGCCGCGCCGCCTCCGCGGTCGGCCGCAGGGTCGGATCCGGCTGCAGCAGCCGTTCGACCAGCGGTGCCAGCGGCCCGCAGACCACCGAGGGCTCGCGCCGCCCGTCCCGGACCGCCGTCACCAGCTCCGGCACACCGCCCTCCGGGTACGGCGCCCGGCCGGTGAGCATCCGTTGCAGCAGCACCCCGAGCGCCCAGCAGTCGCCCGCCGGACCGCCGTCCAGCGGCCAGCGCTCAGCCACCGGGCCGACCAGGGTGGCCCGCACCTCGTAGCGGCGGCGGCCCCCCGGCCCGCCGAGGTCCTCGGCCAGCGCCTCCTGCGCCACCCCGGAGAGCAGCCCGCCGAGCATCGCCGCGCCGTCCTCGCAGACCAGCACCGACTCGGCGGTCAGATTGCCGTGGGCGAGCCCGGCCTCGTGCAGCGCCCGCAGCGCGCCGGCCAGGTCCGCCGCCAACTCGGCCGCCCGGTACGGCGGCACCGGCCCGCCGGCGAGCAGTTCGGCCAGCGTCTGCCCGGTCGGCCGCTCCTCCGCCGTCCACAGCAGCTCGCCCTCGACGAAGGCCCCGACCCCGCGCAGCAGCCGCGGGTGCCAGGACGGCGCGGCCGAGCCGACCGCTGCCACCCGCCGCACCAGCCGGTCCCCGTGCGCGGGGTTCGGCTCGTCCGGGTCCTGACCGGCGGTCAGCAGCGCGGGCAGCTCCACGGCGCGCAGCAGCACCGACTCACCGGTCCGCTCGTCGACCGCGAAGGCGCGCAGCAGTTCCGGACGGTCCGTCAGCCGGTACCGCCCCGCCAGCAACTGCCCAGGGCCGCCTCGCATGCCAGTTCCTCTCGCTCACCGAGCAGCCTACTGAGCGGCTCCTTCACGCTCGATCCCATGACCGGGCCGATCTGGTCGACACCGCCTTCAAGATGGCGGGCGACCACAGCCAAGCCGACCAGGTCGAAGCCGCCGTCATCGACGGCGGGAAGCCGGTCGCCTCGCCCGCCGCGCGCCACCCCGACCACTCCCGCAAGGGGGTGCTGGCGCTCGCCACCCACCGCATGCTCTTCCTGAAGGACGGAAAGCCGCCGGTCCCGGTTCCGCTCGCGGCCGTCACCGACGCCACCATGCCCCAAACCAAGCTCAACGGCGACGTGCTGACGGTCGTCGCGCTGACCGGCGGGCCTCCGGGGCCCTCACCGAGGAGGAGTTCAGCCGGGCCAAGCAGCGCCTGCTCGGCTGAACCCGCCTGCGGACGGGGCCTACGGCGCCGGCTGGAAGCTGTTGAACACCACGTCCCGGACCGGTGCCTGCGCGGCCCACTTGTCGTCCGGGACGATCCAGTAGATCGAGTAGCCGTACTTGGCCGGAGTGCCGGTCACGAAGCCGCGGTTGAGCGAGTGCATCTTGGGCGTGCCGTTGGTCCACTCCCAGTCAGCCGCGTTGGTCCACTGCCGGTAGGTGATCGCCGACAGGTTCAGCCGCTGGTAGTTGCTCACCTGCGCGCGCAGGTCGGGCTCGGAGTCCTGCCAGTCGGCGACGGCGCTCGCGTGCGGCGAGGTGCTCCACTCGATCCGCAGCTGACTGCCGTCCGCGTTCTTGAAGATCCGCCGGTTGGAGTCCGACCCGGCCGGCTGCAGCCCGTCCGGCAGGAAGACCGAGAAGCCGCTCGGGTCCTTGTACTCGTGGTACCCGGCCGGCGCCGCCCCGCCCGGCGCGGGCTGGGCCGGGGTCGGCATCGGGGTGGGCGTGGCCGCCGGGGTCGGGGTCGGGGCCGGAGTACCGGCGGCCGGCGGCGGCGCGGCGGCCGAGGAGGCGGCCGTGGTGGCCGGCTCGGCGGGGGTCCCGGCGGGCGTCCCGGCGGGCGCGGGCTCACCGGACGGGACCGCCGGAGCCTGGCTCGGCACGGCCTCGGAGGTCGCCGCCCCCGGCGAGGTGGCGCCCGCGCTGTGGGTGCTCTCGCTCTTCGAACCGCTGTCCCCGCCGCCCACGGCCTGGACCACCGCGACCAGCCCGGCGATCAGCAGCAGCACGACCACCACGGTCGCGATGGCCAGCCGACGCCGGCCCGTGCGCGGGTCGGCCCCGGCCGCCTGGGTCGCGCCCCTGGTCCACTCGCTGGTCACCGGCCGGATCGGCTCACCCCCCGGAGCGGGCTCCGACTCGACGGCGGCCTTCCCGGCGGGCTCCGCCGTCGGCTCCTCGTCCCGGGCCCGGCTGCCCACCCGGACCGTCCCCAGCAGCCCGCCCACGGTCCGCTTGGGGGCGGGCTCGGCAGCCTGCTCCTCCGCCTGCTTCTCCGCCTGCTCCTCCGCCTGCTCCTCCGCCTGCTTCTCCGCCTGCTTCTCCGCCTGCTTCTCCGCCTGCTTCTCCGCCTGCTCCTCGGCCGACTTCACGGCCTTCCCGGCCGGCGTCTCGACCGGCTTCTCGACCGGCTTCTCGACCGGCTTCTCGACCGGCATCGCGTGCTCGGTGGTCGACTCGGCCTTCACGGTCGCCTCGGCGACCACCCGCCTGAGCATCGACCGGGTCTGCGAGGCGTCCAGGCGCTTGGCCGGGTCCTTCTCCAGCAGTCCCTCGATCACCGGCAGCAGCGACCCGGCGTTCGCCGGCGGGGCCAGCTCCTCGGTCATCACCGCGGTCAGGGTGGCCAGCGCCGAACCCCGGTCGTACGGCGGCCGCCCCTCGACCATCGCGTACAGCGTCCCACCCAGCGACCACAGGTCGGCCGGCGGCCCGGGCTTCTGCCCGCGCGCCCGCTCCGGGGATATGTACGAGGGCGCGCCGACCAGCATGCCGGTGGAGGTGACCGAGGCGTCGCCCTCCACGCTGGCGATGCCGAAGTCGGTGAGCACGACCCGGCCGTCCTCGCCGATCAGCACGTTGGACGGCTTGACGTCCCGGTGCAGGATGCCCAGCGCGTGCGCCGCGCTCAGCACGCCCAGCACGTCCAACGCGATCTCCGCCGCCCGGCCGGGCGACAGCGGCCCGTCCTCCCGGACCACGTCGGCCAGCGAGCGGGACTCGACCAGCTCCATGACGATCCACGGCCGGTCGTCCTCGTCGACCACGTCGAAGACGGTCACCGCCGAGTTGTGCCGGATCCGCGCGGTCGCCTTCGCCTCGCGCAGCGTCCGGACGATCAGCCGGTGCTTCTCCTCCTCCTCGACGCTGGCGTTCATCCGCAGTTCCTTGACCGCGACGGTCCGGCCCAGCATCTCGTCCTCGGCGCGCCAGACGGTGCCCATGCCACCGCGCCCGAGCACGCCGTTCAGCCGGTAGCGGCCGGCCAGGAGGCGGCCGGTGGAACCCTGCGCCTGGGTCATTCGGAACGTTCCCCCATGTGCTGCCGGCGGTCGTGGTGACGGCGCATCGGCCCGGCCCCAGGCCCGAACGCCCAAGCCTCCATCATCCCCTGTCCCCGGGGGTCGCGACCACCCACCCCCCGGCCCAAGCCGGGACGAACCGGAACGGGTGCGGCGCTCCGTGCCCGATCTGTGATCGAAAACTCGCCAAGATCTGTCCGAAGCGCTGCTACCGTTCGGCAGCTCATCGTCTTTTCCGGGGGGACTCGACGCCCATGACCGTACCCGCACCGGGCGCTGACGGCCCATCGACCCGGCCGCGCACCGCCCAGCACTACTCGGTCGCACCCGCCCTCGACACCCCCGACGGGTACGTCGCCCCCGGCATGCCCGGCGTCCCGGTCACCGGCTACGACCCCGTCGCCCCCACCGCCCACCGAAGGGCCCCGCGCCGCCGCCGCACCGCCCTCGCCCTCACCCTCGCCCTGCTCGCCACCCTGCTCGGCGGCCTGGCCTACGGCTGCGCCCCGCTGCGGGCCGCCGACAGCCTCGGCTGGCTGGCCATCGCCCAGGCCGGGCTGGTCGCACTCCCCCTCGGCCTCCTCGGCGGCCGGAACCGGTTGCTCCCGCCCCTCGGCGCCCTCCTCGCGGCCACCGCCCTGCTACTCGGCCAGCTCACCCAGCAGCTCCGCCTGGTCCACGCCACCGGCCCCGGCCCCCGCGGCCTCCTCTCCGACACCCTCACCTCCTGGCGCGGCGACCTGCGCACCCTCGACCTCGCCTTCTACGCGATCGCCCTGATCGGCGGCTTCCTCCTCACCCGCCGCACCACCAACCGCACCTGACCCCCACCAACCCCAGCACCCCATCACCCCCGCACCCGCACCCGCACCCGCACCCGCACCCGCACCCGCAGCAACCCCCACCCACCCCGCACCTCCCGCCAGCGAGAGGGACGCGCTGCGGGAGGGGGCGGCGCAGGGGGTGGCCCGGAGAGGGGCGTGACGGGTGATTTTCAGACTGCCACCGCACCCAACGCCCCACCCAACCGAATGGGCAGTCTGAAAATCACCCAGCCCCCGGAGCGGCCACCCCCGGAGCCGCCCCCGGCCACCCACCCTCCCGAAAGCCACCCCCACAACAGACACCCCCACCAACACGGAAACCCCCACCCGACAACCCGGGCAGGGGCCTCCGTCACTCCGTCAGCACGCCACTCAGCGGTGATCCAGCGCCGGGTTGACCGTCACCTCAACCCGCTGGAACTCCTTCAGCTCCGTGTACCCCGTGGTAGCCATCGCCCGCCGCAGCGCACCGAACAGGTTCATGGTCCCGTCCGGCGTGTGCGAAGGACCGGTCAGGATCTCCTCGGTGGTGCCGACCGTACCGAGGTCCACCCGCTTGCCGCGCGGCAGCTCCTCGTGGACGGCCTCCATGCCCCAGTGGAAGCCCTTGCCCGGGGCGTCGGTGGCGCGGGCCAGCGCGGCACCGATCATCACCGCGTCGGCGCCGCAGGCGACCGCCTTCGGGATGTCGCCGCTGTAGCCGACGCCGCCGTCCGCGATCACGTGCACGTAGCGGCCGCCGGACTCGTCCATGTAGTCGCGGCGGGCGGCCGCCACGTCGGCGACGGCGGTGGCCATCGGCACCTGGATGCCGAGCACGTTGCGGGTGGTGTGGGCGGCGCCGCCGCCGAAGCCGACCAGCACGCCGGCCGCGCCGGTCCGCATCAGGTGCAGCGCGGCGGTGTAGGTGGCGCAGCCACCGACGATCACCGGGACGTCCAGCTCGTAGATGAACTGCTTGAGGTTGAGCGGCTCGGCGGCGCTGGAGACGTGCTCGGCCGAGACGGTGGTGCCGCGGATGACGAAGACGTCGACGCCGGCGTCCACGACGGCCTTGGAGAACTCGGCGGTGCGCTGCGGCGAGAGCGCGGCGGCGGTGACCACGCCGGAGTCGCGGACCTCCTGGATCCGCTGCTTGATCAGCTCGGCGCGGATCGGCGCGGCGTAGATCTCCTGCAGGCGGCGGGTCGCGGCGGCGGCGTCGGTGATCGAGGCGATCTCGTCCAGCAGCGGCTGCGGGTCCTCGTAGCGGGTCCAGAGGCCTTCCAGGTTCAGCACGCCCAGACCGCCCAGGCGGCCGATCTTGATGGCCTGCTCGGGTGAGACCACGCTGTCCATCGGGGCGGCCAGGAACGGCAGCTCGAAGCGGTAGGCGTCGATCTGCCAGGCGATCGAGACCTCCTTCGGGTCACGCGTACGGCGGCTGGGGACGACGGCGATGTCGTCGAAGGCGTACGCCCGGCGGCCGCGCTTGCCTCGCCCGATCTCGATCTCAGTCACTTCGAGCCCTTCTGCTGTGTTGCTCATGCCCGCCGGGTCACCCCGGCCGCCCCCAGTATCCCGTACCGGGGCTGGTCCCGCCCCGACGGCCCGGCCGCCGGACACGACGAGGGGCCCGCCGTCGCGGTGCGACGGCGGGCCCCTCGGTGGTCCGGCCCTGGTCCCTCAGCCGTTCAGGCCGTCCAGGCCGTTCAGCGGGACGAGTAGTTCGGCGCCTCGACGGTCATCTGGATGTCGTGCGGGTGGCTCTCCTTGAGGCCCGCCGAGGTGATCCGGACGAAGCGGCCCTTGCTCTCCATCTCGGCGATGGTGGCGGCGCCGACGTAGCCCATGGTCTGGCGCAGGCCGCCGACCAGCTGGTGCAGCACGGCCGACAGCGGGCCGCGGTACTGCACCTGGCCCTCGATGCCCTCGGGGACGAGCTTGTCGTCCGAGGCCACCTCGGCCTGGAAGTAGCGGTCCTTGGAGTAGGAGCGGCCCTGGCCGCGGGACTGCATGGCGCCCAGCGAGCCCATGCCGCGGTAGGACTTGAACTGCTTGCCGTTGATGAACAGCAGCTCGCCCGGGGACTCCTCGCAGCCGGCCAGCAGCGAGCCCAGCATCACGGTGTCGGCACCGGCGGCCAGCGCCTTGCCGATGTCGCCGGAGTACTGCAGGCCGCCGTCGCCGATGACCGGCACGCCGGCCGCCTGGCAGGCCTGGGCGGCCTCGTAGATGGCGGTGATCTGCGGGACGCCGATGCCGGCGACCACGCGGGTGGTGCAGATGGAGCCGGGGCCGACGCCGACCTTGACGCCGTCCACGCCGGCGTCGATCAGCGCCTGGGCGCCGTCGCGGGTGGCGACGTTGCCGCCGACCACGTCGACCTTGACGGCCGACTTGATCTTCGCGATCCAGGCCAGCGCGTTGTGGCTGTGGCCGTGCGAGGTGTCGACGACCAGGAAGTCCACGCCCGCCTCGACCAGGGCCTGGGCCCGGTCGAAGGCCTCGGCGCTGGCGCCGACCGCGGCCCCGACCAGCAGACGGCCCTCGGCGTCCTTGGCGGCGTTCGGGTACTGCTCGGCCTTGACGAAGTCCTTGACGGTGATCAGGCCCTTGATCCGGCCCTCGTCGTCGACCAGCGGGAGCTTCTCGATCTTGTGGCGGCGCAGCAGCGCCATCGCGTCCACGCCGGAGATGCCGACCTTGCCGGTGATCAGCGGCATCGGGGTCATGATCTCGCGGACCTGGCGGCTGCGGTCCGACTCGAAGGCCATGTCACGGTTGGTGACGATGCCCAGCAGCTTGCCGGACTCGTCGGCGATCGGCACGCCGGAGATGCGGAACTTGGCGCACAGCGCGTCGGCCTCGGCCAGCGTGGTGTCCGGGCCGACCGTGATCGGGTCGGTGACCATGCCGGACTCGGAGCGCTTCACCAGGTCGACCTGGTTGGCCTGGTCCTCGACCGACAGGTTGCGGTGCAGCACGCCGACGCCGCCCTGGCGGGCCATCGCGATGGCCATCCGCGACTCAGTGACCTTGTCCATCGCCGCGGACAGCAGCGGGATGTTGACGCGGACGTTCCGGGAGACCCGCGAGGAGGTGTCGACCTGGTTCGGCAGCACCTCGGAGGCCCCGGGCAGCAGCAGGACGTCATCGAACGTGAGCCCGAGCATGGCGAACTTCTCGGGTACGCCTGCGGCGTTGTAAGACATTTGGGGGGTACCTTCCGTGGCCGGCCTTATCCGCTCACGCCCTGAGGGAGGGGGCGCGTTCATCGCTCACTCGCGCAGACCGCCGAAAGCCGGGTGGGTTCGGAGGAACCTCCAAGGGAACCCCGTGCGCACCCGCGAAACTTTGGCAACCTGCCCAGGCGCCGATACCCCATGGTACTGGCACCGCGAATGTGCCCTCGTGTGCCCTTGACAACAACCCCCCACCGTGAGTCATTCCGCCCGGTCGACGTGGGGGTGTCCGACAACTCCCGCCGGGCGTCCGACGCGAATCGTCGGACGCGCCCTAGGACGATTCCTCGGCGAGCGCCCGCAGCCGGCTGAGCGCCCGGTGCTGGGCCACCCGGACGGCGCCCGGTGACATCCCGAGCACCTCGCCGGTCTCCTCCGCCGACAGCCCGGCGGCCACCCGCAGCAGCACCAGCTCGCGCTGACGGGCCGGCAGGTTGGAGAGCAGTTCCTTGGCCCAGGCCGCGTCGCTGCTGAGCAGCGCCCGCTCCTCCGGGCCGAGCGCCTCGTCCGGCACCTCCGGCAGGTCGTCCTGCGGTACGACGGTCGAACCGGGCCCGCGCATCGCGGCCCGCTGCAGATCGGCGATCTTGTGCGCGGCGATCCCGTAGACGAAGGCCTCGAACGGCCGCCCCTGGTCCTTGTACCTGGGCAGCGCGCACAGCACCGCGACGCAGACCTCCTGGGCCACGTCGTCCACGTGGTGCCGGGCCCCGCCGGGCAGCCGGACCAGCTTGGCGCGGCAGTAGCGCAGCGCGAGGGGGTGGACGTAGGCGAGCAGGGCGTCGATGGCCGGGCCCTCGCCGCGGACGGCGGCCGCGACCAGTTCGCCCACCAGGGGCGAGCCGCCCGTGCCGAGCACCGGCGGGCGGCCCGGTCCGGCCCCGGCACCGGGGCCGCCGGAGTCGGCGTACGACGGATCGTGCCCCGGGCCGGAGGGCTGGGCCTCACCCGGGTCCGCCTGGCCGGCCGCACCGGCGACGTCGTCGCGCATCGGTCCATGGTGCCTGGTCGATCGGGAAAACGCGGCACCGCGTCCGGAGTTGTGCACCGGAACGTTATGCGCTGCGGCACCGCGCGGTGTGCCGCGCACCACCGGCCCCTCCTGCACCGTGCTGCCTCCCGCCCCGCCGCCGTGGGTGGTCCCGTCCGTCGCGCCGTCCGCCGAGTGTCCTGCGGCTGCGTGGTTCGCCGCAGTGCCTGTCCGCTGGTCCCCGAGGTGCTCCACTCCTCCATGGTGCAACCTCGGGACCGTAACGTCACACGCCCGTGCGACACCCGCTCCGGGAATCGACGGCGGCGCGCCTGGGCCGGCGGCGCCGGCGGCGGTCAGCGGACCAGGCCCCAGCGGAAACCCAGCGCCACCGCGTGCGCGCGGTCGGAGGCCCCGAGCTTCTTGAACAGCCGTCGGGCGTGGGTCTTGACGGTGTCCTCGGACAGGAACAGCTCGCGGCCGATCTCGGCGTTGCTGCGGCCGTGGCTCATGCCCTCCAGCACCTGGATCTCACGCGCCGTCAAGGTCGGCGCCGCCCCCATGTCGGGGCTGCGCAGCCGGCGCGGGGCGAGCCGCCAGGTCGGGTCGGCGAGGGCCTGGGTGACGGTGGCCCGCAGTTCGGCGCGAGAGGCGTCCTTGTGCAGGTACCCGCGGGCACCCGCGGCCACCGCGAGGGCGACACCGTCGAGATCCTCGGCGACGGTGAGCATGATGATCCGGGCGCCCGGGTCGGCGGACAGCAGCCGCCGGACCGTCTCGACCCCGCCCAGGCCGGGCATCCGGACGTCCATCAGGACGAGATCGGAGCGGTCGGCCACCCAGCGGCGGAGGACCTCCTCCCCGTTCGTCGCGGTGGTGACCCGGTCCACACCGGGTACGGTCGCGACGGCGCGGCGAAGCGCCTCGCGGGCGAGCGGGGAATCGTCGCAAACGAGAACGGAAGTCATGACCGTCGTCCTCCGCAGCTGATCCGCGTCACGTTGAGCCTCCTGGCTGGTACGAACCTCTCCGACACGGCCGATCGGCGACGGACTTCGTCCTGATCGCCCCGACTTGCCCGCGATCGTTCCCGACGTCCGGCGCCCGCTAACCGCCTCCGCACTTCCAACGACCGTCACTCGAATGAGTTACGGCCTTCAGGCCATCTCCACCACTGTACGTGGCCAACCCGTTACCGATCAGCCGCATCGCGGTGCACACGCCGCACTTTTGCGCAGCTCGCGCGCGGTCGGCGTACGACCCGCACACCGGTGCGGCGTGTCATGCGCCCGTCGGCCACCCGATTGCCGTACCTGCGCCCGTCGAAACCTCTTGCCCACTTTGCCCGTTTTTATAGCTTTCTCATGGTCATTGACTGTTGTGCCCGTGTGTGGGTGACTTGTCCATGGAGTTGCCTTAAGTCATATTTCCAGGTGTCCATACCAACGCGGGTCGCGCCGCCGGGCACCGCTCGGCCGCAGCCCGCCGAGCACGCCCGACCGACGGCCGATCGCATCCGAAGGGAATGAGCCATGGCAGATTTCTCCCGCCTCCCCGGCCCCAACGCGGACCTCTGGGACTGGCAGCTCTCGGCAGCCTGCCGCGGTGTGGACAGCTCGCTCTTCTTCCACCCCGAGGGCGAGCGCGGGGCGGCGCGCAGTTCGCGCGAGGCCAGCGCCAAGGAGGTCTGTATGCGCTGTCCGGTGATCGCCGAGTGCGCCGCGCACGCCCTGGCGGTCCGTGAACCGTACGGCGTCTGGGGCGGGATGACGGAGGACGAGCGCGAGGAGATGCTGGGCCGCTCGCGCCACCGCCTGGTAGAGGTCCCACTGACCCCGCCGGCGGTCGCGCGGCACTAGACCCTCCTCCATGGTGCGCCGTGAAGAAACGTTTCTTCGCGGCGACTCGTGCTGCTCACAGTCGGTACCCGCTCAGCGGGACCCCGGTCACCGACCGTCAGCGATCGGCGGCCGCACCCGCCAGCCGCTCCAGCATCAGCGCGACGGCCGGCACCTCGGCCAGGTCCGGCAGGGTCAGCGCCACCACCTGGCGCACCGCCGGCGCCCCGGTGGCCGTCCGCACCGGCACCGTCGACACGCCGTCAGGACGCACCGACTGCAACGCCAGCCGGGGCAGCACCGCCACCCCCAGTCCGGCCGCCACCAGGCCGACCACCGCCGGGTAGTCGTCGGTCGCGAAGTCGATCCGGGGCTCGAAGCCCGCGCCGGTGCACAGCTCCACCAGGTGCCCCCGGCACTGCGGGCAGCCGGCGATCCACTGCTCCCCCGCCAGCTCGACCAGCCCCACCGGCCCGCCGCGCCCGGCCAGCGAGTGGGCGGCGGGCAGCAGACCCACCAGCGGGTCGTCCAGCAGCGGGGTGACCACCAGATCGGACCAGTCAGTACCGGCCGACAGCTGCTGCGCCTCCAGGTTGGCCTCGGCCCGCGCCTCGCGCGGGGTGCCGTGCGCGGCGGCCGGCAGTGCGACGGCGCCGTCGGACTGCGGGTAGCGGAAGGCCAGGGCGATCTCGCACTCGCCGCCGCGCAGCATCGCCAGCGACTCCGGCGGTTCCGCCTCGACCAGCGACACGCGCACCCCCGGATGGCTGTCCCGCAGCCGGGCGACCGCGGGCGGCACCAGGGTGGAACTCGCGGTCGGGAAGGAGACCAGTCGCACCCGCCCGGCCCGCAGCCCGGCGATCGCGGCCACCTCCTCCTCGGCAGCGGAGAGCCCGGCCAGGATTCCGGTGGCATGCTTGAGCAGGACCCGCCCGGCCTCGCTGAGCTGCATCCCACGGCCCGAGCGGACCACCAGCGGGGTGTCGACCGACTTCTCCAGAGCCTTCATCTGCTGGCTGATGGCAGGCTGCGTACACCCCAGCTCACGGGCGGCGGCGGAGAAGGAGCCGGTACGGGCGACGGCACGCAGGACGCGCAGATGGCGGGCCTCGATCATGCCTCAGTTATAAGGCAATCTTTGCATTCCGCAAAATTCTACTGATAGTTGAAGTCTGAAGAACGGCTGCCGGAGGCGAGCGGGCGAATCCCCGCCCCGAGCCAAAGGGGCGCGCCGGTGCCGAAAGGGAGAAGCGACCAGCGAGGCACGAGCGCCGGAGCGCCGACCGTCGACACCGGACCCAGAGCGCCCCGGAGGCGAGCGGGCGAATAACAGCCCCGGAGGCGAGCGGGCGAATAACAGCCCCGGAGGCGAGCGGGCGAATAACAGCCGGAGGCCCGGCCCGCCTCCCCGAGGGAGCGGACCGGGCCTCCGGTCAGGCGTCGGAGCCTCAGTGCGAGTGGCCGTGGCCGTGCGAGTGGCCGTGACCGTTCTCGGCCTCCTCCTCCTTCTTCTCCACCACGAGGGTCTCGGTGGTGAGGAGCAGGGAGGCGATCGAGGCGGCGTTCTCCAGCGCGGAGCGGGTGACCTTGACCGGGTCGATGACGCCGGCCTTCACCAGGTCGCCGTACTCGCCGGTGGCGGCGTTGTAGCCCTGGCCGATCTCCAGCTCGGAGACCTTGGAGGTGATGACGTAGCCCTCCAGGCCGGCGTTCTGGGCGATCCAGCGCAGCGGCTCGTGCAGCGCCTTGCGGACCACGGCGACACCGGTGGCCTCGTCGCCCGACAGGCCCAGGCCGTCGTTCAGCACCTTGGCGGCGTGGACCAGGGAGGCGCCACCACCGGCGACGATGCCCTCCTCGACCGCGGCGCGGGTCGCCGAGATGGCGTCCTCCAGGCGGTGCTTGCGCTCCTTCAGCTCCACCTCGGTGGCGGCGCCGACCTTGATGACGCAGACGCCGCCGGCCAGCTTGGCCAGGCGCTCCTGCAGCTTCTCGCGGTCCCAGTCGGAGTCGGTCGCGGCGATCTCGCCCTTGATCTGGGCGACGCGGCCGGCCACGGCCTCGGCGTCACCGGCACCGTCGACGATCGTGGTCTCGTCCTTGGTGATGGTCACGCGGCGGGCGGTGCCCAGCACGTCCAGGCCGACCTGGTCGAGCTTGAGGCCGACCTCCTCGGAGATGACCTGGCCACCGGTCAGGACGGCCAGGTCGCCGAGGATCGCCTTGCGGCGGTCGCCGAAGCCCGGGGCCTTCACGGCGACGGCGTTGAAGGTGCCGCGGATCTTGTTCACGACCAGGGTCGACAGCGCCTCGCCGTCGACGTCCTCGGCGATGATCAGCAGCGGCTTGGAGGCACCGCCCTGCAGGATCTTCTCCAGCAGCGGCAGCAGCTCCTGGATGGAGGAGATCTTGCCCTGGTTGATCAGGATGTACGGGTCCTCCAGGACCGCCTCCTGCCGCTCCGCGTCGGTCACGAAGTACGGCGACAGGTAGCCCTTGTCGAACTGCATGCCCTCGGTGAAGTCCAGCTCCACGCCGAAGGTGTTCGACTCCTCGACGGTGATGACACCGTCCTTGCCGACCTTGTCGATCGCCTCGGCGATCAGCTCGCCGACCTGGGTGTCCTGGGCGGAGAGGGACGCGACGGCGGCGACGTCGTCCTTGCCCTCGATCTCGCGGGCCACCGACAGCAGGTGCTCGGAGACGGCGGCGACGGCCTTGTCGATGCCCTTCTTCAGGGCGGCCGGGCCGGCACCGGCGGCGACGTTGCGCAGACCCTCGTTGACCAGGGCCTGGGCCAGCACGGTGGCGGTGGTGGTGCCGTCACCCGCGACGTCGTTGGTCTTGGTGGCGACCTCCTTGACGAGCTGCGCGCCAAGGTTCTCGTACGGGTCGTCCAGCTCGACCTCGCGGGCGATGGTGACACCGTCGTTGGTGATGGTCGGAGCGCCGAACTTCTTGTCGATGACGACGTTGCGGCCCTTGGGGCCGATGGTCACCTTGACGGTGTCGGCCAGCTTGTTGACACCGCGCTCCAGCGAGCGGCGGGCGTCCTCGTCGAACTGCAGGATCTTCGCCATGTTCCCTATTCCCTCGGGGCTGCGGCCGGCCCAGCGGCCGCCGAACTACGTGAACCAACAACCACGCCCCGGGCCCCTGTCACTTGGGACACGGATCCGGGGCGGGTCGGGACGTCTTACTTCTCGATGATCGCGAGAACGTCGCGGGCGGAGAGCACCAGGTACTCCTCGCCCTGGTACTTCACCTCGGTGCCGCCGTACTTCGAGTACAGGACGATGTCACCGACGGCGACGTCGAGCGGCAGACGCTGGCCGTCCTCAAAGCGGCCCGGGCCGACGGCCAGGACGACGCCCTCCTGGGGCTTCTCCTTGGCGGTGTCCGGGATAACCAGGCCGGAGGCCGTGGTGGTCTCGGCGTCGAGCGGCTGGACCACAATGCGGTCCTCAAGCGGCTTGATGGCAACCTTGCTGCTGGTGGTCACGTCCGAGCTCCCCTTCGGAGATTACGGGGTTTTCTAACGGGTAGGGGCGAACCTGCGAGCCTGCCGTCGCGGGGGTCAGACACGCGTCTTCGCGTTAGCACTCCCCCAGTGGGGAGTGCCAAGGACGACCATAGGGCCGTGTTAGCACTCAGTCAACCAGAGTGCCAACGGCGCGCCCGGGAGTCTCGCGCTGCGGATGAGTGGTCGCACTCGTGTGTGCCTGATCCGCCCTTGGGTCACTCCCGCCCGGCTGCGGCCGGGCGACCTCCTCCCACGTCCTCTGACCGGTCAGAATGGCCCCGTGGACACCGAGAACCTCCAGCCCCTGCTGACCCCCGAGGGTCAGGCCCTGCTCGCCGAGTTGCGCGAGTTCACGCCCGAGGAGGAGTTGGCGCTCGCCACCCGGCTGCGGCGGGAGCATCCGGCGGAGCTGGTGTCGGCGGCGTTCGGGCAGGCGCGGTTGCGGCAGCGGGCGCGGGCGAAGTTCGGGGCGGACGCGGACCTGATGTACTTCACGCCCAACGGGGTCGAGCAGTCCACCCGGCGCAGCGTGGCCGAGTGGCGGGCGCGCCGGTTCGCCGGGTTGGGGGTGCGGCGGCTCGCCGACCTGTGCTGCGGCATCGGCGGGGACGTGCTGGCGCTGGCCCGGGCCGGGATCGAGGTGCTGGCCGTCGACAAGGACCCGGCGGCCTGCGCCGCGACCGCGGCCAACGCCGCCGCGCTGGGCCTGTCCGAGCTGGTCGAGGTGCGCTGCGCGGACGTCGCCGAGGTGGACGTCACCGGCTACGACGCGGTGTTCACCGACCCGGCCCGCCGCACCTCGCGCGGCCGGGTGTTCGACCCCGAGGCGTACGCCCCGCCGCTGTCCTGGGCGATCGAGGCCGGACGGCGGACCCCGATCGGCGCGCTGAAGGTGGCGCCGGGCATCCCGCACGAGGCCGTCCCGGCGGACGCCGAGGCGGAGTGGGTCTCCGACCACGGGGACGTCAAGGAGGCGGTGCTCTGGTTCGGCACCGAGTCCGCCCGCCCGCACCGCGCCACCCTGTTGCCGCAGGGCGCCAGCCTGACCGGCGGCGACCTGCCCGACCCGCCGGCCGGCCCGGTCGGGCGGTACCTGTACGAGCCGGACGGCGCGGTGATCCGGGCGCACCTGGTGGCCGAGGTGGCCGAGCAGGTCGGCGGCCGGCTGATCGACCCGAAGATCGCCTACCTGACCTCGGACGAGCTGGTCGCCACCCCGTACGCGCACGCCTTCGAGCTCACCGACGTGCTGCCGTTCCACATCAAGAAGCTGAAGGCGCTGCTGCGCGAGCGCCAGGTCGGCACGGTGGTGATCAAGAAGCGCGGGATGGCGATCACCCCGGAGGAGTTGCGCCGTCAGCTCAAGCCCTCCGGGCCGAACACCGTCACGGTGATCCTCAGCCGCACCGACCACGGCCCGCTGATGATGCTGGGCCGGCCCGTCCAGGCGCCCTGAGGGACGTCCTAGGAGGCGGGCGGCTGGATGTAGTCGTCCAGCCTGGCCACCGAGAAGCCCTGCTCCTGGATCCGGGCCAGCAGCTCGCCGAACATCTGGGTCATCGTGGCGCCCTTGAGCTCCTTGGGGCCGCGGAAGTGCGCCAGGATGATGTCGCCGGGCTTCAGCTTCTTGTCGGCGGCCTGGTACTGCATGTCGTGGATCTGCATCGACTCGCGCCAGAGCACGATCGCGCGCGGGCCGCACTGCTGCACCGAGGTGTTGAGCATCGGGGTGTTGGCGCCGTCGCCGAACGGCGGGCGGAACAGCAGCGGGGCGGTGCCGTACTGCTGGGTGAGCGCGGCCTGGTCGTCGCAGATCTCGGACTTCTGTTTCTCCGCCGAGAGCTTGCTCATCACCGGGTGGGTGACGGTGTGGTTCTGGATATGGTTGCCGAGCGCCTGGAGCGGCTTGAAGTAGCCGTAGTCGTCCTTGACGATGTCCTTGGTCAGGAACATCGTGATCGGCACCTTGAGGTCGGTCAGCATTTCGACGAACTTCGGGTCCTTCTCGGCGCCGTCGTCGATGGTGATGAAGACGACCTTGTCGCTCGTCTTCACATCGCTGAACACCGGTACGGTGCCGGTGCGTTCGAGCTTGATCGGCTTGTCCGTGGGCGGCGCGGGGGCCGGGGCGAGCGGCTTGAGGTTCCACTTCGCCCAGGCCGCGGCGTCGCCCTCGGCCGGGGCCGCGCCGGGGGTGGTGGCCGCGGCCGTCGGCGCGGCGCCGCCGGACGGCTGGGGCGCGGCCGAGGCGTTCTTCGTCGCGGCGGGGGCGGCGCTGCCGCCGCCCCCGTTGTCGCCGCACGCGGTGGCGAAGGCCAGCAGGGCCAGCGCCCCCGCCGCGTACGTCCTGGTCCTGCTTCGCCCGTCCCTGTTCACCGCACCGCGCTCCCGGTCCCGTCCAGCTTTCTCTCAGCTATGCACGGTAGCGGCCGGGGCGGCGGTTCCCGACCAGCGCCTACTCGACGTGGTCGCTGGTGAAGGACCAGCGGTGCACCGGGCGGCCGAGCAGCTCGGCCGGCGGGTCGGCGACCGGGGCCGGCTCGCCGCTCCACCAGGTGATCAGCAGCACCCTCCCCCAGCCTTCGGCCGGGGGGACCCCCATGCCCGGGGCGGAGAGCAGTTCGAGGCGCTCCAGCCCGGCCGCGCCGCGGACCGCAGGCAGCGCGAACTCCCGCACCCAGGCGGCGAGTTCGGCCCCACGGCCGTCCGCCGCCCGGGCCTCCCACATCGCGGCGACGGTCACGCGGCACCCCCGCCGAGGGCGTCGTAGGCCTGGCCGTGGAAGTCCCCGTGCCCGATGTCCGCGGTCGGCACGTGGACGTCGGTCACCGGCAGCGAGGAGTCGGCGGACAGGTCGAGGGCGGAGGGCGTGCGGTTACGCCACACCATCTCGGAGCCCAGCGCCGCCACCATCGCGCCGTTGTCGGTGCACAGGCCGGGCCGGGGCACCCGCAGCCTGATCCCGGCGCGGTCGCAGCGCTGCTGGGCCATCTCGCGCAGCCGGGAGTTGGCCGCGACGCCGCCGCCGATCATCAGGTGGTCGACGCCGTTGTCCTTGCACGCCTTGACGGCCTTGCGGGTGAGCACGTCGGTGACCGCCTCCTGGAAGGAGGCCGCGACGTCGGCGATCGGCACCTCCTCGCCGGCCCGGCGCTTGGCCTCCACCCAGCGGGCGACGGCGGTCTTCAGTCCGGAGAAGGAGAAGTCGTACTCGGGGTCGTTCCTGCCGCTCAGGCCGCGCGGGAAGTTGATCGCCTTGCGGTCGCCCTCGCGGGCCGTCCGGTCGACGATCGGCCCGCCCGGGAAGCCCAGGCCGAGCACCCGGGCGACCTTGTCGAAGGCCTCGCCGGCCGCGTCGTCGATGGTCGCGCCGAGCGGGCGGACGTCCGTGGTGATGTCCTCGCTGAGCAGCAGTGAGGAGTGCCCGCCGGAGACCAGCAGGGCCATCGTCGGCGAGGGCAGCCGGCCGTGCTCCAGCTGGTCGACGCAGATGTGCGAGGCGAGGTGGTTGACCCCGTACAGCGGCTTGTCCAGCGCCCAGGCGTACGCCTTGGCGGCGCTGACGCCGACCAGCAGCGCGCCGGCCAGGCCGGGGCCGGCGGTGACGGCGATGCCGTCCAGGTCGCTCGCCTTGATCCCGGCGGTGTCCAGGGCGCGCTGGATGGTCGGGACCATCGCCTCCAGGTGGGCGCGGCTGGCGATCTCCGGGACGACGCCGCCGAAGCGGGCGTGGTCGTTGACGCTGGAGGCGACCGCGTCGGCCAGCAGCGTGGTGCCGCGCACGATGCCGACGCCGGTCTCGTCGCAGGAGGTCTCGATGCCGAGGACGAGCGGTTCGTCAGCCATGGCGGGTGTCCTCAATGTCCTTCGGGTCAGTGCTGTCAGTGCTCGGGTGGTCGAGGCGCATCACCAGCGCGTCGACGTTGGCGGGCTGGTAGTAGCCGCGCCGGATGCCCACCGGTTCGAAGCCGTAGCGCTCGTACAGCCGCTGGGCGCGCGGGTTGTCCACCCGTACCTCCAGCAGCAGCTCGGCGCAGCCGCGCCGGGCGGCCTCGCCGATCAGGTCGGTGAGCAGCGCCGCGCCGAGGCCGGCGCCCTGGTGGCGCTCGTCGACGGCGATGGTCTGGACGTCGCCCTCGCCGGCGACTGCCATCAGCCCGGCGTAGCCGACGATGGCGCCGTCCCCGGTGGTGGCGACGGTGTAGTGGCGGGTGCCGCCGGGGTGGGCCTCGGCGAGTTCGGACCAGTACATCCCGTGGGACCAGGCGTCCTCGGGGAAGAGCTTGAGCTCCAGCTCCATCACCGGCTCGATGTCCCACCAGCGCATCGGGCGCAGGGTGGTGCCGTGGTTCACGCCGGGAGCACCGCCTTGCCCCCTAGAACGGTCTTGTAGCCGGCGGGGACCTGGGCGTCCGGGCGGCGCAGGTACAGCGGGAGGTTCGGCAGCAGCTCGCGGCCGGCGGCCAGCTCGGTGGCGGCGAAGCCGGCCAGGGAGCCGGCCGAGACGTGCTCGGGGCCGTGGGCGCCGGGGAAGGCGTCGGGGTAGAGCAGCGCGCCGGCGCCCACCGAGCGGGCCTCGGGCGTCAGCTCGGCCGGGCGGTCCACGCCGGGGCCCTCGGTGCGGCGGCCCTCGGCGTCGTAGGAGGCCCAGTAGACCTCCTTGCGGCGCGCGTCGGTGGCCACCGTGAACGGCTGCCCGGCCAGGCCCTCGGCGCGGGCCTGGAAGGCGATCGCGTCCAGGGTGCAGACGCCGTGCACCGGCAGCCCGAGGGCGTGGCCGAGCGCGGCGGCGGTCACCAGGCCGACCCGCAGGCCGGTGTACGGGCCGGGGCCGACGCCGACCGCGATGCCGGTGAGCCGGTGCTTGTCCACCCCGGCCGCCCGCAGGACCTGGTCGATCGCGGGCAGCAGCAGTTCGCCGTGCCGTCGGGCGTCGACCTGGTGGGTCTCGGCGAGGACGGCCGTGCCGTCGTGGACGGCGGCGGTGACGGCGGGGGTAGCGGTGTCGAACGCGAGCAGCAGCACGGGGTCAAGGTTAGACCGACGTTGGGCCGACCGACTGATCGAGCTGGTGTCCCCATCCGGAACACACGTACTGGGCGCTGCCGACCGGCCGAGGGGACCTGGCACGATAAGGGCGGTACGTACAGAGGACGGCGGCGGGAGCGGCACGTGGCGAAGATGGGTCCTGGAGTGGTGGTCACGGGGTTGACCCTGGGGGCCCTGGCGGTGGTGAGCCTGCTGGCCTTCCAGGCCAACGGCGCGCAGGACCGCGCGGGCGGAGCCCGTCCCACCACCGCCGCGACGTCCGTCGGCCCGGTCGCCTCGGCGACGCCGAGCGCCTCGGCCACCCCGACCGCCCCGCCGCTGCCGACCAGCTCGGGCAGCGGCACGCGGGTGGTCTACTCGGTGAGCAGCCACTACGTCTGGCTGGTCGACCCGAAGAAGAACCCGCAGGTCGCGGCCACCTTCCAGGTCGCCCCGGGCACGGTCGAGCCGACCCCGGGCAGCTACTCGGTGTACAGCCGCACCCCGGTCGGCACCGGTACGGACGGCCGGCAGATCGAGCACGTGGTGCGGTTCGCGCAGCAGAACGGCGTGGTGTTCGGCTTCAGCTCGGCGATGGACGGTACGACGCCGACCGCCGACCCGAAGACCAAGACCGGCGGCATCCGCAGCGGCCGCGCCGACGGGCAGCTGCTCTGGGACTTCGCGCCCAACGGCACCAAGGTGGTCGTGGTCGCCTGAGCCACGTTCTAGGCGGCCCGGGGTGTCTCCGCCTCGGGCTCCTCGGCCTGCTCCGGCCGCGGTTCGGGCGGGGTGGACACCGCCTCGGCGGCCGCACAGGCGGCCAGCAGCGCCCGCATCGGCGCTCCCGGAGCGCGGCGGGCGGACTCTCCGGCCCCGGTGTCGCGCGCGGCGCGCTCCGGGGCGGGGGTGGTGCTCGACATGGCGCCTCCCTAGTTAGGCAGACCTAACCGCAGCACCCATCCCACCACGCCCGGCCCCCCGCCCGCAACACCATGCCGACAGGCTGTCGGTAAAACCGGGAACGCCTACCCGAGCTTCTCCAGCTCCACACCCGACCAGCGCGCTCCGATGCCGGTCAGCACCACCCGGCGCGGGTCGTGGTCCTCCCCGGCGGTGTCGCCGATCGCCCTCTCGATCCGGACCTCCAACCGGTCCTCGGACAGCCGCTCGACCTTGCCCTCGCCCCACTCGACCACGACCACCGACTCCGGCAGCGAGACGTCCAGGTCGAGGTCCTCCATCTCGTCCAGGTTCCCGCCCAGCCGGTACGCGTCCACGTGCACCAGGGCCGGGCCGCCGACCAGCGAGGGGTGCACCCGGGCGATCACGAAGGTCGGCGAGGTCACCGCCCCGCGGACCTGCAGCCCCTCCCCCAGGCCCCGGGTCAGCGTGGTCTTCCCCGCCCCCAGTTCGCCGGAGAGCAGCACCAGGTCACCCGGCCGCAGCAGCGCGGCCAGCTCCCGGCCGAGCCGGCCCATCCGCTCCGGAGTGGGGACGGTGATGGTGGCGTGCGAGCCCATGCGCGTGTCTTGCCCTTCGGTCCGTAGCGGCGCGCCGACCACCGGCCCGCCACCGCTACCGTGCCACACCGCCGCACCCCGCCGCGGCGGGCGGGGGGTCGGGCTGGAGTCAGGCGGGGTCGACGACCGGGTTCGGCTCCGGCTCCCGGGGCCGCTCGCTGGCGAGCTCCAGGACGGCCGCCGGCAGCGGCGCGGCGCCGGCGAAGTCGGCGGCACGGCGCAGCAGCCGCGCCAGCTCGTGGTCGACCAGCTCGGGGCGCTCCAGCAGCACCAGGTGCCCGGCGCCCTCGACCAGCACCAGCTCGGCACCGGGCAGCCGCTCGGCCATCTCCTCGCTGTGCGACGCGGGCGTCAGCAGGTCCTTCGTCCCGGCCAGCACCAGGGCGGGCAGACCGCGCAGGGCGTCCAGCGCCGCGTACTTCTCGTGCGCGTCGAACGCCGGGTAGAACTCGGCGACCACGTCGATCGGCGTGGCGTCCAGCAGCTGCTCGGCGAAGCGCACCACACCGGGGTCGACGTCCCGGCCGCCGAAGGAGAACTTCCGGTAGAAGACGGCGGCCACGTCCGAGCCGACCCGCCTGGTCGCCTCCACCAGGTCCACCTGACGGCCCAGCAGCCGCATCACCCCGGGCGCGACCTTCTTGAACAGCTTCGCCCCGGCCTTCGGCAGCCCGAGGCTCACCTCGTCCCAGTCCCCCGCCAGGGTGCCGACCAGCGCGACCCCGGCGACGCGCTCCCGGAACAGCTCCGGGTGCTGCTCGGCCAGCGCCATCACCGTCATGCCGCCCATCGAATGGCCCACCAGCACCAGCGGCCCGGTCGGCGCGACGGCGTCCAGCACCGCCTTGAGGTCGCCGCCCAGCTGGTCGATGCTCGCCGGATCACCGGCCAGGTACGAGCGGGAGCGCTCGGAGCGGCCGTGGCTGCGCTGGTCCCAGAAGACCAGCCGCATGCCCTCGCGCAGCGCGGCGCGCTGGAAGTGCCAGCTGTCCTGGTTGAGGCAGTAGCCGTGGCAGAACACCAGGGTCAGCGGCTCGGCGCCGTGACTCGCCCGCTCGCCTCCGGGGCGCTCGGGGCGGTGGCCGTCCGGCTCGGCCCAGCTGTCACTCGCCCGCTCGCCTCCCGGGCGCAGGCCGTCCAGCTCCACGTACAGCTCGGTGCCGTCCGGCGCGGCCACCGTCAGCGGGCGCCCGCGCAGCGAGCCGTACGGGGCAGCCGCGTCCAGCTCGGCCCGGGCCCGGCGGCGCATCGCCCGGCCGACCGTCAGCCGCTCGATCGCGACGCCTGCGGCCGCGCCGGCCGCCAGCACGCCGACGGAGATCCCGATCACACCGGCCCGGCTCACCCCGGACGCCGCGCCGGCCGCCTTGGCCACCGCCGCGACCGGGTTGCTCTCGGCCGGTGTGCCGGTCATGCCGGCAGGCCCTCGCGGTGGCTGCCGCCCAGGTAGCGGCGGGGCACCCGGGCGCCGATCCGGGTGATGACCTCGTACGAGACGGAGCCGCAGGCGCGGGCCCAGTCCTCGGCGGTCGGCTCACCGCGCTCGCCGTTGCCGAACAGCAGCACCTCGTCGCCGATCTCGGGGGTGTCGCCACCCAGGTCCACCACGAACTGGTCCATCGCGACCCGGCCGGCCACCGTGCGCCACTTGCCGCCGATCTGCACCGGGCCGGTGCCACTGGCGTGGCGCGGGATGCCGTCGCCGTAGCCGACCGGAACGAGCCCCAGGGTGGTCGGGCCGGGCGTCACGTAGTGGTGGCCGTAGCTGACCCCGTGCCCGCCGGGGACGTGCTTGACCAGCGCCAGCCGGGCGGTCAGCGCCATCACCGGGCGCAGCCCGAAGTCCGCCGGGGAGCCGACCGCGGGCACCGGCGACAGTCCGTACGCGGCCAGGCCGGTGCGGACCAGGTCGAAGTGCGTCTCGGGCAGCAGCAGGGTGGCCGGGGAGTTCGCCAGGTGCCGGACCTCCGGGCGCAGCCCGGCGGCCTCGGCGTGCGCCAGCGCGGCGCGGTAGGAGTCCAGCTGGGCCTGGATCGACGGGTGGCCGGGCTCGTCGGCGGCGGCGAAGTGCGACCAGATGCCGACGACCTTCAGCAGCCCCTCGGCCTCGGCGCGCCGGGCGTTCGCCACCAGCTGCGGCCAGTCGTGCGGCTGGCAGCCGTTGCGGCCCAGGCCGGTGTCGGCCTTCAGGTGGACCCGCGCCGGGATGCCGGTCTCCCGGACGGCCGGCAGCAGTTCCTCCAGCGCCCACTGGCCGCTGACCGAGATGTCCAGGTCCGCGCGCAGCGCCTCGCGCCACGGCCCGCCGGGCGTCCACAGCCAGCACAGGATGCGGGCCCGCTCCGGGCGGATGCCCGCGGCCCGCAGCGCCAGCGCCTCCTCGGGCATCGCGCAGCCGAGCCAGCCGACCCCGTTCGCGACCGCCTCCCGGGCGCACTCGACCGCGCCGTGGCCGTAGGCGTCGGCCTTGACCGCGAGCATCACGGCGGAGCCGCCGACGCGCTCGCGCAGCGCGGCGAGGTTGCCGCGCAGGGCGGCGAGATCGATGGTCGCCTCAGCCCGTACGCCGTCGGTGAGGGTGGCTGTGCCGATCGTGTTCGCAGTTGTCATCAGGGTCAGTCTCCCAGACGTCCCGGAGTCCTCGCCGAACGGCCCATCGGCGCGGCGGTCGGCACCGGGGCGCCGGGCACCCAGCCGACCTGCGGCGGACGACTGTTCCGCCGTGTCTGGGACGCCCCGAACGGACGGTTCGGTTCCGTTCGACTAGCCCTGACGCACCGCCCGCCAGACCGCCGGGAGCGCCCCGGCGACGCCCGTCGCCGTCACCGGCGCGCCCGGGGCGCCCGCCGCCTCGCGGCCCGCCAGGCCGTGCAGGTAGGCGGCCACCGAGGCGGCGTCCAGCGGCGTCAGGCCCGAGGCCAGCAGCGAGCCGGCCAGACCGGCCAGCACGTCCCCGCTGCCCGCGGTGGCGAGCCAGGAGGTGCCGGTCGGGTTCACCCGGACGGCCCCGCCCGGGTCGGCCACCACTGTGGTGGAGCCCTTCAGCAGCACGGTGGCCCGGTAGGCGGCCGCCAGCCGCCGGGCGGTGGCCAGGCGGGCGGCGGCCAGCTCCCCGGCGGCGGGCGGCGCGGTGCCCTCGGCGCCCGCGAGCAACCGGGCGGCCTCGCCGGTGTGCGGGGTGAGCAGGGTCGGCGCGGTGCGGCCGGCCAGCGCCCGCGGGCCGAGCCGGCCCAGCTCGGTCAGCCCGTCCGCGTCCACCAGCACCGGGACGTCAGCTGCCAGTGCCTCGGCCAGCGCCTGCCGCGCCCCCTCACCGCCGCCCGGCCCGACCACCCAGGCCTGCACCCGTCCGGCCCCGGCCGGCCCGCCCTCGGTGACCAGCGCCTCCGGGAAGCGCCGCACCACCTCCTCAGCCGCCGTACCGACGTACCGGACGGCGCCCGCGCCACCCCGCAGCGCCCCGGCGACCGCCAGCAGCGCCGCCCCCGGGTACGTCGCCGAGCCGGCCGCCACCCCGACCACGCCGCGCCGGTACTTGTCGCTCTCCGCGCCCGGCAACGGCAGCAGCGCCGCCACGTCCGTGTGCTGCAGGACCGTCACCTCCGGCTCCGGCAGCTCCAGCCCGATGTCCACCAGCTGCACCGCGCCCGCGTACGAGGCCCCCGGGTCGACCAGCAGTCCCGGCTTGTACGTGCCGAAGCAGACCGTGACGTCCGCGCGCAGCGCCGCCCCCGGCACCTCGCCGGTGTCCGCCTCGACCCCGCTGGGCAGGTCCACCGCCACCACCGCGCCGCGCCGCTCGGCCCGCGCGTACGGCTCCGCCTCAGGGCGTAGCCCGCCCCGGCCGCCGATGCCGACGATCCCGTCCAGCACCAGGTCCGCGCAGGAGAAGTCGGCCAGGCCGACTTCCCGCTCCGCCGTCACCCGTCCGCCCGCAGCCCGCAGCGCGGCCAGCCCGCCCTGATGCGCCTTCCGCGGCGCCAGCAGCACCGCCGTCACCCGCGCCCCGCGCCGCGCCAGTGCCGCCCCGGCGTACAGGGCGTCACCCCCGTTGTCCCCGCTGCCCGCCAGCACCACCACCCGGCTGCCGTACACCCGCCCCCGACACCGCGTCAGCAGCCGGGCGCACGTCGCCGCCAGCCCGGCCGCCGCCCGCTGCATCAGCGTGCCTTCCGGCAGCCGCGCCATCAGCGCGGCCTCGGCGGCCCGAACCACGTCAACCCGGTGCGCGTGACGCATATGAAAGCTCCTCCAGCAGTCGGCTACCGCCGACGCTAGCCCGCGCCGGCCCCACGGGAGCCGGGCCTGCGGCACACTTTCGAGTGACAACCACTTCGATCCCCCGCCGGTGTCGGTCCGTGCACCTACCTTGTGGCTCGGCACGGACCCACAGGAGGGAGAAGGGCCATGGTCGCTATGCCGGCAGTCGAGCACCCGCTGGAGCAGGACAGCGTCCTCCAGGCGTTTCTGGAGCTGGACACCCCGCTGGGATTCAAGGCTGAACTCATCGAAGGGGAGATCGTCGTGACGCCACCACCGGACGGGGCCCACGAAACCGCATTCTCGCTGCTCACCCGCCAGTTCATGCGCAGGGCCGAGGTCGAGCTGGACATCTCCGGCAACAAGGGTCTGATCACGCCCAAAGGACGGTTCATCCCCGACGGGACCCTGAGCCCGGTTGGCCATTTCGAGCACGCTGATTCGTGGGCCTCCGCCGCGGGGGTCCTGCTGGTCTTCGAGATCACCTCGACCAACCCGCACAAGGACCGCGAACCCAAGCGCAGGGGCTACGCCGCCGCCGGCATCCCCTGCTACCTCCTGGTCGACCGCACCGCAGGCAAGGTCACGCTGTTCACCGACCCCGAGAACGGCGACTACACGGCCCACACCCAGACCGACTTCGGCAAGCCGATCGACCTGCCCGCGCCGTTCTCCTTCACGCTCGACACGGCGCCCCTGCGGTAGGACGCAGCCACCGCAGGGGCGCCGTGAAAGGCCGAGCGACTACTCGACGGTGACCGACTTCGCCAGGTTGCGCGGCTGGTCGACCTCGTGGCCCTTGGCCGTGGCCAGCTCGCAGGCGAAGACCTGGAGCGGGACGGTGGAGACCAACGGCTGCAGCAGGGTCGGGGTCGCCGGGATGCGGATCAGGTGGTCCGCGTACGGGACGACCGCCTCGTCGCCCTCCTCGGCGATCACGATGGTGCGGGCGCCGCGGGCCCGGATCTCCTGGATGTTGGAGACGATCTTGTCGTGCAGGATCGACCGCCCGCGCGGCGAGGGCACGACCACCACGACCGGCAGCCCCTCCTCGATCAGCGCGATCGGGCCGTGCTTGAGCTCGCCCGCCGCGAAGCCCTCGGCGTGCATGTAGGCGAGCTCCTTGAGCTTGAGCGCGCCCTCCAGGGCCACCGGGAAGCCGACGTGGCGGCCGAGGAACAGCACCGAGCGGGCGTCGGCCAGCGAGCGGGCCAGCTCGCGCACCGGCTCCATGGTCTCCAGGACCTGCTCGACCTGCTTCGGCGCGTCGCCGAGCTCGCGGATGATGGTGAAGATCTCGTCGCCCCACTTGGTGCCGCGCACCTGGCCCAGGTAGAGGGCGACCAGGTAGCAGGCGACCAGCTGGGTCAGGAACGCCTTGGTGGACGCGACCGCGACCTCCGGGCCCGCGTGGGTGTACAGCACCGCGTCCGACTCGCGCGGGATGGTGGAGCCGTTGGTGTTGCAGATCGCCAGCACCTTGGCGCCCTGCTCCCGGGCGTGCCGCAGGGCCATCAGGGTGTCCATGGTCTCGCCGGACTGCGAGATGGCGATGACCAGCGTGCCCGGGCCCATGATCGGGTCGCGGTAGCGGAACTCCGAGGCGACCTCGACCTCGCAGGGGATGCGGGTCCAGTGCTCGATCGCGTACTTCGCGATCATGCCCGCGTGGAACGCGGTGCCGCAGGCGACGATGACGACCTTGTCGACCGAGCGCAGGTCCGCGTCGGAGATGCGCAGCTCGTCCAGGGTCAGCCGGCCGTCGGCGCCGATCCGGCCCAGCAGGGTGTCGGCGACGGCCTTCGGCTGCTCGGCGATCTCCTTGAGCATGAAGTAGTCGTAGCCGCCCTTCTCGGCGGCGGAGGCGTCCCAGTCCACGTGGTACTCGCGCACCTCGGCCGGGGTGCCGTCGAAGTTGGTCACCGTCACGCCGCCCTCGCGCAGCTCGACGACCTGGTCCTGGCCCAGCTCGATCGCCTCGCGGGTGTGCGCGATGAAGGCGGCGACGTCCGAGGCCAGGAAGTTCTCGCCCTCGCCGCGGCCGACCACCAGCGGCGAGTTGCGGCGGGCGCCGACCACCACGCCGGGCGCGTCCGCGTGCACGGCGACCAGGGTGAAGGCGCCGTCCAGGCGGCGGCAGACCACCCGCATGGCCTCGGCGAGGTCGCCCTCGTACGCCTCGCCCAGCAGGTGGGCGACGACCTCGGTGTCGGTCTCGGACCGGAGGGTGTGGCCGCGCTCGGCGATCTCGGCGCGCAGCTGGGCGAAGTTCTCGATGATGCCGTTGTGGACCACGGCCACCCGGTTGTCGTCGTCCAGGTGGGGGTGGGCGTTGGCGTCCGTCGGACCGCCGTGGGTGGCCCAGCGGGTGTGGCCGATGCCGGTGGTGCCGCCGGGCAGAGGGGACTCGGCGAGCGACTTCTCGAGGTTGGCGAGCTTCCCGGCCCGCTTGTCCGTGACCAGACCCCACTGCCCCTGGGAGTCCTGGGCCTGCACCGCGACACCGGCCGAGTCGTAGCCCCGGTACTCCAGTCGCTGCAGGCCCGCGATTACTACGTCGAGGGCGGACTGCGCGCCCACGTATCCAACAATTCCGCACATGCGTGCCAGCATAAGGGCGGTTCTGTGGCCGTTTTCCCGCCTCGGCCCAACTCTGCGTGACCGACACCACAGCCACCGTGAACACCGCCACGGCTCACAATGGAGCATGTGCTGACCGAACTCTGTACGCGGGGCGCCGCCACGCCCGGCCCGTCGCCGTCCCCTTACGTGGACCTCAGCCGGGCCGAGTGGAGCGCGCTGCGCGAGCGTACGCCGCTGCCGCTGACCGCCGAGGAGGTGGAGCAGCTGCGCGGCCTCGGCACGGCGCTCGACCTGGACGAGGTCCGCGACGTCTACCTGCCGCTGTCCCGGCTGCTCAACCTGTACATCCACGCCACGCACGAGCTGCGCGGCACTCTGGGCACGTTCCTGGACACCCCGGACACCGAGCGCACCCGCACCCCGTTCATCATCGGCGTGGCGGGCTCGGTCGCGGTCGGCAAGTCCACCACGGCCCGTCTGCTGCAGGCCCTGCTGGCCCGCTGGCCCGAGCACCCCCGGGTCGAACTGGTCACCACCGACGGCTTCCTGCTGCCCAACGCCGAGCTGCGCCGCCGCGGTCTGATGGCCCGCAAGGGCTTCCCCGAGTCGTACGACCGCCGGGCGCTGACGCGCTTCGTCGCGGACGTGAAGGCGGGCAAGGAGCGGGTCACGGCGCCGGTGTACTCCCACCTGGTGTACGACATCGTGCCGGACCAGCGGCTGACCGTGGAGCGCCCGGACATCCTGATCGTCGAGGGCCTGAACGTGCTCCAGCCGGCCCTGCCCGGCACCGACGGCCGCACCCGCCTCGCGGTGGCCGACTACTTCGACTTCTCGATCTACGTCGACGCCCGTACCGACGACATCGAGCACTGGTACCTGGACCGCTTCCGCAAGCTGCGGCAGACCGCCTTCCAGGACCCGAACTCCTACTTCCGCCGCTTCACCGAGGTGCCGGAGGAGGAGGCGATGGAGTACGGCCGCCAGGTCTGGCGCACCATCAACAAGCCCAACCTGCTGGAGAACGTGCTGCCGACCCGCGGCCGGGCCACCCTGATCCTGCAGAAGGGCCCGGACCACAAGGTCCGCCGGGCGCTGCTGCGCAAGCTCTAGCAAGCCCCCGCGAAGCCCGGGAAGGCCCCCGGAGGCCCCCTGGAGCCCTGGAAACGCCCGCAGGCCCCCACTGTCTCCAGTGGGGGCCTGCGCCGTACGAGGGGGCCGTCAGCCCAGGTGGGTGCGCACCGCCTCGGCCAGCCGCTGCCCGACCGCCTCGGCCTGCGCCGGGTCGGCGGCCTCGACCATGACCCGGACCAGCGGCTCGGTGCCGGACGGGCGCAGCAGCACCCGGCCGGTGGAGCCCAGCTCGGCCTCGGCCGCGGCGACCGCCTCGGCCAGCTCGGCGCTGGTCTTCACCCGGCTCTTGTCGACACCCTTGACGTTGATCAGCACCTGCGGCAGCCGGGTCATCACGGCGGCCAGGTCGGCCAGCGGCTGCTTGGTGGCGGCCAGTCGGGCGCCCAGCATCAGGCCGGTCAGGGTGCCGTCGCCGGTGGTGGCGTGGTCCAGCAGGATGACGTGGCCGGACTGCTCGCCGCCCAGCGCGAAGCCCTGCTCCTTCATCGCCTCCAGCACGTAGCGGTCGCCGACGGCGGTCTCCACCAGGTCGATGCCCTCGCGCTCCATCGCCAGCTTGAAGCCGAGGTTGGACATCACGGTGGCCACCGCGGTGTTGCGGCGCAGGGTGCCGGCCTCCTTCATGGCGACGGCGAGGATGGCGATGATCTGGTCGCCGTCCACCTCGTCTCCCTCGGCGTCGGCGGCCAGGCAGCGGTCGGCGTCGCCGTCCAGGGCGATGCCGAGGTCGGCGCGGTGCTCCTTCATCGCGACGCGCAGCCGGTCCAGGTGGGTGGAGCCGACGCCGTCGTTGATGTTGAGGCCGGTGGGCTCGGCCCCCAGGGTGTGGACGACCTCGGCGCCGGCCCGGGCGAAGGCCTCGGGGGCGACGTACGCGGCGGCGCCGTGGGCGCCGTCGATGACGACCTTGATGCCGTCCAGGCGGTTGGGCAGCACGCCGATCAGGTGGGCGACGTACTTGTCGAAGCCCTCGGTGTACTCGCGCACCCGGCCGACGGCCGCGCCGGTGGGACGGTTCCAGTCCTCGCCGCCGACGGTGTGCTTGCGGTAGTGCGCCTCGATCGCGTCCTCGATCCGGTCGTCCAGCTTGTGGCCGCCGCGGGCGAGGAACTTGATGCCGTTGTCCGGCATGGCGTTGTGGCTGGCGGACAGCATCACGCCGAAGTCGGCGCCGAGCGCGCCGGTGAGGTAGGCCACGGCCGGGGTGGGCAGGACACCGACCCGCAGGACGTCGACGCCGGAGCTGGCCAGACCGGCGATGACCGCGGCCTCCAGGAACTCGCCCGAGGCACGCGGGTCACGGCCGACCACCGCGACCGGCCGGTGCCCGTCGAAGGCGCCGGCCTCGCCGAGCACATGGGCGGCCGCGACCGACAGGCCGAGCGCCAGCTCCGCCGTCAGGCCCTCGTTCGCCACCCCGCGTACGCCGTCCGTACCGAAGAGTCGTCCCACTGTCCCGTCCTCCATCACCATGCTCGGAACCCACCGATGATCCCGGCCGCCGCACGTTGGCCGGGGAACACGTCGCCCCGGAGTACACGAGGTACTCCGGGGCGACGGTTTGCGCAACCAGGGGGTACGCCGCCAGGGCGGAACGCACCCCCGGGGACGCGATTAGCGCTTGCTGTACTGCGGCGCCTTGCGGGCCTTCTTCAGACCGGCCTTCTTGCGCTCGACGGCGCGGGCGTCACGGGTCAGGAAGCCGGCCTTCTTGAGGGCGCCGCGGTTGTTGTCCACGTCGGCCTCGTTCAGGGCACGGGCCACGCCGAGGCGCAGCGCGTAGGCCTGGCCGGAGACGCCGCCACCGCTGATGCGGGCGACGACGTCGTAACGGCCGTCCAGCTCCAGGAGCTTGAAGGGCTCGTTCACGGTCTGCTGGTGCACCTTGTTGGGGAAGTAGTCCTCAAGGGTGCGACCGTTGATCTTCCACACGCCCGTGCCGGGGACGATGCGCACGCGGGCGATCGCCTCCTTGCGACGGCCGAGGCCGGCGCCGGGGACGGCCTCGCCGAAGCGGCCGGCCAGGGACTCGGAGGTGTAGGTCTCCTCGGAGGTGTACTCGCCCTCGACGACGGTCTCGTCGAAGTCGACCTCAAGGGTTTCAGTGGTCTCGGCCACGGTGTTCCTCAGCTCTTTTCAGTGATGGGGGGCTTGGTGGCCGGAATTACTGCGCGACCTGGGTGATCTCGAACGGCACCGGCTGCTGGGCAGCGTGGGGGTGCTGGTCGCCCGAGTAGACCTTCAGCTTCGAGAGCATCTGACGGCCCAGGCTGTTCTTGGGGATCATGCCCTTGATGGCCTTCTCGACGGCCTTCTCCGGGTTCTTGTCCAGGAGGTCGTCGTAGCGCACCGAGCGCAGACCGCCCGGGAAGCCCGAGTGGCGGTAGGCCAGCTTCTGGGTCTTCTTGTTACCGGACAGGTGCACCTTGTCGGCGTTGATGATGATGACGAAGTCACCAGTGTCAACGTGCGGCGCGTAGATCGCCTTGTGCTTGCCCCGGAGGAGGTTGGCGGCCTGGGAAGCCAGGCGGCCGAGCACGACGTCGGTCGCGTCGATGACGTGCCACTGACGCTGGACGTCGCCGGGCTTGGGGCTGTACGTACGCACGGTCGTAGCCTTCGCTTTTCAGTGAGTGAGTCCTGACAGGAGCACCCGGACGGAAGAGCAGCCTGGCCAACCTTGGACGCAATTCAAGGGGGACCGCTGGTCGTCGACCTGATGTCTCCGGCGTACCGACCTCTCACGTGAGATAGAGCGAGCCAATACGCACATCAAGCGTCCAGGTTACCGGGCGGGCGGGGAGGGGTCAAAAATCCCCTCCCGCCCACCGGGCCGTCACTCAGCGTTCGCGCTCCACCCGGGTGACGTCCCAGACCGGCTCGGGCGACTCGTACACCCGCCCGTCCGCACCGAACACCAGGAAGCGGTCGAAGGTCTTGGCGAACCAGCGGTCGTGGGTGACGCACAGCACCGTGCCGTCGAAGGCCTCCAGCCCGGCCTGCAGCGCCTCGGCGCTCTCCAGGTCCAGGTTGTCGGTCGGCTCGTCGAGCAACAGGGCCGTCACGCCGGAGAGTTCGAGCTTGAGGATCATCAGCCGGGCCTGCTGCCCACCGGACAGCGACTCGAACTTCTGCTCCTCCTGGCGGTCCAGCTCGTACCGGCGCAGCGCACCCATCGCGGCGCCGCGGCTGAGCGCGTGCTCCTCCTCGATGATCGAGCGGACCGTGCGGCCGAACAGCTCCGGGTGGGCGTGGGTCTGCCGGAAGTGGCCGGGGACGACCCGGGCGCCGACCTTCCAGTCGCCGGTGTGCTCGACCGTCCCGTCCCCCGCGAGCAGCCGCAGGAGGTGCGACTTGCCGGCGCCGTTGGCGCCCAGCACCGCGACCCGCTCGCCGTAGAAGACCTCCAGGTCGAAGGGCTGCATCAGACCGGTGAGCTCCAGCCGCTCCATGGTGAAGGCGCGCACGCCGGTGCGCCCGCCCTTGAGCCGCATGGTGATGGTCTGCTCGCGCGGCGGCGCCTCCGGCGGGCCGGCGTCCTCGAACTTCTTCAGCCTGGTCTGGGCGGCGGCGTAGCGGGAGGCCATCTCGTGGCTGACGGCGGCGGCCTGGCGCAGGGTGACCACCAGCTTCTTGAGCTTGGCGTGCTCCTCGTCCCAGCGGCGGCGCAGCTCCTCGAAGCGCTCGAAGCGGGCCTTGCGGGCCTCGTGGAAGGTGTCGAAGCCGCCGCCGTGCACCCAGACGCTGCTGCCGGCCGCGCCGGACTCGACGGCGATGATCTTGTCGGCGGTCCTGGAGAGCAGCTCGCGGTCGTGCGAGATGTACAGGACGGTCTTCGAGGTGGCCTTGATGGCCTCCTCCAGCCAGCGCTTGCCCGGGACGTCCAGGTAGTTGTCCGGCTCGTCGAGGAGGAGCACCTCCTCCGGGCCGCGCAGCAGCGCCTCAAGGACGAGCCGCTTCTGCTCGCCGCCGGAGAGGGTGTTCAGGCCGCGCCACTGGGCCTTGTCGAAGGGCACGCCGAGGGCCGCCATGGTGCAGACGTCCCAGTCGGTCTCGTAGTCGTAGCCGCCGGCGTCGGCCCAGTCGGAGAGCGCCTGGGCGTAGGCCATCTGGGTCTTCTCGTCGTCCTGCGCGATCATCGCGAGCTCGGCGGCGTCCACCGCGCGGGCGGCCACCGCTATCCGCTCGGGGGCGACGGACACCAGCAGGTCCCGGACCGAGGCGTCGGCCGGCAGCGCGCCGGGGGTGGACGCCTGGTCCTCGCGGCCGGTGGTGCCCACGAACTGGCGCATCACGCCGAGCCCGCCGCTGATCGTCACGGTGCCGCCGTGCGGCTGGATGTCGCCCGCGATCATGCGCAGCAGGGTGGTCTTGCCCGCCCCGTTGGCGCCGACCAGGGCGACCGCGGCGCCCTCCCCGACCCGGAAGGACGCGTCGTCGAACAGCACCCGCCCGTCCGGCAGGTAGTACTCCAGGTGCGAAATCTCGACGTGTCCCATGGGAGCGATTGTCGCAAGCGGACGCCTTCGGCCAAAACGGATTACCCGGCGGCCGGCTGTCCGGGCAGGGTCCGCAGCCTCCGGGCCTGGCGGTTCCGCTCGGCGAGCTGGTCGTTCGGCGGGTAGCCGACCTCCTCAAGGGTGAGCCCGTACGGCCGGATCACGTTGACCGCCGAGTTGCGGACCCCGCCGGCCAGCACCTCGCCGGGGAACTCCACCGGCCGGTGCCCGTCGCCGACCAGCAGCATCGCGCCGACCAGCGCCCGGACCATGTTGTGGCAGAAGGCGTCGGCCCGGACGGTGGCGACGGCCAGCGAGCCCTCCTGGGCCGCGTAGGTGTCCACCGGGACGCGGTCCCAGTGCAGCTCCAGCAGGGTGCGGATGGTGGTGGCGCCCTCGCGCTTCTTGCAGTACGCGGCGAAGTCGTGCTCGCCGAGCAGCAGCTTCGCGGCCGCGTTCATCCTGTCCAGGTCCAGCGGCCGGTCGTGCCAGAGCACGTGCCCGCGCAGCAGCGGGTCGACCCCGCCGGGGTGGTCGGCGACCCGGTACGCGTACCGGCGCCAGATCGCCGAGAAGCGCGCGTCGAACCCGGCCGGCGCCTCGCCGACCCGGTAGATCCGGACGTCCCCGGGCAGCCGCCCGGCCAGTCGGCGCAGCAGCTTCTCCCGGTGCGCCTCCCACAGCTCGGCCGGCAGGTCGACGTGAGCGACCTGGCCGCGGGCGTGCACCCCGGCGTCGGTGCGGCCGGCCACGGTGAGCGGGAAGAGCTCCTGGCTGCGGGTGACGACCTGCAGCGCGCTCTCGATCTCCTCCTGGACCGTCCGGCGGCCGCCCTTCTGGCGGGCCCAGCCGGAGAACTCGGCGCCGTGGTAGGCGAGGTCGAGCCGGACCCGGACATACCCGTCGGCCGGACCGTCCTTCACCGGCGGCTGCTCGGCGCAATCACTGACCACTGCTTCTCTTCTCCCGGGGACCTCGCGGACAAGGAACGGGCCCGCTCCCCCATCGCTGGGAAAGCGGGCCCGCGGCAACACCTAGAGGCGTCAGGCCTGCTCGGCCTCGGCGGCGTCGTCAGCCTTGGGGGCCTCGACCTTGGCCTCCTCGGCCTCCTTGACGGCGCGCTTGGTGGCGGCCTCGGCCTCGCCGACGGCGGTCTGCGCGACGGTCAGCGCCTCGACCAGCTCGATCACGGCCATCGGGGCGTTGTCGCCACGACGGGGACCGATCTTGGTGATGCGGGTGTAGCCACCCGGGCGGTTCTCGTAGCGCGGCGCGATCTCGGTGAAGAGGGTGTGCAGCACGGCGATGTCGGTGATCGTCTTGCGCACCAGGCGACGGTTGTGGATGTCGCCCTTCTTCGCCTTGGTGATCAGCTTCTCCGCCAGCGGGCGCATCCGACGGGCCTTGGCCTCGGTCGTGGTGATGCGGCCGTACTGGAACAGCTCCCGGCACAGACCGGCGAGCAGCAGCGGCTCGTGGTGCGGGCCGCCGCCGAGGCGGGCACCCTTGGTGGGACGCGGCATGGAATTACTCCTTGAATCTCCGACTGCGGCCGTACCAGGTACCGCAGCGGGCGTACGGGCACTGTGCCCGTACGGCTTTCATGACGACGGGGGCGGCTCCGTGGAACCGCCCCCGCGGCCAAATCTCTTAGTACTGCTCGGTCTCGGCGAAGTGCGAGTCGTCGAGGTCGTCGGCGCCGAAGGCGTCGGCGGCAGCGGTCGGGTCGAACCCGGGCGGGCTGTCCTTGAGGGCCAGGCCCATGCCGGCGAGCTTCGCCTTGACCTCGTCGATCGACTTCGCACCGAAGTTGCGGATGTCGAGCAGGTCGGCCTCGGAGCGGGCGACGAGCTCACCCACGGTGTGGATGCCCTCGCGCTTGAGGCAGTTGTAGGAGCGGACGGTGAGCTCCAGCTCCTCGATCGGCAGCGCCAGGTCGGCGGCCAGGGCGGCGTCCGTCGGGGACGGGCCCATGTCGATGCCCTCGGCGTCGATGTTCAGCTCGCGGGCGAGGCCGAACAGCTCCACCAGGGTCTTGCCGGCCGAGGCCATGGCGTCGCGCGGACGCATGGCGGGCTTGGTCTCGACGTCGACGATCAGCTTGTCGAAGTCGGTCCGCTGCTCGACACGGGTGGCCTCGACCTTGTAGGTGACCTTCAGCACCGGGCTGTAGATCGAGTCGACCGGGATGCGGCCGATCTCCTGGCCGGAGGCCTTGTTCTGGACGGCGGAGACGTAGCCGCGACCGCGCTCGACGGTCAGCTCCATCTCCAGCTTGCCCTTGCCGTTCAGGGTGGCGAGGACCAGCTCGGGGTTGTGCACCTCGACACCCGCCGGCGGGGCGATGTCGGCGGCGGTGACGACACCCGGGCCCTGCTTGCGCAGGTACATCACGACCGGCTCGTCGTGCTCCGAGGAGACGACCAGCTGCTTGATGTTGAGGATGAGGTCGGTCACGTCCTCCTTGACGCCCGGCACGGTGGTGAACTCGTGCAGGACGCCGTCGATGCGGATGCTGGTGACAGCGGCACCCGGGATCGACGACAGGAGCGTGCGGCGCAGGGAGTTGCCGAGGGTGTAGCCGAAGCCCGGCTCCAGCGGCTCGATCACGAACCGCGAGCGGAACTCGTCGACGACCTCTTCGGTCAGCGAGGGACGCTGAGCGATAAGCATGGGGTTTCGATCCTCCAGTCTTCGGCGCCCACTATTTGACGCCGAACGAATGGCCATGAGGCGGTGGCCTCATGCCAAGCGTACGGGGTCCCGCGAGCAGTGTCTGAATTGACTGCGGTGGGACCCCGTACCAGGTTTGAAGCAGAGACTGCGAGCCCGAAGGCGCTGCGTCAGACGCGGCGGCGCTTCGGCGGACGGCAGCCGTTGTGCGGGGTGGGGGTGACGTCCTGGATCGAGCCGACCTCCAGGCCGGTGGCCTGGAGCGAACGGATCGCGGTCTCGCGGCCGGAGCCCGGACCCTTCACGAAGACGTCAACCTTGCGCATGCCGTGCTCCTGCGCGCGACGGGCAGCGGCCTCGGCGGCCATCTGCGCGGCGAACGGGGTGGACTTGCGCGAGCCCTTGAAGCCGACGTGGCCGGCGGAGGCCCAGGAGATCACGTTGCCCGCGGGGTCGGTGATCGAAACGATGGTGTTGTTGAACGTGCTCTTGATGTGCGCGTGGCCGTGAGCGACGTTCTTCTTTTCCTTGCGGCGGATCTTCTTCGCGCCGGCAGCCTGACGACCCTTGGGGGGCATAAGTCTGTTCTCCTACTGAGGTGGTCGGTCCGCTGACCCGCGGGCCGGAGGGATGTCCGGTTACGGGACGGACTACTTCTTGCCCGGCTTCTTCTTACCGGCGATCGCGCGACGCGGGCCCTTGCGGGTACGCGCGTTGGTGTGGGTGCGCTGGCCGCGGACCGGCAGGCCACGGCGGTGACGCAGACCCTCGTAGCAGCCGATCTCGACCTTGCGGCGGATGTCGGCGGCCACCTCGCGGCGGAGGTCACCCTCGACCGTGAAGTTGGCGTCGATGTACTGGCTCAGCTTGACCAGGTCGTCCTCGGTGATGTCGCGAACGCGGACATCCGGGTTGACGCCGGTCTCGGCGAGGGTCTGCTGGGCGCGGGTACGGCCGATGCCGTACACGTAGGTGAGGGCGATCTCGATCCGCTTCTCACGGGGGAGATCAACGCCGGCGAGGCGTGCCATTCAAGGCTCCTGTGGTTCTTCAGAGGTCTTGCGTGCTACCTACTCCGACACCTCACGGTGAGGGAGCCCCGGCCTCTGACCGGGGGCGGCAGTCCGCCTGTTCCAGGACGGATCGGGTAGCCCGCTTATGACGTTTTCGCGTCGCGCGAAGTACTACGAGAAATGCTGGGGAGAGATCAGCCCTGGCGCTGCTTGTGGCGCAGGTTGTCGCAGATCACCATGACCCGGCCGTGACGGCGGATCACCTTGCACTTGTCGCAGATCTTCTTGACGCTCGGCTTGACCTTCATGTTCAGGTTCTCCGGGTCTAGATCTGACGTTCTTACTTGTAGCGGTAGACGATCCGGCCGCGCGTGAGGTCGTAGGGGCTGAGCTCCACGACGACCCGGTCGTCCGGCAGGATGCGGATGTAGTGCATGCGCATCTTGCCACTGATGTGCGCGAGGACCTTGTGACCGTTCTGCAGCTCGACCTTGAACATCGCGTTCGGAAGAGACTCGATCACGGTGCCCTCGATCTCAATGGCGCCTTGCTTCTTAGCCATGAACTGCGAGATCCACCTTCCGGGACCGGCTACCGTATGCGGAACGCTCGTGCGAACCTGGGTTCACCCCAGCCCCGAGGGGAAGAGGGCGTGCTGAAGCACGCTACGAGTGAGCCGACGGTCCATCCTACGCCAGCGCGCCCGATGGGCCAAAACCGGGGCCCGGAAGGCGGTACTCGTCACACCCGCGCCTCAGAACCCGGTGGAGACGGTCAGCGGCTCCACGTGGGCGGTGCAGGCCGAGCAGCGGCGGGCGGCCTCGGGGATCTCGGTCAGGCACTCGGGGCAGGGGCGCTTCGGGGTCTTCGGCTTCTTCGGAAGGTAGCGCGCGGTGGCCTTGGTGACCGGCAGCACGATGCAGAAGTACAGCACCGCGGCGGTCATGAAGAACGCGATCAGCACGTTCAGGAACTGGCCGTACGGGAAGGTGACCCCGGCGACCGTCGCCTTGTACGAGCTGAAGTCGCCGGCCGCGCCGACCACCACACCGACCAGCGGGGTGAGGAAGGCCGACACGAAGCCGGTCACCACGGCGGTGAACGCGGCGCCGATGACCACACCGACCGCCATGTCGACGACGTTGCCGCGCATCATGAAGTCGCGGAATCCCTTGAGCACGTGCTCTCTCCTGCATCGATCGAAGGCCAGTCAAGCCGCAGATTGCCACTGCCAGCCGTTAAAAATAGGACGAAAGCCCTGGAGGTCCAAACCTCCAGGGCTCTGATCCCTTGTCAGCAACGCCAGTCGGGCGCCGTCGCGACTACGCCAGCGGGTCCGGAGCTGCGGTGATGCCCAGCTTGGCGAGTTCGGCCTTGCCGCCGTCGAAGGCGGTCAGCACCAGCGGACCCTGCTCCGTCACGGCCACCGAGTGCTCCCAGTGCGAGGCCCAGGTGCCGTCGTTGGTGACGACCGTCCACTCGTCGTCCAGCACGGTGGTGTGCGGGGTGCCCAGCGAGACCATCGGCTCGATCGCCAGCACGGTGCCGGGGACCAGCTTCGGGCCCTTGCCGCGGCCGCGCTCGACGTAGTTCAGCACGTGCGGCTCCATGTGCATCGCGGTGCCGATGCCGTGGCCGCCGTAGCCCTCGGTGATGCCCCACTTGCCCTTGGGCGGCAGCGGCTGGCGGCGGATGTAGCCCTCGATCGCCTTGGAGACGTCGACCAGGCGGTTGTTCTTCTTCATCTGGGCGATGCCGGCCCACATCGAGCCCTCGGTCACCCGGCTCAGCATCTCGACCTCGGGGCGGACCTCGCCGACCGCGACGGTGATCGCCGAGTCGCCGTGCCAGCCGTCCAGGATGGCGCCGCAGTCGATCGAGATGACGTCGCCCTCCTGCAGCACCCGGTCACCGGGGATGCCGTGCACGACCTCGTTGTTCACCGAGGCGCAGATCACACCGGGGAACCACAGGCCGCCGTGGTGGGCGCGGAAGTTCGAGGTGGCGCCGTGGCCGGTGATGACCTTGTCGGCGATGTCGTTGAGCTCCTGGGTGGTCACCCCGGGAGCGACCGCCTCGCGGCAGGCCTTGAGCGCCTCGGCGACGACCAGCCCGGCCGCTCGCATCTTCGCGATCTGCTCGGGGGTCTTGATCTCCACCATCAGGTCACGCCTTCCAAGTCCGGATTACCACTGCCTACCACCGTACGACGCCGAAACGGCCGGGCCGCCCGCTCCACGGGCGACCCGGCCGTACACGCGTACTTCGCTGAGGGAACTCAGCCGTTCTGCTTCAGCGCCTCGATCGCGCGCTGGGTGACCTCGTCCACCTTGCCGAGGGCCGAGATCGTCGCCACCAGGCCCTGCTGGACGTAGTAGTCGATGATCGGCTCGGTCTCCGTGTGGTAGACCTCCAGGCGCGTGCGCACCTTCTCCTCGGTGTCGTCCGAGCGCTGGTACAGCTCGCCGCCGCACTCGTCGCAGACGCCCTCGACCTTCGGCGGGTTGTAGTCCACGTGGAAGACGTGGCCGCCGTCGTTGCGGCACAGGCGGCGGCCGGCGATCCGGCGGACGACCTCGTCCTCGGGGACCTCCAGGTCCAGCACGCCGTCCAGCTTGATGCCCTGCTCGGCGAGGAACTCGTCCAGCGCCTTGGCCTGGCCCAGGTTGCGGGGGAAGCCGTCGAGCAGGAAGCCGTTGGCCGCGTCGGCCTGGAGCATGCGGTCCTTGGCCATCCCGATGGTGACCTCATCCGGCACCAGGCGACCCGCGTCCATGTAGCTCTTGGCCTCGAGCCCCAGTGGGGTGCCCTGGCCGATGTTGGCGCGGAACAGGTCGCCGGTGGAGATATGGGGGATGGACAGGGTCTTGGCGAGCAGGTGCGCCTGAGTACCCTTCCCGGCCCCGGGAGGACCAACGAGGACGATACGCATCAGCGGAGGAACCCTTCGTAATTGCGCTGCTGGAGCTGGCTCTCGATCTGCTTCACAGTTTCGAGTCCGACGCCGACGACGATGAGAACGCTGGTGCCGCCGAACGGGAAGTTGGTCTGCTGTCCGAAGGCGACCAGGGCGATCATCGGGATCAACGCGATCAGGCCCAGGTAGAGCGAACCCGGCCACGTGATTCGGGTCAGCACGTAGTTCAGGTACTCGGCCGTCGGCCGGCCGGCCCGGATGCCCGGGATGAAGCCACCATACTTCTTCATATTGTCGGCAACTTCTTCAGGGTTGAAGGAGATCGCGACGTAGAAGAAGGCGAAGAAGACGATCAGCAGGAAGTAGGTGGCCATGTAGATCGGGTGGTCACCCTTGACGAAGTTCTGCTTGATCCACACCGCCCAGCCGGCCTGGCTGTTGGTCAGCTGAACCACCAGAGCCGGGATGTACAGCAGCGATGAGGCGAAGATGACCGGGATGACACCGGCCTGGTTCACCTTGAGCGGGATGTAGGTCGACGTGCCGCCGAACGCCCGGCGGCCGATCATCCGCTTCGCGTACTGGACCGGGATCCGACGCTGGGCCTGCTCGACGAAGATGACCAGCATCACAACGATGACGCCGACCGCGATGACGGAGAGGAACTCGACCCAGCCGCCGCCGATGGTGCCGGACTGCTTGATGGCCCACATCGAGGTCGGGAACTGCGCGGCGATCGAGGTGAAGATCAGCAGCGACATGCCGTTGCCGATACCGCGGTCGGTGATCAGCTCGCCCAGCCACATGATGACGGTGGTGCCGGCGGTCATCGTGATGACCATGACGGCGATCCGGAACACCGAGGTGTCCGGCACGATCTGGTTGGCCAGCGGGCAGCCCGAGAACAGCGCGCCGCTGGAGGCCGTCGCCACGATGCCGGTGCCCTGGAGCACGGCGAGCGCGATGGTCAGGTAGCGGGTGTACTGGGTGATCTTCGCCTGGCCTGCCTGCCCCTCCTTCTTCAGCATCTCCAGTCGCGGGATCACGACGGTGAGGAGCTGGAGGATGATGCTCGCCGTGATGTACGGCATGATGCCGAGGGCGAAGATCGTCAGCTGGAGGAGCGCGCCACCGCTGAACAGGTTGACGAGCCCGAAGAGGCCGTTGTTCTTGGTCTCCTTCACACACTCGTGCACGGCCGTGAAACTCACGCCCGGGATGGGAATGTGCGAGCCCAGCCGGAACAGCACCATGATGCCCAGCGTGAACAGCAGCTTCTTGCGCAGGTCGGGCGTCTGGAACGCCCGCGCGAACGCACTGAGCACGGTGCCTCCTGCGCCTCCCGCGCGTCGTCGGCGGGAGGGTCGGTCCTGAATGGGGAGTTTGCGGTTCGGGCTCCCGTACAGACGGCACAGGCGAGCCTACGCGCAGCCTACAAGGGAACTCCACGGACTCTAACAGTGCGCGGCCACTCGAAAGAAGCGCGTACGGCCGCTCCCCCACTCACGGGGTACGGGATGCCCGGATTTGCCACACAAAAGAACGAGGGCCCTACCGGGCCGAAGCAGCCAATACGGAATGGCCCGAAAAAGCGCGAGCCCCGCACTTCCCGGAGGAAGTGCGGGGCTCGAAGCCGGTGGTCAGCGGGCTCAGACGAGCTCGGTGACCGTACCGCCGGCGGCGGTGATCTTCTCGGCGGCCGAGCCGGAGACGGCGTCGACCGTCACCTGCAGGGCGACCGAGATCTCGCCGGTGCCGAGCACCTTGACGAGGGAGTTCTTGCGAACCGCGCCCTTGGCGACCAGGTCCTCGACCGTGACCTCGCCACCCTGCGGGTAGAGCTCGGCCAGCTTGTCGAGGTTGACGACCTGGAACGTGATCTTGAACGGGTTCTTGAAGCCCTTCAGCTTCGGCAGACGCATGTGGAGCGGCATCTGGCCACCCTCGAAGCGCTGCGGAACCTGGTAGCGGGCCTTGGTGCCCTTGGTACCACGACCGGCGGTCTTACCCTTGGAGCCCTCACCACGACCCACGCGGATCTTGTCGGTCTTGGCACCCGGGGCGGGACGCAGGTTGTGGATCTTGATCGGGTTGTCGCCCATGATCAGTCCACCTCCTCAACCGTCACCAGGTGACGGACCGTGTGGGCCATCCCGCGGATCTCGGGACGGTCCTCCTTCACCACGACGTCGTGCATGCGCTTGAGACCAAGCGAACGCAGGGTGTCACGGTGGTTCTGCTTGCTGCCGATGTACGACTTGGTCTGCGTGATCTTCAGGCGAGCCATCAGGCGCTCACCCCAGCAGCACGCGCCCGCAGCAGAGCGGCGGGGGCCACGTCCTCCAGCGGCAGGCCACGACGGGCGGCGATCTCCTCGGGGCGCACGAGGCCCTTCAGAGCAGCCACGGTGGCGTGCACGATGTTGATCGCGTTGTCCGAGCCGAGCGACTTCGACAGGATGTCGTGGATGCCGGCGCACTCCAGGACCGCACGCACCGGACCACCGGCGATAACACCGGTACCGGGGGCGGCGGGCTTCAGCAGCACGACGCCGGCGGCCTTCTCACCCTGAACCGGGTGCGGGATGGTGCCCTGGATACGGGGGACGCGGAAGAAGTTCTTCTTGGCCTCCTCAACACCCTTGGCGATGGCGGCCGGAACCTCCTTCGCCTTGCCGTAACCGACACCCACGGTGCCCTCGCCATCGCCCACCACGACGAGCGCGGTGAAGCTGAAGCGACGGCCACCCTTGACAACCTTGGCGACACGGTTGATCGCGACGACGCGCTCGACGTAAGCGGTCTTCTCGACAGCCTGGGCGTTGCCCTGACCGTCACGCTTACGGTCGCGCCGCTCGCCACCCGTGCCGCGACCGGCGCCGCCTTCGCGGCGCTGGGGTCCAGCCATTGGAATTACCTCTCTCGTTTACGTCCGTCGACAGAGTCGACGAGCGGCTTAGAAGTCGAGCCCGGCCTCGCGAGCCGCGTCCGCCAGGGCGGCGATGCGGCCGGCGTACCGGTTGCCCGCGCGGTCGAAGACGACCGACTCGATGCCGGCGGCCTTGGCGCGCTCGGCGACCAGGCTCCCGACCTTCTTGGCCAGCTCGGTCTTGTCGCCCTCCGCGCCCTTGATGGACACGTCGAGGGTGGACGCCGACGCCAGGGTGTGGCCCTTGGCGTCGTCGATGACCTGGGCGACCATGTGACGGTTCGAGCGCGTCACGACGAGACGCGGACGCACCTCGGTGCCGACGACGCGCTTGCGAACGCGGATCGCGCGGCGCTTGCGAGCGGCGCTCTTGTAGGCGTTGCCCTTGCCGATCTTGACAGAGACACTCATCGCTTACTTACCACTCTTTCCGACCTTGCGGCGGATGACCTCGCCCGCGTACTTGACGCCCTTGGCCTTGTACGGGTCGGGCTTGCGCAGCTTGCGGATGTTCGCGGCGATCTCGCCGACCTTCTGCTTGTCGATGCCGTCCACGTGGAACTTGGTGGGCGACTCGACGACGAAGGAGATGCCCTCCGGCGCGGTGACCAGGATCGGGTGGCTGTAGCCCAGCGAGAACTCCATGTCGGAGCCCTTCGCGTTCACGCGGTAGCCGACACCGCTGATCTCCAGCGACTTGCGGTAGCCCGCGGTCACACCGGTGATCATGTTCGCCACCAGCGTGCGGGTCAGGCCGTGCAGGGCCTTCGAGCGACGCTCGTCGTTCGGGCGGGTGACCAGCACGGTGCCGTCCTCGCCCTTGCCGATCTCGATCGGCTCAGCGACGACGTGGGTGAGGGAACCCTTGGGGCCCTTCACCGAGACCGTCTGGCCATCGATGGTGACGTCCACGCCAGCGGGGACCTGGATGGGCAGCCGTCCAATACGCGACATTGCTGTACCTCCGTTTCCCGAATTACCAGACGTAGGCGAGAACTTCTCCGCCTACGCCCTTCTTGGCGGCCTGCTTGTCGGTCAGGAGGCCGGACGACGTGGAGATGATCGCCACGCCCAGGCCGCCGAGCACCTTCGGCAGGTTGGTGGACTTTGCGTAAACACGCAGACCCGGCTTGCTGATGCGCTTGATGCCGGCGATGGAGCGCTCACGGTTGGGACCGAACTTGAGCTCGATGGTCAGCTTCTTGCCGACCTCGCCCTCAGCGGGCTCCTCAACCTTGTAGGAGGAGATGTACCCCTCCTGCTGCAGGATCTCGGCGACGTGCGCCTTGATCTTGCTCGACGGCATCGCGACAGAGTCGTGGTACGCCGAGTTCGCGTTACGCAGACGCGTGAGCATGTCTGCGATGGGGTCGGTCATGGTCATGATGGCCTCAGGCCTCTCTCGCCGTGGTTTCTCCGCGCCAGGTCCCCCTGTCGCACTCTTCCGAGTGCGCCAAGGGCACAAGCGCAGGGGACCTGCGACGTAGTAAGACTGGGTGCGAGCCCTCCCAGAAGAGGACCACGGGCATCCATGGGGAAGCCGTGGCAGGGGGCCCGACCCCACTACCTTACGGGAATCCGTACGGCAGGCCCAAAACGGGCCGCTGTGGGATCGGGCACCTCTGCTTCGCTAGCAGTGCCTAGAGCTCTGGGATTACCAGGAGCTCTTGGTCACGCCCGGCAGCTCGCCGCGGTGCGCCATCTCACGGAGGCAGACACGGCAGAGGCCGAACTTGCGGTACACCGAGTGCGGACGGCCGCAGCGCTGGCACCGGGTGTAGGCCCGGACGCCGAACTTCGGCTTGCGCTCGGACTTCGCGATGAGGGACTTCTTCGCCATTGGCTCACGCCTCCTTGAACGGGAAGCCCAGAGCGCGCAGGAGCGCCCGGCCCTCGTCGTCGGTCTGAGCGGTGGTCACGACGGTGATGTCCATACCGCGCTGACGGTCGACCTTGTCCTGGTCGATCTCGTGGAACATAACCTGCTCGGTCAGACCGAAGGTGTAGTTGCCACGGCCGTCGAACTGCTTCGGGGAGAGACCACGGAAGTCACGGATACGCGGCAGAGCCAGCGACACCAGACGGTCCAGGAACTCCCACATGCGGTCACCACGGAGGGTGACGTGGGTGCCGATCGGCTGGCCCTCGCGCAGCTTGAACTGCGCGATGGACTTGCGAGCCTTGGTCACGGCCGGCTTCTGACCGGTGATCGCGGTCAGGTCGCGGATCGCGCCCTCGATCAGCTTGCTGTCACGGGCGGCCTCGCCGACACCCATGTTGACCACGACCTTGACCAGGCCGGGGATCAGCATGACGTTCTCGTACGAGAACTGCTCCTGCAGCTGGCCCTTGATCTCGGAGTTGTAACGCTCCTTGAGGCGGGGGGCCACCTTCTCAACAGTCGTCTCAGACATCAGATGTCCTCACCGGTCCGCTTGGCAACGCGGATCTTGTTGCCCTGGTCGTCGAAGCGGTAGCCGACGCGGGTGACGACCTTCTTGCCGTCCTTCTCCACGACCAGCTGGACGTTGGAGACGTGCACCGGGGCCTCGACGGTCACGATGCCACCCTGGGTACCCGGACCCGGCTTGGTGTGCTTCTTGACCCGGTTGACACCCTCGACCAGGACCTTGTTCTCAGCCGGCAGGGCCTGGATGACCTTGCCCTGCTTGCCCTTGTCCTTGCCGGTGATGACCTGGACCAGGTCACCCTTCTTGATCTTCATGCTGTTCGCCATGGGTTAGAGCACCTCCGGCGCCAGCGAGATGATCTTCATGAACTTCTTGTCGCGCAGCTCGCGGCCCACCGGGCCGAAGATGCGGGTACCACGGGGGTCACCCTCGGTGTTCTTCAGCACGACGGCAGCGTTCTCGTCGAAACGGATGTACGAGCCATCCGGACGACGACGCTCCTTGACGGTACGGACGACGACGCACTTGACGACGTCACCCTTCTTCACCGAGCCACCGGGGATCGCGTCCTTGACGGTCGCGACGATGACGTCCCCGATTCCGGCGTAGCGGCGACCGGAGCCACCGAGAACACGGATGCAAAGGATCTCCTTGGCACCAGTGTTGTCGGCAACACGCAGTCGCGACTCCTGCTGGATCACAGCTTTCTCCTGATCGTCAACGAGAGTCGACGGGCCGGCCGCTGCTCACATCGGCGTCCGCAAGGGACCCGCTGCACATACGGCCGTACCTCATCGGCTTCGTTACTTGGCCTTCTCGAGGATCTCGACGACGCGCCAGCGCTTCGTCGCGGACAGCGGGCGGGTCTCCGCGAGGAGGACCCGGTCGCCCACGCCGCACGCGTTCTGCTCGTCGTGCGCCTTCAGCTTGTTCGTACGGCGAATGACCTTGCCGTACAGAGCGTGCTTGACGCGGTCCTCGACGGCGACGACGACGGTCTTGTCCATCTTGTCGCTGACGACGAGACCCTCACGGGTCTTGCGGAAACCGCGCGTCTCGTTGGTGTTCTCAGTCATCAGGCGTTCTCCACCGTCTCGATGCCCAGCTCGCGCTCGCGCATCAGGGTGTAGATCCGCGCGATGTCCTTGCGGACGAGCTTGAGCCGTCCGTGGTTGTCGAGCTGCCCGGTCGCCGCCTGGAAGCGGAGGTTGAACAGCTCCTCCTTGGCCTCGCGCAGCTTGGCAACGAGACCCTCGTTGTCCAGCGAGCGAAGCTCAGCAGCCTTGGTAGCGGCCGACATCAGCTCTCACCGTCCTCGCGCCGGACGATCCGGCACTTCATCGGCAGCTTGTGCGCGGCGCGGGTGAGCGCCTCGCGAGCAACCTTCTCGTTCGGGTACGACAGCTCGAACATGACCCGACCCGGGTGCACGTTCGCGATCCACCACTCCGGCGAACCCTTACCGGAACCCATGCGGGTCTCGGCCGGCTTCTTGGTGAGCGGGCGGTCCGGGTAGATGTTGATCCAGACCTTGCCGCCACGACGGATGTGACGGGTGATCGCGATACGAGCGGACTCGATCTGACGGTTCGTCACGTAGGCCGGGGTCACGGCCTGGATGCCGAACTGGCCGAACGCCAGCTCGGTGCCACCCTTGGCAGCGCCGCGGCGCTTCGGGTGGTGCTGCTTGCGGTGCTTGACCCGACGGGGGATCAGCATTGGGGTCAGGCCTCCGTTCCGGTGTTCTCAGCAGCCGGAGCCTCGGCGACCGGGGCCGCGGGGGCCTCGGCGGCGGCGGGACGACGGCCACGGCCACCGCGCTCGCCACCACGGCGCTCGCCACCGCGGGCGGGACGACCACCCTCGGGACGGGCCGGGCGGTTGCCCGAGCGGGCAGCGGCGTTCTCAGCGCGGACCTCGGCGATGTTCTTGACGTCGCCCTTGTAGATCCAGACCTTCACGCCGATGCGGCCGAAGGTGGTCTTGGCCTCGAAGAAGCCGTAGTCGACGTTCGCACGCAGGGTGTGCAGCGGCACGCGACCCTCGCGGTAGAACTCCGAACGGCTCATCTCGGCGCCGCCGAGACGACCGGAGCACTGGACCTTGATGCCCTTGGCGCCGGACTTCATGGTGCCCTGCATCGACTTGCGCATGGCACGACGGAAGGAGACGCGGGAGGACAGCTGCTCCGCGACGCCCTGAGCCACGAGCTGGGCGTCCAGCTCGGGGTTCTTGACCTCGAGGATGTTCAGCTGGACCTGCTTGCCGGTCAGCTTCTCGAGGTCGCCGCGGATGCGGTCGGCCTCGGTGCCACGGCGACCGATGACGATGCCGGGGCGAGCGGTGTGGATGTCGACGCGGACGCGGTCGCGGGTGCGCTCGATCTCGACCTTGGAGATGCCGGCGCGCTCCATGCCCTTCGTCATCATGCGACGAATGGCAACGTCTTCCTTGACGTAGTCCTTGTACAGCTTGTCGGCGTACCAGCGGGACTTGAAGTCCGTGCTGATGCCGAGGCGGAACCCGTGCGGGTTAACCTTCTGGCCCATTACCGGGTCCCTTCCTTGCTGCTGACGACCACGGTGATGTGGCTGGTCCGCTTGCGGATCCGGTAGGCGCGGCCCTGGGCACGCGGACGGAACCGCTTCAGGGTCGGGCCCTCGTCAACGTACGCCTCGGAGATGTAGAGGTCGTCCACGTTGGAGTGGTTGTAGTTGTGCGCGGCGTTGGCAATGGCGCTGTCGAGCACCTTGCCGACCGGCACGGTGGCGGCCTGCGGAGCGAAACGCAGGACGGCCTGGGCCTCCGTGGCATTCATGCCACGGATGAGGTCCACCACGCGGCGGGCCTTCATGGGCGTCACGCGGATGTACCGCGCCTGTGCCCTGGCTTCCATGGTTGTCCCCTTAATGGAGTAAGTCATTGAGTCGTTCTGGCGCTTGAAGCTCAGGCGCTTAGCGACGCTTCGACTTCCGGTCTTCCTTCACGTGGCCACGGAAGGTACGGGTCGGAGCGAACTCGCCGAGCTTGTGGCCGACCATCGACTCGGTGACGAACACCGGGACGTGCTTACGGCCATCGTGGACCGCGATCGTGTGACCGAGCATGCTCGGGGAGATCACGGAACGACGGGACCAGGTCTTGATGACGTTCTGAGTACCCGCCTCGTTCTGAGCGTCCACCTTCTTGATGAGGTGGCCGTCGATGAAGGGGCCCTTCTTAAGACTGCGCGGCATCTGACCTGCTCCTAGCGCTTCTTGTTGGTCTTGCGGCGGCGCACGATGAGCTTGTCCGACGCCTTGTTCGGGCGACGGGTGCGGCCCTCGGGCTTACCCCACGGCGAGACCGGGTGGCGACCACCGGAGGTCTTACCCTCACCACCACCGTGCGGGTGGTCGATCGGGTTCATGGCGACACCACGCACGGTCGGGCGGACGCCCTTCCAGCGCATGCGGCCGGCCTTGCCCCAGTTGATGTTCGACTGCTCGGCGTTGCCGACCTCGCCGACGGTCGCGCGGCAGCGCGCGTCCACCAGGCGGATCTCACCGGAGGGCATGCGCAGGTGCGCCATCTTGCCCTCACGCGCCAGCAGCTGGATGCCGGAGCCGGCCGAGCGGGCCAGCTTGGCACCGCCGCCGGGACGCAGCTCCACCGCGTGGATGGTGGTACCGACCGGGATGTTGCGCAGCGGCAGGTTGTTGCCCGGCTTGATGTCGGCGCCAGCGCCGTTCTCGATCCGGTCACCCTGCGTGATGCCGCGCGGCGCGATGATGTAGCGCTTCTCGCCGTCCGCGTAGTGCAGGAGCGCGATGCGCGCGGTGCGGTTCGGGTCGTACTCGATGTGCGCGACCTTGGCCGGCACGCCGTCCTTGTCGTGACGACGGAAGTCGATCACGCGGTAGGCGCGCTTGTGACCGCCACCCTGGTGGCGAGCGGTGACACGACCGGCGTTGTTACGGCCGCCCTTGCTGTGCAGGGGGCGAACCAGCGACTTCTCCGGCGTGGACCGCGTGATTTCTACGAAGTCGGCCACGCTGGAGCCACGACGGCCCGGCGTAGTCGGCTTGTACTTGCGGATGCCCATTTGGCTCTCTCGTCCTCGTCCTAATCGACGATCACGATCTCCTGAGTCAGGAGACCGGACCACCGAAGATGTCGATGCGGTTGCCCTCGGCCAGCGTCACGATGGCGCGCTTGGTGTCCTTGCGCTTGCCAAAGCCCGTCTTGGACCGCTTGCGCTTGCCCTGACGGTTGATCGTGTTGACAGCCTCGACCTTGACCGAGAAGACCGCCTCGACGGCCTGCTTGATCTGGGTCTTGTTGGCGCCCGGCGACACGATGAACGTGTACTTGTTCTCGTCGAGAAGGCTGTAGCTCTTCTCGGAGATGACCGGCTTCACCAGGACGTCACGGGGGTCCGTGAACGTCTTGCTCGTAACGTCGCTCATCAGGCGGCGCTCCCTTCGAGCTCGCCCTCAGCGGCAACGGCCTTGGCGGACGCGGCCGGACCGGCCACGAAACGCTCGAAGGCGGCCTGGGTGAAGACCACATCGTCGGAGACGAGCACGTCGTAGGTGTTCAGCTGACCGGCGTCCAGGATGTGGACGTTCGGCAGGTTGCGAGCGGACTTGAGGCCCAGCTCGTCCGAACGCTCGACGACCAGGAGGACGTTCTTGCGGTCGGTGATCTTGCCGAACAGGCCCTTGGCGGCCTTGGTCGACGGCGCCTCGGTCGCGGTCACGCCGGTGACGACGTGAATGCGGTTGTGGCGGGCCCGGTCGGTGAGCGCACCGCGCAGGGCGGCGGCGATCATCTTCTTCGGGGTCCGCTGCGAGTAGTCGCGCGGCACGGGACCGTGCACGACGCCACCGCCGGCGAACTGCGGCGCACGGGTCGAGCCCTGACGGGCGCGGCCGGTGCCCTTCTGGCGGTACGGCTTCTTGCCGCCACCGCGGACCTCGCCACGAGTCTTGGTCTTGTGGGTGCCCTGACGGGCCGCAGCGAGCTGCGCCACGACGACCTGGTGCATCAGCGGAACGCTGACCTTCGCGTCGAAGATCTCGGCCGGCAGCTCGATGCTGCCGGTCTTGTCGCCAGCCGGCGACAGGATGTCAATGGTGCTCATTTCCTCACAGCCCCTTCGCCGCGGTGCGGACGAGGACGAGGCCGCCGTTCGGGCCCGGGACGGCGCCCTTGATGAGCAGCAGACCCTTCTCCGCGTCGACCGCGTGCACGGTCAGGTTCTGGGTGGTCACACGCTCGTGGCCCATCCGACCAGCCATGCGCAGGCCCTTGAACACACGGCCCGGGGTGGCGCAGCCACCGATGGAACCGGGCGAGCGGTGCTTGCGCTGGGTGCCGTGACCGGCGCCGAGACCACGGAAGTTGTGGCGCTTCATGACACCGGCGAAGCCCTTGCCCTTGGAGGTGCCGGTCACGTCGACCTTGACACCCGCCTCGAACAGCTCGGCGGTGATCTCCTGGCCCAGGGTGTACTCGGAGGCGTCCGAGGTACGGAGCTCGACCAGGTGGCGGCGCGGGGTGACACCGGCCTTGGCGAAGTGGCCCGCGAGGGGCTTGTTCACCTTGCGGGGGTCGATCTCGCCGAAGCCGATCTGGACGGCGTCGTAGCCGGCCGGGCTGTCGGCGGTGTGGACCTGGGTCACGACATTGGGCCCAGCCTTGACGACGGTCACCGGCACGACCCGGTTGTTCTCGTCCCAGACCTGGGTCATGCCGAGCTTCTCGCCCAGGATGCCCTTAATCTGCTTAGCCATCTTCGGTGCGCCTCTCAGAGCTTGATCTCGATGTCGACGCCCGCCGGCAGGTCGAGACGCATCAGCGAGTCAACCGTCTTCGGCGTGGGGTCGAGGATGTCGATCAGACGCTTGTGAGTACGCATCTCGAAGTGCTCGCGCGAGTCCTTGTACTTGTGCGGCGAGCGGATGACGCAGTACACGTTCTTCTCAGTGGGCAGCGGCACCGGGCCCGCGACCTGCGCACCAGTACGGATCACCGTCTCGACGATCTTCTTCGCCGAGGAGTCGATGACCTCGTGGTCGTAGGCCTTGAGCCGGATGCGGATCTTCTGTCCCGCCATGGCTACTCAGTAGTCCTTCTGTCTTAGTCACTTCACGATCCCCCTCCGACCCCCGCGCTCGGGCGTGTCGCACTCGCGCTTGCAAAAAACCGGCGAAGAACTCGTCGGTTTCGAACTTTCAGGGTGGGGGGAGCCGGGCCGAGGCCCCGCGTACGCTTCCCGGAAGATTCCCGTACGTCCGCCCCGCAGCTGCCGTGGCGTAGAACTCACGCTTGACGGCCATCACGGGAACGACGAGTACATGGGACTCGCTTCCAGTCCTCCCGGCGGGAGGCGCGCAGCATCGGCACTCAACCGAGCAACTTGGACATACTGCCACATGGAGCAGCCCGGATGCCAATCGGGGCCGGTGAGGTGCACCTCACCGGCCCCGATCGGGTGGCCTCGCGGTCAGCCCTTCCGCCAGAGCACCCAGCCGTGGTCCTTGCTGTACTTCGCGACGTGCCAGCCCGGGAGCGGCTTGTCCCAGCTGGACTCCGGCTTCGCGTCCTTCGGGACGGTCAGCAGCATCGCGTTCGCCTGCTCCGGCGGGGTGTTGCCGTGCTTGACGTTGCTGGTCCAGACCCGGCCCCAGTAGACCTCGTAGGACAGTGCCATGCGGGCGCCCCAGTCGAGGTCCCAGTCCAGTACCAGGTTGTCGCCCTTGCCCACGCCCGCCTCCTTGAGCAGGCCGACGGCCTCGTACTTGCGGGACTTCGAGTGCGGCTCGGAGACGTTGTCGGTGATGGTGACCGTCGCGTAGGCCGTGAAGATCGTCACGCAGCCCACCACTGCCGCAACCACCTTGCGTCCGCCGGCCACCCGCAGCAGCAGACAGGCGCCCAGCACCGCGAGCGCCCCCATCGTGGTGCGGGCCATATGCAGACCCTCCCAGGTCGACGCCAGGAACTGCGCGTCCGGCACCGTCCACGGTATGGCCCAGCCCTTGAGCTCGGCGCCCGCGTACCAGCCGACCGACAGCTGGATGACCACGATGACCAGGGCGCCTGCCAGTGCGAGCTTCAGCAGCGGGCGGGTGCCCGCCCGGAACAGAGCGACCAGGCCGACTACGAGGAACAGCGGCACGAGCACCGCGCAGTACCGGGCGTACACCCAGTTGTCCAGCCGGTCGGTGTCCGCCAGGCCGGCCGCGGAGGCCAGCGCGGTGCCGAACACCATGGCGACCATGCAGAAGGCCACCGCCCGCTCCGCCACCGAGAAGCTGCGGCGGAAGAAGACCACCACGCACAGCACGAAGGCGATCGCCCCGAAGCCGTATGTGGAGGTCATGAAGTACCAGAGCTGGCCGAAGGTGCGGCCGATGATGGTACCGATGTACTTGCTGTCGCCGAGGTTCTCGAAGACCTTGTTGCCGACCTCGCTCGGCGGGGCGTCCTTGAACTGGTTCTGCAGGAAGCCGGCCAGCAGCTTGGCGCCCAGGAAGGTCACGCCGAGCGCGCCTAGGCCGACGAGCGAGGAGAGCCGGGGCGCCCAGCCGAAGGCCAGCACCACCACCAGGACCAACGCGGTCAGCGCCACGACCACGCCGCCGCGGTCGTGGGTGGCCATCGCGTAGCCGGCCGCCAGGCCCATCGCGGCCGCATAGAGCGCGCGGCGGCGCAGGGAGCCGGACGACAGCCAGCCGTGCATGGCGATGAGCCAGGCCAGCAGGAGCACCGGGAGGACGGTGTCCGACATGACGAACTGGGAGTAGAAGATCACCGGCGGCGCCAGGGCCACGGCCGTCGCGGTCAGATAGGCGTGCCGTCGGGCGAGGCCCAGGCGGCGCGCGGCCACGAAGACCAACGGGAAGACCAGCGCGTTGAGCACCGCGTTGATGCCCATGATCAGGTGGTACGCGGTCGCCGGGTTGTCGGCGATCCGCAGCGCCGGCGAGATCAGCAGTGGGTACCCGCCGGGGATGACCACGCCGACGGGCATCTCGGTGGTCGGCCGACCGGCCAGCACCCTCGCTATCACGAGGTACGAGTCCTCGTCCGCGTGCACCGACGGGTAGTAGTTGTGGATCGACAGGGAGAGCCGGAACAGGGTCTGTCCGACGTAGCCGACCAGCAGGGCCACCGGCCAGAACCAACGGCCGATCGTCAGGGCCCGCAGGCGTTCGGCACCGCGGGAGGCAGCGCTGCCGGACTCCCCACCAGCCGATCGTTCACTACTGGCCGACTCCGGCTGGGCGTCGACGGCTGTGCTCAGGTCCACGGGTTGTCTCCCCCTGGGATATCAACAGGTTGCCGACCGGGTCCGCCTCGTGCGGCCTGACGGTCGGGTGGTCAACGGGAGGGTTCGGTGGAATGCGGCCGAATGGGGCCTCGTCTCCGCAACCAACCTACCTGCCGGAACCGGGTGTCAGGGTGCTATCACGGCGCGCCACATTCACGCGACCTTCACAAAAGCTGACGAAATCTACCGAACCACCGGCTTGCGGGCCTCGCACTTGCCTTCCGGCGCGAACTTCGGGCACTCACCGTTCGGCAGCTTGGTGGTCTGCGCCGTCCAGGCGAGCCAACCGTGGGAGTTGTGGTCGGAGGACGGCATGAACCGATCCACCGTGGACGATCCGGCCATGGAGGTGAAGAAGGCCAGGGCGCACAGCACGGCGCCGCTGGCCCGCAGCGCGGGCACCGCGAACGACGGACGGCGATTCGGCGCCTCGGGGTCGACCGCCTTGCGACCGGCGAACCGCTGGTGGACCAGGTAGCCGGCCATCCCGCACAACACAATGCTGCAGTAAAGCAGTTCGGCCGAGGTCCGCGGGTAGAGCTGGACGAGCTTGTCACGCTCCATGTGCGAGGCGAACCAGTACCGCAGGAGGAACGCGCCGAGCATGCTGAACCCGGCCACCTGGACGACCGCGAGCCGCGGGCCGAGCCAGAGCGCGACCCCGATGCCGACCACCAGCAGCAGCGCGAACACACCGACACCGCCCAGCTCGCCCGGCAGCGGCCAGACGCTGTGCTCGATGGCACCCGGCTGGTCCCCCTGCCACATCACGAAGTAGGCCGGATCCGTGTAGGTGTCGAAGTACATGTAGGCGTCCGGCTCACCGGCACCGGTGGCGAGCCGGAACACGTAGGAGCCACTGATCGCCAGAAAAGCAACCATGGTCGCGCCCACCAGGGTCAGTGCTCGCAGCAGGGCGGTGCGTCCCCCCTCGCGGGAAACTCTGGCGACGGCGACGGCCAGCACCACCAGCGCACCGGGGGCGGACCAGACGAACCAGCCCGAGTACCAGAGGAAGAGCACGGAGAAAGCCGTGCCGAAGGCCAGACCGCTCAGCAGTGCGGCCTTCGTGGTGAGCCCGGCGGACCTCAGGATCGAGTCCATGAACTTGGCCAGCACCGGGATCAGGATCAGAAGTATGACGTCCACGTACGGCTTGGCCGGGTGCACCGTCGGGAATATCGACACCACGCTGAGCCCGAGCGCCCAGAGCGGCGGAAGGAGGAGCCGCCAGGCCAGATAGACCGCGGGGCCGGTGAGCGCGACCAGCACCAGGCCGAGAATCTTGAGCGCGGCACCGGGGTGTCCGGGGTTGAACAGCTCGGTCCACCAGGTGAGCACATGGGGGAAGAGCGGGGGGTAGATGCCGGGCAGCGGGCGGCCCTCCTTGATGTCGCCCACCCACAGCTGCAACTGCCCGGAGTCCCCCTGGACTCCGTTCAGCGGCCACGAGGTCCCACGAAGGATCACCGCCACCCCGCCGGCGTAGAGGCCGGTGGCCAGACCCGCCAGCGAAGCGCAGGCGATATGCAGGGCCACCGGCCTGGATATCCGTCGGCTGAGCGCCCACCACGCCAGCGCGAGGACGACGAACACCAGGATGAAGCGGAGCTGCATGGCAGCCAGCCCGCTCACCTGGCCGATCCGCTCCATCGGGTTGACGTCTATCGACATGCACAGCTGGGTGAACCCGAGGGCCACCGCCGCACCAACGGCCGCCTCCAGAGCAGCCAGGCCAATGACGTGGGAAAAACGTGCTCTCGGCCTGGCGGCCCGCGCAGACATGATTGTGGTTTCTCCGAAGGTGCAACGTGCCGGACCGCCGTACCGGCGGGCCGGTTCTCAGCCCTGGGTGATCTTCTCGGACGCCTGGCGACCTTCGACTTGCGGCTCGTCCACGAAGCGTTCGTTGTTGACCCGCTGGCCATCGTTCACCGCGACGGCACGAGCGAGGTCGGTGAGCTTCTTCTCCAGCGACCGGAAACGCATGAAGGTGTTGAGCGTCATGAAGGCCATGCCGACCACGAGCAGGTAGAGCACCAGGTCGGTGCCGCGACCCACGCCGAGCTGGTTGGCGATCCAGGTCACGTCCTGCGGCCGGAACACGGCGTAGACGTTGGCGATCACGAAGGCGAAGAACGCCATGCGCTTCCAGGCGCGGGTGTGCGCGCGGTCCCAGTTGCGCACGAAGGCCAGCGAGAGCGTGCCGGTGCCGATCAGCAGCAAAAGCTGGATCCAGATGTACTTCACTTGCGGCCACGCTCCCGGAGCGAGATGTCGAAGAGGATGTTGACGCCGTTGATCAGCGACTGGCCCTTGGAGCGGGAGTACTCGGTGTACAGGATGTCGACCGGTACCTCGATGACCCGCAGGTCCGAGGCGGCCAGGAAGGCCACGATCTCGGAGGCGTGAGCCATGCCGTTCATGGTGATGCGGAGCTTGGAAGCCGCCTCGCGGTTGATCACGCGGAGGCCGTTGTGCGAGTCGGTGAGGTTGAGCTTGCGCGCGGTCGGGCTGATCGTCGCGGCGGTCCGCAGGACCACTCGCTTGATCCACGGCACCTCGCCGGTCTGCTCGATGAAGCGCGAGCCGAGGACCACGTCAGCCTCGTCCTGGCGGAGCAGGGCGACCATCTTCTCGACGTCCGGGGTCTGGTGCTGACCGTCCGCGTCGAAGGTCGCGAAGTACTTAGCCCCGGGCTGCTTGAGTGCGTAGGACAGACCTGTCTGCAGCGCTGCGCCCTGGCCGAGGTTGACCGGGTGCTGGATCAGGTGCGCACCCGTGGTCATGATGTGCTCGACGGAGTCGTCGGTACTGCCGTCATCGACCACGACAATGTTCGGGAAGGTCTTCCGAGCGCCCTCGATCACATCGGCGATGACGGTTCCCTCGTTGTAGGCCGGGATGACCAGCCATACATCGTCATAGTCGGACATCAATGACTCCATGCCGCGTCGTGCGGCCGCGGGGTGCGCGGCGGTTCGATTGGGGTAACAGGCCGGACCGGACCGGTCATATCGAGTCCACCAGTGAGGGGTGGGTGGACCCTCCGACCTCCGCCGTGGCGGTCGGCGGCTTCCGCAGGAAGGTCAGCCAGAGCGCCGCAGACATACTGACGACAGCGGCCAGCGAACCCATAGTGTAGGCGAGGCAGACTCGCGTAGCGATCGGCCCAGGTACCAGGGTGGTTACGATCAGTGCAACAGTTCCCAACGCCCAGCCGAGCAACTGGAGCCGGTGCCGGTGCAGGACCAGCAGCGCCTGTCCGAGGACCATCGCGAGCATGTAGCAGAGCGTTCCGACGGACATCCACAGGAAGTCCAGCGAGCCCAGGACGTCGTCCGCCTTGAAGAGTACCTGGATCAGCCACGGGCCCAGGATGGTGGCGGGGATCCCGCCAGCCACGCCGAGCACCGTGACCACGGCCGAGGTCCGGACCAGCAGCTTGGAGAAGCCCGCCCGGTCGCCGGCGGCGGCCGAGCTCGACAGGCCCGCCAGCAGCGAGGCCTGGAGCGAGCCGAACACGAACAGTGGAACGCGCGCCAGGACGACCGCGTTCAGCAGGCCGGCCACCAGCGCGGCGTTGTTCGGGGCCAGCAGCTGAGTACTGACCACCGCGGCGTTCACCACGACCTGCGAGAGCAGGGTCGAGCAGATCAGCGGCGCCAGGCCGGAGGCGACCGAGGGCCACGTAATCGATGGGCCGGAGCGCACCCCCTCCCGCAGCGGCCCGGCGGTGACCACTACCGAGATCAGCGGCGCCACCGTCAGAATCAGCGCGAAGACCAGCGGCGAGTGCACGTGCGCCAGCGCGCAGCCGATCGCAATCGCGATCCGCAGCGCGCCGTCCACCGCCAGCTGGGTGCCGTACGCGCCGAAGCGGCCGAGGCCGGCCAGCACGCCACGGGTGACGTTGCCGGCAGCCATGGCGACGAAGGCCGCGGCCAGCGCCAGGACCATGTCCGTGCGGCCGTCGAAGAAGGTGTCCGCCAGCGGGCGGACCGCCACCGCCATGCCGACGGTCAGCGCGGCCAGGATCGCACCGGTGATCACCAGGACCCGGCGCAGCACGGGCGCCACGCCCTGCCCGCCGACCATCCGAGCAGCCACGATCCTGGTGAGCTCCTGCTCGACCGGGAAGAAGAGCCCCAGGCCGACGGACATCAGGATTGTCCAGAGCAGGGAGACCGCCGCCATCTGCGGCTTGCCCAGGCTGTACCCGGCCGCCATCAGGTGGATGTAGGAGGCGGCGCCGAGCAGCACGGTCCCCCCGATCACCAGCTGGGTGCCCGGGGGAAGCGCGCTGAGCACCTTGGCCAACGGTGAACGGCGTCCGGTCGCCGTGCTGCCCTCGTCGTTCACGACTGCTGCACGGCCCTCACCTTGAGCGGCTCCCACCAGGCGCGGTTGTCGCGGTACCAGGCGATGGTCGAGGCGAGGCCCTCCTCGAAGGTGACCTGCGGCTCGTAGCCGAGCTCCTCGCGGATCTTGGTGATGTCCAGCGAGTAGCGCAGGTCGTGGCCCTTGCGGTCCTCGACCCGGTCGACCATGTCCCACCCCTGGCCGGTGGCCTCCAGCAGCAGACCGGTGAGCTCCTTGTTGGTGAGCTCGACGCCGCCGCCGATGTTGTAGACCTGGCCGGCCCGACCCTTGCGCAGCGCGAGGTCGATGCCGCGGCAGTGGTCGGAGACGTGCAGCCAGTCGCGGATGTTGCCGCCGTCGCCGTACAGGCCGACACGCTTGCCGTCGATCAGGTTGGTGGTGAAGAGCGGGATGACCTTCTCGGGGAACTGGTACGGCCCGTAGTTGTTGGAGCACCGGGTGACCACGACGTCCATGCCGTGGGTGCGGTGGTAGGCCAGCGCCAGCAGGTCCGAGCCGGCCTTGGAGGCGGAGTACGGGGAGTTCGGCGCGAGCGGCCAGTCCTCGGTCCAGGAGCCCTCGGTGATCGAGCCGTAGACCTCGTCGGTGGAGACGTGGACGAAGCGGCCGACGCCGTGCTTGCGGGCGGCGTCGAGCAGCACCTGGGTGCCCACCACGTTGGTCATCACGAACGGGCCGGCGCCGGCGATGGAGCGGTCGACGTGCGATTCGGCGGCGAAGTGCACCACCGCGTCATGGCCGGGCATGGCCTGGTCGACGGCGTCGACATCGCAGATGTCACCGCGGACGAAGGTGTAGCCGGGGTGGTCGGCCACCGGCGCGAGGTTCTCCTCAACGCCCGAGTAGGTCAGCTTGTCGAATACGGTGACGCGGGCCGCGGGGTCCCCCGACAGCAGCGCGCGCACGAACTGGGAACCGATGAATCCGGCGCCGCCGGTGACGAGGATGCGCATAGTGCGGCTGAGTATAGTGCGCGCGCGCAGGGCCGATCGCCCCAGGTACCCGGGGGGCCTCAAGGGCCGCGACGCCTGGTTGCTGCCCGGTTCCCCGAGCCACGTAAGGTGTCCGCCATGCGCGGCATTCTTCTTGCGGGCGGCACCGGTTCCCGCCTCTGGCCCCTGACCCGGGCCGTTTCCAAGCAGCTTCTCCCGGTCTTCGACAAGCCGATGATCTACTACCCGCTTTCCACGCTCATCATGGCGGGGATCCGCGAGATTCTGATCATCACCACTCCGCAGGACCGGGACCAGTTCGAGCGACTCCTCGGCGACGGCTCGCAGTTCGGCCTCGAGCTGCAGTACGCCGTGCAGGAGCGTCCGGAGGGCATCGCCCAGGCCTTCGTTCTCGGCGCCGACTTCATCGGCGACCAGCCCGTCGCACTGATCCTGGGCGACAACATCTTCCACGGCAGCGGCCTGGGCACCCGGCTCGCCCAGCGGACTGACCCGCAGGGCGGCATGGTGTTCGCCTACCCCGTCGCCGACCCGACCGCCTACGGCGTGGTCGAGTTCGACGAGGACGGCCAGGTCATCTCCATCGAGGAGAAGCCGCAGAAGCCGAAGTCCCGCTACGCGGTGCCGGGCCTGTACTTCTACGACAACCGCGTGGTGGAGATCGCCCGCACCATCACCCCGAGCGCCCGCGGCGAGCTGGAGATCACCGCCGTCAACGAGGCGTACCTGAAGGACGGCGAGCTGCAGGTCACCGTCCTGGACCGCGGCACCGCCTGGCTGGACACCGGGACGTTCGTCTCCATGGTGCAGGCCTCGGAGTTCGTCCGGGTCATCGAGGAGCGCCAGGGCTTCAAGATCGGCTGCGTCGAGGAGGCCGCCTGGCGGGCCGGGTTCCTCACCTCCGAGCAGCTGCGCGAGCTCGCCGAGCCGCTGCTGAAGAGCGGCTACGGCCAGTACCTGGTGAACCTGCTCGACGAGGAGGCCGCGCGATGAAGTTCCGCGAGCTGTCCATCGAGGGCGCCTGGGAGGTCACCCCCCAGCAACACGGCGACCCGCGCGGCCTGTTCATGGAGTGGTACCGCTTCGACCGGCTCTCCGAGGTCGTCGGACACCCGCTGCGGATGGCCCAGGGCAACCTCTCGGTGTCCGCCAAGGACGTCGTGCGCGGCATCCACTTCGCCGACGTCCCGCCGGGGCAGGCCAAGTACGTCAGCTGCGTGCGCGGCGCGGTGCTCGACGTGATCGTCGACCTCCGGGTGGGCTCCCCCACCTTCGGCCGCTGGGAGTTCGTCCGGCTCGACGACGTGGACCGCCGCTCGGTCTACATCTCCGAGGGCCTGGGCCACGGCTTCTGCGCGCTGAGCGACGACGCCACGCTCTCCTACGTCTGCTCGGAGACGTACAACCCGACCGGCGAGCACGCCGTGCACCCGCTGGACCCGGACCTCGCGATCGACTGGCCGGCCGAGGTCCCGCAGCTGTCCGCCCGTGACGCGGCCGCTCCGACCCTGGCGCAGGCCCTGGAGACCGGCCTGCTGCCGGACTACGAGGAGTGCCTGCGGTTCCGCCGGTCGCTCAGCGGTCAGTAGCCTTCCCGCCGTCCCCACTTACCCGGAAAACCTGGTGCGCCGCCCATGACAACTCTTGACATCATGCTGCCCTACTACGGCAACGTCGCGCTGATGCAGGCCGCCGTGCGCAGCATCCTGGCCCAGAGCGACCCCAACTGGCGGCTCACCGTGGTGGACGACGGCAAGGAGCCGGACGTCCCCGGCTGGTTCGCCGAGCTCGGGGACGACCGGGTCTCCTACCAGCGCAACGAGCAGAACCTCGGTGTGACCGGCAACTACCGCAAGTGCCTCGGCCTGGTACGCGAGCAGCACTTCGTCATGATGGGCACCGACGACATCATGCTGCCGAACTACGTCGCCACCGTCCGGGGCGTGCTCAAGGACAACCCGGACATCGGCATGATCCAGCCGGGCGTCCAGGTCATCGACGGCAACGGCAAGCCCACCGAGGGCCTGGCCGACCAGGCCAAGAAGCGCATCTACTCGCCCAAGGTCAACGGCCGCAAGCTGATGGGCGGGGAGGAGCTGGCCACCAGCCTGCTGCGCGGCAACTGGCTGTTCTTCCCCTCCATCTGCTGGCGTACCGAGGCCGTTCGAGCCGCTGGTTTCCGGGACAACCTGGAGGTCACCCAGGACCTCGCGCTGGTCATCGACCTGCTGCAGGCCGGCGAGCAGATGATGATCACCGACCAGGTCTGCTTCCAGTACCGCCGGCACGCGGTGAGCATCTCCTCGGCGCAGGCCTTCACCGGCGTGCGCTTCGAGGAGGCCAACCGCTTCTTCCGCGACGTCGCCGACCGGCTGGACGCGCACGGCTGGCCGAAGGCCGCCAAGGCCTCCCGGCTGCACCTGTCGTCCCGGATCCACGCGCTGACCATGGTCCCCGGCGCGGTCAAGAGCCGGAACGGCGGCGGCGCCAAGACCCTGCTGCGGCACGTCGCCGGCAGCGACCACTACTGAGGCAGCGCCCCCCACCACCCGACCGACCACCCGACCGACCATCCGACCGAACCGGAACCAGAGGCCATGGCCGTGAGCAGCTCAGACCTTCCCCGCATCGCCGTCCTCGGCGGCACCGGCTTCATCGGGCGCACCATCCTCGCCGCCCTGGACGAGCGGGGCCACCACCTGCTCACCATCGCCCGCAAGGAGCCGGCCGAGCCGCTGCCCGGCGAGTTCGCCCGGCTGGACCTCACCCTCGACCCGCCCGCCGAGCTGGCCGCGCTGCTGACCGATCACCGGATCGACGTGGTGATCAACGCGGCCGGCGGGATGTGGGGCCTGACCGACGAGCAGATGGTCGGCGCCAACGTCGGCATGGTCAGCCGGCTGCTGGACGCACTTCGGAGCATGCCCGCAGCCCCCCGCCTGGTCCACCTCGGTACCGTCCACGAGTACGGCCTCTGCCCGATCGGCGTCAGCCTGACCGAGGACTCCGAGCCGAATCCGTCCATGGTGTACGGGCAGCTCAAGTTGCAGGCGACCGAGCTGATCAAGGACGCCGTCCGCACCGAGGGCCTGGACGCCGTGGTGCTGCGCCTGGGCAACGTGGTCGGCGCCGGGCAGCCCGGGCACAGCCTGCTCGGCGTGATGGCCGGCAAGCTCGCCGCCGCACAGGCCGCCGACGCCACCGCCGAGCTGGCGCTCCAGCCGCTCACCGCCCAGCGCGACTTCGTCGACCTGCAGGACACCGTGGACGCGATCATCGCCGCGATCCCGAGCAACCCGGCCTCCCCCGCGGTGCTCAACGTCGGCCTGGGCAAGGCGAGTTCGGCGCGCGAGCTGGTCGACCTGCTGATCGAGGTCAGCGGTGTCCCGGTGAACGTCACCGAGGTCCCGGCGCCGGACGGCAGCGGCCCGGAGACCGAGTGGCAGCAGCTCGACATCTCCGCCGCCGGCAACGCCCTCGGCTGGCAGCCCGAGCGCAGCCTGCGCTCGGCCGTCGCCGCGCTCTGGTCCGCTGCCTCGGCCGGGTCCGCACGCTAACGATTCGATCAGCACCCGTGATGATCCTCGACGGGCATCGGTAGGATCCGACGAGGACCCGATCGGGCCTGTGCACCGGGCCTCCGCCTGGGCACCCCTTCCAGGAAAGCATGATCTTTTCCATGTCTCGCAGGCTCTCCTCGCCGGGCAGGCCCCAGTCCCGCGGCAACCGACCCGGCGGGTGGCTGTCCGCACTGCCCGGTCGGCGCGGGACCCTCGCCGAGTTGTACTCGGGCCGGGCCAACAGCTTCGGCCTGCTGCGACTGCTGCTTGCCTCGGCGGTCGTCCTCTCGCACATGTACCCCCTCGCGTGGGGGCACCTGGATCCGCTGTGGATCAAGAGCGGCCAGCAGACCGACATCGGCAAGATGGCCGTCATCGGGTTCTTCGTGCTCTCCGGGTTCATGATCAGCGCCAGCGGTGCCCGGACGCCCATCGGGCGGTACGCCTGGCACCGCGCGCTGCGCATCCTGCCCGGCCTCTGGGGATCGCTGCTGGTCTCGGCGCTGGTGATCATCCCGCTGCTGTGGCACTGGCAGCACGGCACGTTCAGCGGCTACTGGCACCACCCGGCCGGCCCGGTGAACTACCTGAAGGGCACTTGGAACACCTCGATCAGCACCGGCTGGGACATCTCCGGCGTCATCGAGGGGGGCATCAAGCGGGGCACCAACTACGACGTCGGCGTCAACGGCGCCCTCTGGTCGTTGAAGTACGAGATCCTTTGCTACGTCATCGTCGGCCTGATGGCCGCGGGTGGCGTCTTGCAGCGGGCCCGCAAGTTCGTGCCGCTGCTGGCGCTGGGTCTGTGGATCCTCATCCTGCGCGACTGGGTGAACATGCCCACCCTGCGCGGCATCCCGGGCGACATGAACTCCGCCGTCTACGTGCCGTTCCTCGGCGCGATGTCGGTGCACTTCCTCATCCACCTGGTCTTCATCTTCATGATCGGCGCGACCTTCCAGCTCTACCGCGAGCGGCTGGTCATCCACGACGGTCTGGCGCTGATCTGCGCCGCCGTGTTCGGCGTGAGCCTGTGGACCGGCGGCCTGTTCGTCTTCGGCTACCCGGCCTTCGCCTACCTGCTGCTCTGGCTGGCCATACGGCTGCCAGGCCCGTTCCAGAAGGTCGGCCGCAAGCGCGACTACTCGTACGGCATCTACATCTACGGCTTCACCGTCGAGCAGGCGCTGGCCATGCTCGGCTACGCCAAGTACGGCAAGCCGGTCTACCTGGCCCTAGCCATGGCAGGCACCGTGGTGCTGGCCGCGCTCTCCTGGCACCTACTGGAGTCGCCGCTGATGAAGGCCAAGAACTGGACGCCGTGGCCGGTGCGCAAGCTCAAGGAGCGCAGCGCCGCCCGGGTCGAGGCCGCAGCCGCGGCCGCGGCCGATCCGCTCACCGCGCCGCAGCCGGCGCCGGCGGCCGAGGAGCCGCCCAAGGTGTCCGCCTGACACCCGCCCCGCACAGCGAAGCGCCCGCCCGGACGGACCGGGCGGGCGCTTTCCGCTGTCGGAGCTCAGCGGCCGCGGAAGACCCACACCTTCATCAGCAGGAACCGGACCACGGTGGCCAGGCCGTTCGCCACGATCAGCCCGGCCACCTCCGCCACCCGCGAGGCGTCCGGCACCGCGATGTCGAGCAGGGCCAGCACGCCGGCACTCAGCCCCAGGCCGATCAGGAACGCCACCGCGCCCTGGAGCTGGTGGCGCACCGCGCCCTCGGAGCCGGTGATCCCGAAGGTGAAGCGGCGGTTGGCCGCGGTGTTGGCGACCGCGCTGACCGCCAGCGCGATCAGGTTGGCCGCCTGCGGGTCGGTGAACCGGCGCGCGACCACGAACAGCCCCAGGTAGAAGAGGGTGCTGAGCACACCGATCAGCAGGAAGGAAGGCAGCTGGCGGCGCGCCGGCCGCCCGTCGGTCTGCGGCTGCCCGCTCTTGTCGTCCGTGGAAAGCATCGCGGAGTACCCGTCGTCCGTTCGTCCGGTCAGGGCAGCCGGTACCCGGCGACCCGTCCATTGTCGAAGACCGGCTCGGCGAACTCCCGCAGCCGGGGCGATTCGGCGCCCGCCTTCCGGTCGACCACCAGGAACCGCACCCGGTGCTCACGCCGCAACCGCTCGATCAGCTCTGCGGTAGGACGGTACACCGCGTCCTCGTTGAGCCTGAACAGCTCCTGGTCCCAGAAGGGCTCGCGGATTGCCACCCTGCCCGCAGCGCGGGTTTCTATCCACGGCGCGCAGGGGTCCCAGTAGCACTCGCGGAAACCAACAGGGTAGGCCCTGATCGGAAACCAGGGGGTTGGCCGGGCAGCGCGAGGTAGCCCGTCGGCGGTCGGTGCAGGCGGGCTGTGGCTGGGGCGGTCAGCTGGTCGCGGGGGGGTGAGAGTGCTGGCCCCGCCGGCCCGAGCCGTCGTCGTGCGGGTCCTGTACGCACCGCCCCCGCACCAGACTGACCTACGGGCTCAAGATCCCAAGAGACGACCGGAGTCCACCGGGCGAGGCACCAGCCCACATGTTTTCACGCCGCAAGGCGTCCCTGCCCGGGACCAAGATGACTGACCTGCACCGCTTCGGGGAGAGCATGGCGGATCGCCTCGCCGTAGGAGCCGGAGCCGTCGCGGCAGACGTACTCGGGCCCCAGAGTGCTCGCGCAGCTCCGCGACCAGGGTCTGGGTGGTGCGGTCAGGCAGGATGTTGATCCGCTCGCCGGTCCCGGCGTCGGTGATCGCAGCGGCGTAGCGGTGCTGGGTCCTGAGGACGAAGTCGTCGATGCCGAGCACAAGCGGGACGCTCAGCGGCGGAACAGCCCTGCGCATGAGTATGCGCAGGGCTGTCGGCTCCGGCAGGCAGGACCTGATCGCCAGATCCATAGGGATTCTGCGCCGCCGGCGCGCTGCGGCGCTCGCTGGCCGCCGCGGCCGCCGCGGCGGGCGCGGCGGCCTTCGGAGGGGCAGAATCAGCTGATGCCGATCTGAGCGAGTTGGAGGTAGTAGTCACCGAACTGGTCGGGGCTCAGGCGGGTGCCGGTGATCCTCACATAGCGGGCGGTGGTGGGGGTGAAGGGGTGGAGGAGCGGGGCGGCACCGGGGCGGGGGGTGTTGGTGCGGGTGGCGACGGTGGTCCAGGTGGTGCCGTCGGGGGAGACCTGGACGGTGTAGTCGACCGGGAAGCCCAGGCCGGTGTTGGCGCCGTCGGTGCGCGGGGTCAGGGCGACCTGGCTGATCAGGCTGGGGCCCTGGAGGTCCACGGTGATCCACTCATTGCCAGCGGAGCCGGACGACCTGGCGCTGCTCCAGCCCATCGTGTACTCGAGGGTGGAGTTGGTGATGCCGTTGGTGGTCGCGGCCGGACGCCAGGCGTATGCGCTCACCGAAGTCGACGCCGTCACCGGCCGGTTGACGGCCAGCTCGCCGCCGGTCGCCTCGATCTCGGCGAACTGCATCCGGTAGTCGCCGTTCGGATCGGTGCCCAGCCGGGTGCCGTTGACCCGGATGTAGCGGGCGCCGGTGGGGACGAACGGGAAGGCCTGGACGGAGCCGTCCGTCGGCTTCGGGTAGTTCGTGCGGTCGGTGACGGTGGTCCAGTTGCTGCCGTCCGTGGAGACCTGGATGCTGAAGTCCACCGGGAAGCCCCAACCCGCGGCGGCCCCGTCGGCCCGCGGGTAGAGGTCCACCCGGCTGATCCGCCGGGTCGAGCCGAGGTCCAGCTTCACCCACTCGGGGTGGTCGGCGCCCGGGGTGAGGTTGCTGCTCCAGCCGTTGCTGCCGGTCGCCAGGCCGCGCCGTCCGTCGGTCAGCGCGCCGGTGCTCCAGCCGTCGCCCTCGTACGTGCTGGACGCGACGACGGCGGCGTTCTCCGCGACGTCGCCGCCCGGGTTGAGCCGGACGTGCTCGAAGCGGGCGGAGGCCCCGCCGGTGGCGAGCCCGAAGCCGCCGACCGGGTAGCCCTGGTCGGTCACGGTGAGCAGCTGGATGGTACCGGCGTAGACCCGGAGCGTGCCGCCCCGGGCGGACACCCGCAGACTGACGGTCTGGCCTGGGGTGTAGCCGGGCACCTTCGCCGAGCCGAGCGTGGTGCCGCTGCGGTTCACGAACACCTCGCCGGTGTTGCGCAGCGCGACCAGGTATCCGGTCTGCGACTCGGTCGGGTTCTGGTTGCGGACCACCATGCCCGCCCAGTTGGTGTCGCCACCGTTGGCCTGGACGCCGGTGATCCGTAGGTCGACGGAGGCCTCAACGTCCCGGTACGCGCGGCCGGTCAGGCCGGCGACCACGTCCCAGCCGGCGTTGGGGTCACTCTGCACGTACCCGCCGTCGCCGCTCGCCGTCCAGGTGCCGCGGACGGTGCGCCAGGAGGCGTTCCGGTCGGGGCCGAAGTCGTCGGTGAACGGGAAGGCCGCGTCCGGGCCGGGGGTGGTCAGCGCGTCCAGGATCTGCTTGTGCCGCTGGTCGGTGGCCGTGCCGGACTTGGAGAAGGACGTCGTGCCGCTGATCAGCGAGTTGATCAGGGCACGGGCGAGCACCGGCTTGGTGGCGGAGAGCTGGTTCAGCAGCTCGTAGTCCTGGATGCCGGCCAGCAGGGCCTCGCTGCGGACGCTGTCGTAGACGCCGTAGGTCTTCTTGTTGGGGCGGACCAGGAAGTCATCGCCGGACATCGGGTCGTTGAAGGTGTCGACGGCGGGGAAGCCGGTGACGGGCTTGGTCCAGATGTTCCAGCCCCAGTGCAGGAAGCCGTTCCCGCCAACGGCCGCCACCATCCACGGCGTGAGCCGGGAGTCGGACAGCGGGTAGCTGATCCAGCGGTTGAGGTGGTTGTCGGTGGGGTTGTTGCAGTAGTACAGCCAGAAATCCTTACCGGACAGGCGAAGGTTCTGGTAGTACGCCGTGTTGTTGTCGTACTGCGGCCCGCCGACGGAGGTCACCGTGCTCAGCGAGCTGTCAATGCCCGGCTCCGGGTTCTGGCGGGACTCGTTGCTCAGACCATTGGGGAACTGGTCCTTGCCCTTGTAGTGCTGATAGAGCCACACCGCGTTCGCGGTCTGGGTGGCATCCGTCGGGTCGGGCTCGTCGACGGCACTCATGTAGAACACGTCGCTCCAGCGCCGGCCCGGGGTGCAACTCGGGCCCGGATCCAGACACTTGGCGTCGAGGTGCTTCTTCAGCTCGGCGAAGACCTTGTCCAGGTAGACCCCGGCCGCGTCCGAACCGGCCTGCTGGTAGGCCATCTTGACGCCACCCTGGCCGTCCGGAACGAGGGTTTCCAGGTCCTTGCCGTGTTCGTGTTCGAGCAGGGTGGGCGTGTAGATGTACTGCAGAGCGCCAGCATCCTGGAAGGTCTGCACGAAACGATCGAAGGCCTGCCAGGTGAAGGTCAGATTCCCGGCGGAGTCCGACTTGGTGTCCGGGATGGCGAGGGCCTGGAAGTCCGCGTAGACCACGTTGTTGCGGTGCCTGGCGTGGTCGGCGGCGAAGCTGGTGATGACGTCCCACCACTCCGGGTCGAACGCCTTGATCGGCTGGCCCGACCCGTCCCGCTTGGTGTACTGGGAAGAGATGGAGGACTCGGTCCAGTTGTAGTCCCAGCCGACCGAGGTGAACCAGTTGTTCATCCGGAAGGTCGACCGGTTGGCCGGCGGCAGCGCCGCGTCGTACACCGTCACCGACACCGGGATGTCCACCGCCCCGGCCGAACTCTGCACGGTGGCCTGGCCGGTGTACACCCCGGGAGCCTGGGTGTCCGGCACCGCGACACTGTAGTAGTACGGCTGGGTGGTGCCGGCGGCGAGGCCGGACGGAACGTTCTCGACCAGCGCGTCGTAGTAGGCCGTCCCGCCGTCCGGCGGCTCCTGGTGCCCGTCGCTGCCCGGAGTCGCCACCTTCCACACCTGCTGGTGGTTGTACTCCCGGTTCACGGTGATCCGCGAGGCCGGGATGACGGCCCCGTTCGGACCGGTCAGGTCGCCGGGTAGCAGTTGCAGGCCGTTCAGCTGCGTGCCGGAGCGCACCGCGATCTGGGCGGCCTGGGTCTCGTTGCGGGCGGCGAACAGGTCGACCCCCTGGGCGGGGCGGTAGGGGGCGGGCGTGGACGAGAAGACGTGGTCGTAGCCGCTCTCCACCCAGACGGACGGCTGGGCGGCCGCGGACGCGGACCCCGGTGACAGCGAGGTGAGCAGCAGTCCGATCAACGATGGTATGAGTACCCTCGCGGTCTTTTTCCTCACAATGTCTCTTTCTTTACATCGAGCAACATGAAAAACATGAGACAATTATGATGAATAGTCAGCTCACGGGCCGTCCGGGTAGTCAGGTCGTGGATGTCCGATGGCCGTTTCCGGACACAACGAAGGAGCCCCCGTACCGCCGCGGGCGGCGGTACGGGGGCTCCTGAGGGTGCGGGTGTGTCCAGCCAACGGCTCTGTCCCGTAATCGCGGTAGCGCTGTGTGGTGATCACTGGAGAAGGATCCGGTGGCGGGGCAGGGCGAATCCAGCTCGGCCGTGCATCTGCCGCGTGATTCGCTTGGTACGGGTGTTCACACTTTCGATGCGGCCGTTGTGGTGGGGCAGGGTGAGGCTGGCGTCAACGGCGGTGCGGCCGAGCCTTCTTGAAGCTCTGATTGGGCGTCTTAGTAGCCCTGCTCCTGTATGCGGCTTTAATCCCTGTTCGCTTTCGTAACCTTAAGCCCGATAGGAGAAGATTGCTCCAGTCACGGCTGCTGGCTGGGCCGTCCGTCTCATCCGTTTCTGGGCTCTGAAATCCGTCTGGCTTGAAGATGTCATAGAAACGCCCACCCAGCAGCGGAACGCGATCCTCCGCCCCATCCGTGCTGACGCTGTGCCATGAGCCAGCGGAAGCCGCACCCCAGCGACCTGTCCGACGCCCGATGGGCCTTGATCGAGCCGAAACTGACGGCACGGAGAAAAGCTCGGCTCGACCGTCGGCCAACCGGCCAGCCAGCGAAGGTCGACCTGCGCGACGTCTTCAACGCGATCCTCTACGTCAACCGCACGGGAATCCCCTGGAAGTACCTTCCAGGGGATTCCCCAACCACGGCACCGTCTACGCCTACTATGCCGCGTGGCGCGACGAGGGAATCTTCGTCCAACTCAACTACGACCTGACCGGCCTGGCCCGCGTGAAGGAAGGCCGCAACCCCGAGCCGACAGCCTCGGTGATCGACACCCAGAGCGTGAAGACCTCCACCAATGTGCCCCTGACCAGCCAGGGAACCGACGCCGCGAAGAAGATCGTCGGCCGGAAGCGGGGCATCCTCACCGACACCATCGGGCTGATCCTCGCCGTCACCGTCACCGCCGCGAGCCTGTCCGAGAATGACCTGGGAATACGGCTCCTCAGCCAGGCCAAGAAGACCTACCGAGCATCTCCAAAAGCTGGGCCGACACCGGCTTCAAGAACGCAGTGATCGAGCACGGCGCGGGCCTGGGCATCGACGTCGAGGTCGTGACACCCCGTAGCCGCGCAGGACCTCGGTCCAGCCAGTGCGGCGCCGAGCAGGAACCACTGAGCCGACCCCGCGGCAGGGCAGTGAGACGATGCCCGCCACAACCAGGACCAGCCAGCCAGCTGGCAGCCACGCGTACCTTCGGGGCCGCCAGTGCCGACGGAACGCGGGCACCACCTCGCACGAGACCACCACGGCGAGCGGCCAGAGCACGGCGAGCGCCTGCAGACCGAGACCGACGGCTACGGCCCAGGCCGCCAGTTCGAGCACCAGGCCGGTCACCGCGCCGAGCATCAGGTCCTCGTGTACGGGTGGCTCCGCAGGACGCGGAACACCAGCGTTCCCGGGAGCAGGACGCCCCAGAGCACGTAGACCAGATAGCGGGCGACGTCCACCACTGGGGTGCCCGAGGCCCACAGCGTCCCGACCACGGCGACATCGGCCGCCGGGGTGGGCGAGGAAGCGCGCTGCGGGACGGTCGGTGCGCGCGAGCGCCGTGGCCGTGGACGGAGCCACCGGCCGGCGAGCCCGACGTCGGGAGCGGCCTGCCTCGGACCTGTCCGATGTTCCTGTCCCGCGCGAGTGCCGCGCCAGGTCCCCGTCGCGCTAGCTAGCTCGTCCGATCGGAGAGTTCCGTCACGGCAGCCTCGGCCGGCTCATCGGCCGAGTCATACCCGACGAAGTAGGCCGGCCGCGCCTGCACGGCCGAGTAGATCCGGCCGACGTACTCGCCGAGCAGGCCGACGCAGATCAGCTGGACCGCCCCGATGAAGAGCATCGCGATGAACAGCGAGGACCAGCCGGGCACGGCGGAGCCGAGCGCGTACGAGACCGTCGTGTAGACGCCCAGGACGATGCAGATCAGGAAGCTGAACAGGCCGAGCCAGGTGGCGAGTCGCAGCGGGCTCGCGGAGAAGTTGGTAACGCTGTCGAGGGCGAGGCTGACCATCTTGGACAGCGGGTAGTGGGTGCTGCCGGCCACCCGTTCCTCTCGCACGTAAACGACCTCGCCGCTGGGGAAGCCCAGCCACGGCACGAGCAGCCGGTAGACCGGCTGGTGCTCGGGCATCGCCTTGAGCGCGTCGACCGCGGCCCGGCTGAGCAGCCGGAAGTCGCCCGCCTGATTGGGCATCCGCTTGCCGACCAGCTTGCGCATCAGCCAGTAGTACGCCCCGGCGGTCTGCCGCTTGAAGAACGTGTCGGTGCCGCGGTCGCCACGGACGCCGTAGACGATGTCGAGGTTCTGCTCGCGGGCGAGCGCCAGCATCTCGGGGATCTTCTCCGGCGGATCCTGCAGATCGGCGTCGATGGAGACGACGTAGTCGCCGAAGGCGCGGTGGATGCCGGCGGTGAGCGCGGCCTGGTGCCCGGAGTTGCGGGCGAAGCGGACGATCCGGAACTCCGGCCAGTCCTGGCGGATCTTCTGCATCAGCACGGGTGTGGCGTCCCTGCTGCCGTCGTCCACGCCGACGACCTCGTAGTCGACGCCCAGCCCGTCCAGGATGGGACGCAGCCGCTCGACGGTCAGCGGGAGCGCCTCCTGCTCGTTGTAGATCGGCATCACGACCGACAACAGCGGTGCCGTAGACATGCGTTGGATCCCACTTTCCGCGACGGCGGGGCTGGATGGTGAGCCGACCATAACAGTCGGCCATGAGCTGCCTGTGAGAGGAAGTGCGCCAGGTGAGCGCGGGGTGAGACGCCGAAGGGCCCCACGCACCCGCGGGTGCGTGGGGCCCTTCGGACTGGCCTGACCAGGCAGGCAGGTCAGAGCGTCAATTACTTGACGATCTTGGTGACCTGGCCGGCGCCGACGGTGCGGCCACCCTCACGGATGGCGAACTTCAGGCCCTCCTCCATGGCGACGGGCTGGATCAGCGCGACGGTCATGGCGGTGTTGTCGCCCGGCATGACCATCTCGGTGCCCTCGGGGAGGGTCACGACGCCGGTCACGTCCGTGGTACGGAAGTAGAACTGCGGGCGGTAGTTGTTGAAGAACGGGGTGTGACGGCCACCCTCGTCCTTCGACAGGATGTAGGCCTGGGCCTCGAAGTCGGTGTGCGGGGTAACCGAACCCGGCTTGATGATGACCTGGCCGCGCTCGACGTCCTCGCGCTTGATGCCACGGAGCAGCAGACCGACGTTCTCACCGGCCTGGCCCTCGTCGAGCAGCTTGCGGAACATCTCGATGCCGGTGACCGTGGTGGTGGTCTTCTCGGTCTTGATGCCGATGATGTCGACGGTCTCGTTGACCTTGAGGATGCCGCGCTCGATACGACCGGTGACGACGGTGCCACGACCGGTGATCGTGAAGACGTCCTCGATCGGCATCAGGAACGGCTGGTCCACGGCGCGGGCCGGGGTGGGGATGTTCTCGTCGACCGCGTGCATGAGGCCGAGGAGCTTCTCGCCCCACTCCTTGTCGCCCTCGAGGGCCTTCAGGGCGGAGACGCGGACGACCGGCAGGTCGTCGCCCGGGAACTCGTACTCGGAGAGCAGCTCACGGACCTCGAGCTCGACGAGCTCCAGGATCTCCTCGTCGTCCACCATGTCGGCCTTGTTCAGGGCGACGACGATGTAGGGGACGCCGACCTGGCGGGCCAGGAGGACGTGCTCCTTGGTCTGCGGCATCGGGCCGTCGGTGGCGGCGACGACGAGGATCGCACCGTCCATCTGGGCCGCACCGGTGATCATGTTCTTGATGTAGTCCGCGTGACCCGGGCAGTCGACGTGGGCGTAGTGACGCGCCTCGGTCTGGTACTCGACGTGCGCGATCGAGATGGTGATACCGCGCTGCCGCTCCTCCGGCGCCTTGTCGATCTGGTCGAACGGCGTGAAGGGGTTGATCTCCGGGTACGCGTCGTGCAGCACCTTGGTGATGGCCGCGGTAAGGGTCGTCTTACCGTGGTCGATGTGACCGATGGTGCCGATGTTGACGTGGGGCTTCGTCCGCTCGAACTTCGCCTTCGCCACTGCAGTCCTCCTGAGGACAGTTCCTGTACGCCGTGCTGACGTCAGTTGGTCTTGATCGGGCTTGGTCCGTGGTGCCGGAAGCACCTCGTACCGTCCCGCGGGTAGGGGCCGGAGGCCCCGGGAGGATCCGTCCGGATCCTCCCGGGTCGCCTCCTAATAGCCTAAGGGGTCGGAATCATCCCGAATGTCGGACTGATTCTGAAGCCGGCAGAGCCGGACCTCACTCGCCCTTGGACTTGGCGATGATCTCCTCAGCCACGGCCTTGGGGACCTCGGCGTACGAGTCGAACTGCATCGAGTAGCTGGCGCGACCAGAGGTCTTGCTGCGCAGGTCACCGACGTAGCCGAACATCTCGGAGAGGGGCACCAGCGCCGTGACGACGCGGGCACCGTGACGCTCGTCCATGGACCGGATCTGGCCACGGCGAGAGTTGATGTCACCGATCACGTCGCCCATGTAGTCCTCGGGCGTGGTGACCTCGACGGCCATCATCGGCTCAAGAAGGACCGGCTTGGCCTTCTTGGCGCCTTCCTTGAAGGCCATCGAACCGGCGATCTTGAACGCGAGCTCGGAGGAGTCGACGTCGTGCGACTGGCCGTCGAGCAGCTTCACGCGGACACCCTGCAGCGGGTAGCCGGCGAGAACACCGAACTCCATGGCCTCCTGGCAACCGGCGTCGACCGACGGGATGTACTCGCGCGGCACGCGGCCACCGGTGACCAGGTTGACGAACTCGTAGCCCTCGGCCTGCTCGAGCGGCTCGATCGCGATCTGCACCTTGGCGAACTGACCGGAACCACCGGTCTGCTTCTTGTGGGTGTAGTCGATGCGCTCGACGGCCTGACGGATCGTCTCGCGGTACGCGACCTGCGGCTTGCCGACGTTGGCCTCGACCTTGAACTCACGGCGCATACGGTCGACGAGCACCTCAAGGTGCAGCTCGCCCATACCCGCGATGATGGTCTGGCCGGTCTCCTCGTCCGTGTTGACCTGGAAGGACGGGTCCTCCTCGGCGAGACGCTGGATGGCGACACCCAGCTTCTCCTGGTCACCCTTGGACTTGGGCTCGATGGCGACGCGGATGACCGGGGCCGGGAAGTCCATGGACTCCAGGATGACCGGGTTCTTCTCGTCGGCCAGCGTCTCACCGGTGGTGGTCTGCTTCAGGCCCATGACGGCGACGATGTCGCCGGCGCCCACCGACTCGATCTCCTCACGCTTGTTCGCGTGCATACGGTAGATCTTGCCGATGCGCTCCTTCTTGCCCTTCACGGCGTTCAGCACGGAGGTGCCGGACTCCAGGCGACCGGAGTAGATCCGGACGAAGGTGAGCTTGCCCAGGTGCGGGTCGGACATGATCTTGAACGCCAGCGCGGCCAGCGGCTCGTCGTCCGAGGCCTTGCGGGAGATCTTGGTGTCCGGGTCGTTGGGCTTGGTGCCCTCGATGGACTCGATGTCCAGCGGCGACGGCAGGTACTTGACGACCGCGTCGAGCAGGGGCTGAACGCCCTTGTTCTTGAAGGCGGTACCGCAGAAGATCGGGGTGAAGTCCGAGTTCAGGGTGCCCTTGCGGATCGCGTCCTGCAGCAGCTCGACCGGGATCTCCTCGCCCTCGAGGGCGAGCTCCATGATCTCGTCGCTGACGTTCGAGACGGTGTCGATCAGCTGCTCGCGGTACTCCGCGGCCTGCTCCTGCAGCTCGGCCGGGATGTCGACGATGTCGTACATCTCGCCCTTGGCGGCCTCGGCGGACCAGACCAGAGCCTTCATGCGGACCAGGTCGACAACGCCCTGGAAGTCCGCCTCGGCACCGATCGGGAGCTGCATCACCAGCGGGGTGGCGCCGAGGCGCTCCACGATGGTGTCGACGCAGAAGAAGAAGTTCGCGCCCGTGCGGTCCAGCTTGTTGATGAAGCAGATGCGCGGGACGCCGTAGCGGTCAGCCTGCCGCCACACGGTCTCGGACTGGGGCTCGACACCGGCGACACCGTCGAACACCGTCACGGCACCGTCGAGGACGCGCAGCGAGCGCTCCACCTCGACGGTGAAGTCGACGTGCCCCGGGGTGTCGATGATGTTGATGGTGTTGTCGACGCCGTCGACCGTCCAGTGGCAGGTCGTCGCGGCCGACGTGATCGTGATGCCGCGCTCCTGCTCCTGCTCCATCCAGTCCATGGTGGCAGCGCCATCGTGGACCTCACCGATCTTGTACGAGACACCGGTGTAGAACAGGATCCGCTCGGTGGTGGTGGTCTTGCCCGCGTCGATGTGCGCCATGATCCCGATGTTGCGGACCCTGGCGAGGTCAAGGGAGGTTGCAGCCATGGTGGCTCGTTCTCTCTCTGTCTAGTGACGTGGTACGGACTACCAGCGGTAGTGCGCGAAGGCCTTGTTGGACTCGGCCATCTTGTGGGTGTCCTCGCGACGCTTCACGGAAGCGCCCAGGCCGTTGCTGGCGTCGAGGATCTCGTTCATCAGGCGCTCGGTCATGGTCTTCTCGCGACGGGCGCGGGAGTAACCGACCATCCAGCGCAGCGCCAGGGTGCTGGCGCGGCCCGGACGGACCTCGACCGGAACCTGGTAGGTCGCGCCACCGACACGGCGGGACTTGACCTCGAGGGCCGGCTTCACGTTCTCCAGCGCGCGCTTCAGCGTGACGACCGGGTCCGAGCCGGTCTTCTCGCGGACGCCCTCGAGGGCGCCGTACACGATCCGCTCGGCGGTGGAGCGCTTGCCGTGCAGCAGGATCTTGTTGACCAGCTGGGTGACGACCGGGGAGCCGTAGACCGGGTCGATGATGACCGGGCGCTTCGGGGCGGGGCCCTTACGAGGCATTCTTACTTCTCCTTCTTGGCGCCGTAGCGGCTGCGGGCCTGCTTGCGGTTCTTGACACCCTGGGTGTCGAGCGAACCGCGGATGATCTTGTAGCGGACACCAGGAAGGTCCTTCACACGACCACCGCGCACCAGCACGATGGAGTGCTCCTGCAGGTTGTGGCCCTCGCCCGGGATGTAAGCGGTGACCTCGATCCCGCTGGTGAGGCGCACACGGGCGACCTTGCGAAGCGCCGAGTTCGGCTTCTTCGGGGTGGTCGTGTACACACGCGTGCAGACCCCACGGCGCTGCGGGGAGCCCTTCAGCGCGGGAGTCTTGTTCTTCTCGACCTTGTCCTGCCGGCCCTTTCGGACCAGCTGCTGGATCGTAGGCACCGTTTCTCCGTTTTCTGTGTGCCAAGGCTTGGTGGAACTAACCTGCGGTGTTCCCTCGCACACGACCCCGTGGTCGACCCACGCGGTCGGGTGTGTTGGGCTATTCCGACACGGAATCCCATGAGCTGATGTACAGCGACGGCGCTCTACGCGCGGCGCGCTGGGAGGCGCTCCGGCTCGGCGCGGCGACCGGTGTGCATGCACGCACAAGGACCCGGGGACACCCCAGGCACAAGGTCAGAGCGTACCTAGCGCATGGGGCTCGGTCAAAACAAATGCAACGCCGCAGGTCGCGGCCTTCGGCCGGGTGTCGCCACGGTGTCCCGTGCGCGACCGGTCGGTGTCGGGCCGTCTCCACCCGCTCTACCACAGTCGACGGCCACCTGCCAGCGGAGCGTCCGGCGGAGCCGCGGACGGGGAGGGCGGACGGGCTACGCGATGCCCAGCAGGATCGTCAGGGCCCAGAAGGCCGTGCCCAGGTAGCCGAGGACCAGCCCGAGGACGGCCGCCCCGTCCCCGTTCATGTTGCGCTCGCGGATCTGCGCCCGGGCGATGTGGCCGGTGATCACCGCCGGCAGCACCGGCAGCGCCAGGAAGCCGGTCAGGCCGCACACCAGGGAGACCACCGCCAGCACGTTGGTGGGGCGGACCTGCGGCGCGGGGGGCGGCAGGAAGGTCGCCGGGACCGGCTGCGCGGCCTGGAGCGGCGGCGCCACCATCGGCCCGGCCGGCAGGTCGGCCACCAGTGCGGCCAGCTCGCCGTAGGTGCGCGCCAGGGCGGCCGCCTCGTGGCGCTGCTCGTACTCCTCGGCGGAGAGCCTGCCCTCGGCGAAGCCGGCCTTCAGCACGTCCACCGTCCGGTCCCGGTCCGCGTGGCTCGCCCGCATCGCCGCCTGCGGGGAGGGCGCGGCCTGCCAGCCCGGCACCGCGGCCCGATGGCCGTGCGGATGCCCGGGACGGGACTCGCCCCACGGTCGAACGGACATCCGCCACCTCCCGGCAACGCGGCGCCCCCGCGCGCGCTCACTGTTCCTCATAGTGCAGGACGAACAGCGGAGCTGAGTAGTTGCCGAATCGGCCCGCCTGCCGAGGCGGCGCGGTTTCCGGGCGGCGTTCACACCCGTTCGGCGGACACGCTCAGGGGATGCTCAAAGCCGGCGACAGTCCGTTCGGGCAGTGACAGGCTGGGGCCCCGGACAACCGTTCAGCCACCCGCACACGAGTAGAGACAGAAGGCCGCCATGCAGGCGTCAGTACCGTCGCCCTCCGGGCACCCCGGACCGGGCACCCCGTCCGCCGTCAGCATCCAGGGACTGTGGAAGCACTTCGGCAGCCAGGCCGCCGTGGCCGGGCTCAGCCTCGAACTGCCCGCCGGGGCCTTCATCGGCCTGGTCGGGCCGAACGGCGCGGGCAAGACCACCACGCTGTCCATGGTCACCGGCCTGCTCCGGCCCGACCACGGCACCGTGCTGGTGCACGGCGCCGACGTGTGGGCCGACCCGGTCACGGTCAAGGCCCGGATCGGCATCCTGCCCGAGGGCCTGCGGATGTTCGAGCGGCTCAGCGGGCGCGAACTGCTGCAGTACACCGGCCGGCTGCGCGGCCTGCCCGGCGCCGAGGTGGACCACCGCGCCGAGGAGCTGCTGACCGTCCTGGACCTCGGCCGGGACGCCGACAAGCTGGTCGCCGACTACTCCACCGGCATGCGCAAGAAGATCGGGCTGGCCGCCGCGCTGCTGCACAACCCCGACGTGCTGTTCCTCGACGAGCCCTTCGAGGGCGTCGACCCGGTCTCCGCCCAGACCATCCGCGGCGTGCTCAAGCGGTACGCGGCGGCGGGCTCCACGGTGGTCTTCTCCAGCCATGTGATGGAGCTGGTCGAGCAGCTCTGCGACTGGGTCGCGGTGGTCAACGCCGGCCGGGTGATCGCCCACGGCCCGCTGGACGCCGTCCGCGGCGAGCGCAGCCTGCACGCGGCCTTCCTCGACCTGATCGGCGTCCGCGAGGACGACGGCCAGGCGCTCGGCTGGCTCGGCGGCGGACACGCCGGGAGCGAGCGGCTCGGCGGCGGGCAGCTCGGCGGCGGGCAGTGACCGGGGCCTCGGTGCCCGACGGGCGGACGGTGGTTCGCGCCCTGGTGGCGCTCAAGCTGCGGCTGCTGCGCAACGGGTTGCGCCGCAGCCCCGGCCGTACCGCCGTGTACCTGATCGGCGGCGTCGTCGGCCTGGCCTTCGCAGGCGGTGTCGCCTTCGCGCTGGCGATGCTCAACGGGCGCTACGCCGGCTCCGCGAACGCCGGCGTGGTGCTGCTCGGCGTGCTCACCCTGGGCTGGGCCGCGCTGCCGCTGTTCCTGTTCTCCAGCGACGAGAGCGCCGACCCGACCCGGCTCACCATGCTGCCGCTGCGGCCCGGGCCGCTGCTGCGCGGCTCGCTGCTGGCCGCGCTGATCGGGCCCGGTCCGCTGATCAGCCTGGTGCTGGTGACCGGCGCGGCGCTGTCCGGCGCCGCGGGGGGTGCCTCGGCCGCGGCTGCGGTGGTCGGGGTGCCGCTCGCGGTGCTCTGCCTGGTCACGCTCTCCCGGGCGGTCGCGGCCGGCAACGCCCGGATGCTCTCCAGCCGGCGCGGCAAGGACTTCGCCATCTTCGGCGGGCTGGCCTTCGCGCTGCTGGTCCAGGCCGCCAACGTCGGCTCGCAGAGCATCTTCGGCCGCCGGGGCGGGCCGATCGACCTCAGCCCGCTGAAGCCGATCGCCTCGGTGCTGCGCTGGATCCCGCCGATCAGCGCGGCCGACGCCACCCACACCGCCGGCCAGGGCCGGTACGCGCTGGCGCTGCTGCAGCTGGCCGCGGCCGGGGCGCTGCTGGTCCTGCTGCTGCGCTGGTGGCGGAGCAGCCTGCAGGAGCTGATGGTCACCGCCGACTCCTCCACCCTGGAGGTGGCCCGCGGGGTGCAGGCGTCGCGCGGCTGGCGCTTCCTGCCCCAGGGCCGGACCGGCGCGGTGATGCAGCGCCACCTGCGGTACGCCTGGCGCGAGCCGCGGGCCAAGGCGGCGCTGTTCACCAGCATCGGGATGACGCTGGTGATCTGCGTGCTGTCGGTGGTCCAGGGCTGGTCGAGCGTCTACCTGCTGGCGATGACCGGGACCTTCCTCGGGCTGCAGATGCTCAACCTGTTCGGCATGGACGGCTCGGCGTTCTGGATGGTCGCCGCCACCCTGCGCACCCCGGCCGACGCCCGGGACGAGCTGCGCGGCCGGGCGTACGCGGTGCTGTCGTACGCCGTGCCGGTCGCGACGGTGCTCGGGCTGGTGCTGGCCACCGTCACCGGTGACTGGGCCGGGCTGCCCTCCGCGCTCGGCCTCGCGCTGGCGATGCTCGGCTGCGGCGTCGCGCTCGGCTCGGTGTTCAGCGTGCTCGCGCCGTACACCATGCCGGCCGACAGCAACCCGATGCGCAACGCGGCCCCCGGGCAGGGCGGGCTGATCCTGCTCAACCAGTTCGGCTCGATGTTCGGCGTCGCGCTGCTCGCCCTGCCGGTCGGCGGCTACCTGCTCTGGGCGCTGACCTCGGACGGGCCGACCTGGCCGGTGCTGCTGGTCGGCCCGCTCTACGGCGGCCTGATCGCCACCCTGGGCACCCGGCTGGCGGCCGCCCGGCTGCTGGAGCGCACCCCGGAGATCCTGGCCAAGGCGATCGAGCGCTAGAGGCCCGGGACCCCGTCGGCCTCGTCGGTCGGCCCGGCCGCTCCGGCATCATGGGCCGGAGAGGCCGGGCCGTCGAGGAGAGCAGGGACACACCGTGGGCAAGCGCGCGCAGCAGGGCGGGAACGCCGGGCCGCTGCTGGAGCAGGCGGTGCGGTCGGTGCTCACCGCCCCGAACGAGGGGCTGGACCTCGCGCTGGACACCGGGGCCTCGCTGCTGGCCGCCTCGGCCGGGCAGTGGCCGGCGGTCAGCCGGGCGCTGCTGGGGTACGTGGACACCGCCGTGGGCCGCTGCTGGTCGGCGGGCTGGCGCCCGGCCGACCTGGTGCGGGTGGTGCGGCGCCAGCTGAAGCCCGTCCACCTGGCGCTCGCGGTGGACCTGATCGCCGCCGAGGGCCGCCGCCGCCCCGCCGCGAGCCTGGACCGGCGCTGGCAGGAGCAGCTTCGCGAACTGGAGACCGAGGTCTGGTGGCCGGCCGACGAGCAGTACCTCGGCGCCTTCGCCCACCGGCACCGGCTGGACCGCTTCGCGCTCGCCACCGCCGTCCTGGAGCTGCTGCGCAGCTGGGGCCGGCTGCCCCCGATCGCCCCGGTCGGCCCGGCACCCGGACAGTCCGTACGGGCGCAGCACGCCACCGGTCCGGTGACCGGGGAGCCTCGGATGCTGGCGCGGATCCGGGCGCTGCTGGCCAAGGCCGAGTCCACCGAGTACCCGGAGGAGGCCGAGGCGCTGACCGCCAAGGCCCAGCAGCTGATGGCCCAGCACAGCATCGACGAGGCCCTGCTGGCCGCCGCCGGTGCCGACCGGGACACCCCGGCGGCGCTGCGGATCGGCGTGGACAACCCGTACGAGGGCCCCAAGACGATGCTGCTGGACGCGGTCGCGGCGGCGAACCGGTGCCGGGTGGTGTGGGCGAAGGAGTACGGCTTCTGCACCGTGATCGGCTTCGACGGCGACCTGGACGGCGTCGAGCTGCTCTACACCTCACTGCTGGTGCAGGCCACCCACGCGCTCAACAAGGCCGGTTCCGGCAAGGACTCCCGCAGCAAGGCGTTCCGGCAGTCCTTCCTGGTCGCGTACGCGGCGCGGATCCGCGAGCGGCTGACCGCCGCCACCGAGCGGACCACCAGCGCCGCCGCGGCCGGCCGCCACCTGCGCGAGGACGGCACCGAGGAGCAGCTGCTGCCGGACGAGCGGCTGCTGCCCGCGCTGGCCGCCCGCTCGGCGAAGGTGGACGAGGAGGTGGGCCGGCTGTTCCCGAAGCTGGTCTCGCAGCGGGTCCGGGTCAGCGACGGCGAGGGCTGGGTCGCCGGGCGGGCCGCGGCGGACCGCGCCGCGCTGCACGGGCGGGGCGAGATCCACAACTGACGGCCCGCCTGATAGAACGGTCCCCGCCACGAACGAACGAAGGGGGATTCGACTTGACTCCTCCCTCGCTTGGGGGCGGGGGATTCCTGGCTCACGCTGCCGCGACGTCCGGCGGACGCTGCGGTCTTCCGCGATCGACACCAGCCGGGTTGAGACCAGCCCGGACGAGCATCACGCGCGCGGAGTTCTTGTCCCTGGAGGACGAGGCCCCGCAGACGGTGCACGTATAGATCCGTTCGGAGAGGGGGAGGCGGTGCTTGGCTCTCGCACCGCAGTGCGCGCAGTCCATGGTGGTGTGCGCGGCGATCTTCCGGTGCTGTTTCGCGGCCTGCCGCCGGGCCTTGCGGTAGCCCTTGGTCTGCGCCTTTCCCTTCGGCTGGAGCCGTCGGGCCATCTGCCGCTGGTAGTGGGCGAGTTTCCGCGCGGCGCTCTTCCCATGCTGAGGGTGGGGGAGGTCGTGGTCGTCGCTGGTCGTTGTGGCGATCTCCTTGACGCCCCAGTCGATCCCGATGACGCGGCCCGTGGCGGGCAGCGGCTCGACAGCCGCAGGAACCACGAAGCTCGCATACCAGTGCCCGATCGCGTCCTGGTACACCCGGACCGAGGACGGTGCGCCCGGAAGTTCCCGCGACCACACCAACGTCACCACGATGCCGCCCGCGAGGTGCAGACGACCGTCCTTGATCCGGAAACCACGCCGCGTGTAGTACAGCGACGCCCGCGCCTCGCGCTTCCTCTTCGACTTCGGCATCCCGGTACGCCGATTCACCGGAAGCCTGGCCTTGATGTCCTTGAGCGCCTTGGCACGGGACTTCTCGAAGTCCCGAACGGTCTGCTGCTGCGGGACCGACGCACCCTCGCACAGCCACGCCATCGCCCCGCGCGCCTGCGTCAGGAGCTTGTCCAAATCGGCCGGTCCGCAGCTGCGCTTCGCCTCTGGATCGGCCCGGTTGTGCAGATGGACCTTGCGCGACATGTGGACGCATTCATTCCACACCCACCGGCACCTGCCCCACTCCTCGCCCAGAAGCACGGACGCGGTCGACGACACACGCAGGCGGTAGGTGTACCGGGTGTACCCGGCCTCCTCCGCACCCTGCCGCATCGTCATGACCCACAAGCTAGCCGACCCCACTGACAACGAGAGATGCCAGTACAGATGCGTAGAGAACTCCACCGCTTCGCGGCTCCGCTCCAAGCACCCATTCCCCTCCCAACTGAAGCCGGGAGCACCCTGGGAGAAATCCGGTGACGGAGTCGGCGGCGGAGTCAGGATACCGGGACCGGGTGCGCGGCGCGCTGCTCGGCGGCGCGATCGGCGACGCGCTGGGCTGGCCGGTGGAGTTCCAGCAACTGCACCAGATCCAGGACAGGTTCGGACCGCGCGGCGTGACCGCGCTGCCGGCCGGGAGCGACCTGGCCGAGGTCACCGACGACACCCAGATGACGCTGTTCACCGCCGAGGGCTTGATCCGCGGCTTCGTCCGCGGCTGGACGGGCGGCGGCGGCTCGGTGCCGGAGGCGATGCACGGCGCCTACCGGCGCTGGCTGCGGACCCAGTACCAGTCCAAGCCGGACACCGAACCGCAGCCCCGCCCGTACGACGGCTGGCTGCTGGCTCAGCCGTTCCTGTACGCGCGGCGGGCGCCGGGCAACGCGTGCCTGAGCGGGGTGTCCGAGCACCCGGTGTTCGAGGCGCCGTCCGCGATCGGGCGTCCGGGGCCGATCAACCCCGGGTCCAAGGGCTGCGGCACGGTGATGCGCTCGGCGCCGTTCGGGCTGGCCCGCCTGGGCGTCGAGCAGTCCTTCGGGCTAGCCGTGCAGTGCGCCCAGCTCACCCACGGGCACCCGACCGGATACCTCGCGGCGGGCGCCTTCGCGGCGCTGGTCGAGCGGCTGGCGGCCGGGACGGAGCCGTGGGCGGCGGTCGGCGAGACGGTGGAGCAGATCCGCGAGCTGCCGAAGTCCGAGGAGACCGTCCAGGCGCTGGCCCGGGCGGTGCGGCTCGCCCAGGAGGCCGAGCCCTCGGCGGACACGGTGGAGCGGGTCGGGCTGGGCTGGATCGCCGAGGAGTGCCTGGCCATCGCGGTGTACTCGCTGCTGGCGGCCACCCTCGACCCCGACCCGGTGCGCACCGCGCTGCTGCTGTCGGTGAACCACTCCGGGGACAGCGACTCCGCCGGCGCGGTCTGCGGCAACCTGGTCGGGGCCGCGTACGGTGCCTCGGCGCTGCCCGCCGAGTGGGCCGGGGCGGTCGAGGGGCGGGCCGAGCTGCTGACCGTCGCGGACGACCTGCTGGTGCTGTTCGCCAGCCGCGACCCCGGCCATCCGGCGCTCGGCGGGCGATACCCGGCCTGGTAGGTCCTACTTGGCCTGGGGATCGGTGACCTGCCCCAGGAACAGCGGCCGCCCGTTCGAAGTGTCCCGGATCAGGAACAGGAACGGCCGGTCGATGTGCAGCTGGACGGGCTGGCGCGGGGCCGGCGCCGCAGCGGCACCCACCCCGACCCCGCTGCCGGCCGCCGCGACCGTGCCCTCCTCGTCGACCTGGACGGTGGCCTTCTGCACCACCGTGCTGACGACGAGCGGCTCCTTGGCGATGCCGCTGAGGTCGGCGTCGTCGAAGGCCGAGTGGACGCCCAGCGAGCGCAGCGCGGGGGTGAGCTCGTTGGACGTGTCGAAGTGGAAGCGCGGCAGCTGCAGGTCGACGGGCTGCGCGCTGAGCGCGCCGAGGATCCGGTCCAGCTGCGGCTGGTCCAGGCCCTTGGTGAAGGCGGCGAAGCCGCCCTGGGCGGGGACGATCAGGTCCATCGCCAGGTTGCCGTCCTTGTAGGGAAGTTCGACGGCCTGCCAGGGCTCGCCGACGATCCCGCCGGAGCCGTCGGCGTACTTGAACTCGCCGGTCTGGCTCATGCTGGGCACGGACGGGGTGGAGGCGTCGAGCTTGTGGAACGGGCGGTCGGCGGTGTACGCGGGCTTGAACTCGGAGGCCCACTTCGCCTTGAGGTAGAGCGCGTCGGTGAGGACCAGCCGGGTGCCCCCGTTGATCGCGTTCGGCGCGAAGAGGTCCTTGATCCGCCCCTCGGTGGCCTTCTCCACGGCCGCGTTGACGGCCTTGCGGGAGCCGCTCGGGTCCTTCTTGAAGTCGGTGGTGTGCACTCCGGCGTCGAAGGCGGTGGCGAGGGTGGCCAGGTAGTCGGGCTCCACCGGGAAGCCCTGCTGCGTCCACACCTCGTCGGCCTGGTGCAGGGTGACCTGGTCGCCGTTCCTGGTCCGCTGGTCGAGCGTGCCGACGGCGAGCGCGTACTGCTTCGGGGCGAGGTCGGTGTGCAGAGCCTTGGCGAGTTCCTCGGCGGTCGCGCCGCGGGCGCCGGGCATCAGCATGGCGAGCACCGTGGACAGCCCGGACGGCGAGACCACCAGGTTGTGCCCGGCGCCGTCCGGCGTCGCGGTGAGGGCGTGCAGGAGGTCCAGGCCGAAGGCGTCGGTGGCCTTCGCGGTGGCAGCCAGCTGGGCCGGGTCCACCGCGGGCCGACTGGCCGGTGCGGAGGCCCTCAACTCCGTGCCGGTGGCGGCCCCGGTGCTGCCGCAGCCGGCGACCAGCGGCGCGGCGAGCGCGGCGGCGAGGAGCAGCGCCGCAGGGCGGCGGACGGCGCGACGACGGGTTCCGGTGCTGCGGTTCGTCATGGCTCTTCGACGCGGCACCCCGCCGACCGGTTCCGTCGTGGGCGTGCCCTAGTCCCAGAGCGCCCCGAGCGCCAGCAGTTCGTCCCGGTACTCGATCCGCTCGACCCACTCCCCGGGCCAGACCGCCTCGCCGTGGTGGGCGCCCGCGAAAGCGCCGGTCAGGCAGGCGAGGGAGTCGGAGTCGCCGCTGGAGTAGGCGGCCCGGCGCACGGCGGCCACCGGGTCGTCCGGCAGCAGCAGGAAGCAGAGCAGGCCGGTGCCGAAGGCCTCCTCGGCGACCCAGCCCTCACCGGTGGCCAGGCACGGGTCGGCCTCCGGGTCGGGGGCGGCGAGCGCGGCCTCCAGCTGGTCGAGGACCTTGAGGCAGTCGTCCCAGCCGCGGGCGATGACGGCCTGCGGGGAGCTGCCGTACCAGCGGTCGGCGAGGTCGCCGAGCCAGAACTCGTCGTACCGCTCGCGGCTCGCCAGCGCGTACGCCCGCAGCACCGCGGGCAGTCCGGCGGGCGGGACGCCCTCGGCCAGCTGGCGGACGGCGTAGGCGGCGAGGTCGCTGGCGGCGAGCGCGGTCGGGTGGCCGTGGGTGAGCGCGGACTGCAGCTGGGCGGCGCCAGAGAGCTGCCGGGCGTCCAGGTCGCGGATCAGCCCGATCGGAGCGACCCGCATGTTGGCGCCGCAGCCCTTGGAGCCGACGTCGCTCGCCTGCTGCCAGCGGTACTCGGGGTGGCTGAGCCGCTGGCAGGCGCGCAGGCAGGTCATGCCGGGGGCACGGTTGTTCTCCGGGGAGCGCCACCAGTCGACGAACTCCGCGCGCACCGGCCGCTCCAGCCGCAGGGGCGTCAGCGGCCCGCGCGCCAGGGCGGTGCGCAGGCCGCGGCCGAGGGCGAGGGTCATCTGGGTGTCGTCGGTGACCAGCGCCCGCTGCGGCAGCGGGAGTTGCCGCCAGTGCGGGTGGTCAGCGGCGATCGCCTCGACGCTCTTGAACTCGGTCACCCGGCCGATCGCGTCCCCGATCGCCAGCCCCAGCAGTGCCCCCGTCGCCTTGCCCACGGCAGCTCCCCCCTCTTCGTCACAACTCGACCAGCAGTTCCTTGAGCCCTCGGATCACATAGCCCGGGTTCCACTCGGGCTCGCGGACCAGCCGCAGGCCCGGGGCCCGGCGCAGCAGGGTGCCGTAGGACTCGGTGAGCTCCAGTCTGGCAAGCGGGGCGCCGAGACAGAAGTGGATTCCAGCGCCGAAGGTGATGTGCGGGTTGTCGGCGCGGGCGAGGTCGAGCCGGTCGGGGTCGGCGAAGCGCTCGGGGTCGCGGTTGGCGGAGCCGAAGAGGAGCGCGATCTCGGCGCCGCGCGGGATGGTGACGCCGCGGACCTCGATGTCCTCCAGCACCCAGCGCTCGAACATCTGCAGCGGGGTGTCCCAGCGCATCAGTTCCTCGACGGCGGTGGGCAGCAGTTCGTCCACCGAGCCGCGCAGCCGGGCGAGTTCCCCGGGGTTGCGGAACAGCGCCCACCAACCGTTGCCGGTGGTGTTGACGGTCGCCTCGTGGCCGGCGTTGAGCAGCAGCACGCAGGTGGAGACCATCTCCTGCTCGCTGAGCGCGTCGGAGCCCTCCTGCGCCTGGATCAGGGCGCTGATCAGGTCGGTGCCGGGGGTGGTGCGGCGCTCGCGGATCAGGGTGCGCAGGTAGTCGGAGAACTCGATGCTCGCGGTGACGGCCCGGCGGGCGGTCTCCTCGCTCGGGTTGAGCTCGAACATCCCGGTGATGTCGGCGGACCAGGGGCGCAGCAGGGGCCGGTCGCCCTCCGGGACGCCGAGCATCTCGGCGATCACGGCGACCGGCAGCGGCTCGGCGACGGTGGCGATCAGGTCGCCGCCGCCGGCCGCGAGCAGCCCGTCGACCAGTTCGCCCGCGAGGCGCTGGACGGTCGGCCGCAGCCCCTCGACCATGCGCGGGGTGAACGCCTTGGAGACCAGGCGACGGATCCGGGTGTGGTCGGGCGCCTCCAGGTCGAGCAGCCCGTGGTCGTTGAGGGTGTGGAAGGGCTCGTGCGCCGGGTCGGGCTCGGGGCGGCCGAACTCCCGGTGGCTGAAGCGGTGGGTGTAGGTGCGGCCGAGCCGGCGGTCGCGCAGCAGGGCGCTGACGTCCTCGTGACGGGAGACGAGCCACTGGTTCGTCGGCTCGAAGTACGTCACCGGCGAGTGCTCGCGCAGCTCGGCGTACGTGTCGTACGGGTGGGCCACGAAAGCCGCCGACCAGGGGTCGAACTTCGCCGTCGTCGTCATCGGTCGTTCACTCCAGGCCGTGAGGGGAAGCCGGAAGGATCATCGTACGCACGCGGTACGTCCGTCACGAGACCCTTCACGGCCTCCTGCCCTCACGCCCGTTCCGCGACCAGCCGCCGCACCAGCTCGGGCAGCGCCTGGGAGATCGGCTCCCGGATCACCTCGGCCGCGGCCTCGTCGTACGGCGTCGGCTCGGCGTTCAGGATGATCAGCTTCGCCCCGGTCTCCACCGCGTTGTACGGCAGCGCCGCCACCGGGAACACCTGCAGGCTGGTGCCGACCGCGATGAACAGGTCGCAGGCCCGGGCGATCGCATCGGCCTTCCCCAGCACCTCCGGGTCCAGGTTCTCGCCGAACATCACCGTGCGCGGCTTGAGGATCCCCCCGCAGGCCCGGCACGCCGGGTCCGGCTCGCCCGCCTCGACCCGCGCCAGCGCCTCCGCCATCGGCCCGGCCACCCGGCAGCGCAGGCACTGCACCTCCCGTGCGGTGCCGTGCAGTTCGAGCACCTTGCGGGCGGGCAGCCCGGCCGCCTGGTGCAGCCCGTCCACGTTCTGGGTGAGCACCCGCAGCGGCAGCCCGGAACGCTCCAGCTCGACCAGCGCCCGGTGCCCGGCGTTCGGCTCGGCGACCAGCGCACCCGTCTCCAGCCGCATCCGCCAGGCCCGCCGCCGCACCTCCGGGTCGCCCCGGTACGGCCCGATGGTGACCAGCTCCTGCGCCGACGGGTCCTTCTGCCACAACCCCTGCGGGCCGCGGTAGTCGGGGATGCCGGAGTCGGTCGAGATGCCCGCGCCGGTCAGCACGGCGATCAGAGGACGCTTGGCGTTCATACCCGGGACGGTACGGCCGCCGCACCGCCCTCGGCCACCGATATAGACGTCCCGTCAGGCCAGCGCCGCGCGGGGCGCGGGGCGCGGGGCCGGGCGGGTGAGCGGGGAGAGCGCGCCGAGGTAGCAGGCGGCGGCGAGCGGGATGAAGGCCAGGTCGGCGGCCGAGGCGACGGTGCCGAGCAGCATCAGCACCGGGCTCCACCAGCGCAGCGTCCGGGCCGCGCCCACCGAGGCGGCGACCAGCAGGGCCAGCAGGCCGACGTAGAAGAGCAGCGGGCCGACCTCGTAGACGGCGGGCAGCACCCCGGGGACGTCCTGGATCCGCTCGAACAGGCGCGCCTGCTCGTCCTTGGTGGCCGAGACCAGGCCGACGTAGAGGTCGATCCCGATCTGCGTCAGCGCGGCCGCCAGGCCGGTGAACGCCGTTCCCAGCGCGGTGTTCGCGGCCAGCCGCCCGACCGTGGTGGCGCGCGGGGCGAGCAGCCGGCGCAGGGCGAGGAGGACCGGGGCGAACAGCAGCAGGCCCGCGAACATCGCGGTGTGCCCGGCGGTCCAGCCGAGGCCCGGGGCGCGGGAGCCGGGCACCAGGCGGATGCCGCCGTAGAGGGCCATCAGCGCGGGGGCGCCGACGGCGGCGTAGCAGGTGAGGCGGCTGTTCCGGAGGGCGTTCATGCGAGGTTCTCCCGTGGTGTCCGTGATCCGTTGCGACACCCCAGAGCCTCCCGGCCGGGGCCCTCGTCGCGGATCGCCCGCACCGGCGAACTCCCGGCCTCCCCCGCTGGAGGGAGCCGGTCAGGCCTCCCCCGCCACCACCGCCCCGGCCTCGTACGCGAACACCACCGCGTGCACCCGGTCGCGCAGCCCGAGCTTGCTCAGCACATTGCTGACGTGCGTCTTCACGGTGTGCTCGCTGACCACCAGTTCGGCCGCGATCTCCGCGTTGGACAGCCCGCGCGCGATCAGCCGCAGCGTCTCCTGCTCGCGCAGGGTCAGCTGCTCCAGCAGCTTGGACGGCGGCCGCACCGCCCGGTCCGGCGCCCCCGGACGGCGGGCGGCGAACTCGCCGATCAGCCGCTTGGTCACCGAGGGCGCGAGCAGCGCCTCCCCCGAGGCGACCATCCGCACCCCGTGCACCAGGTCGTCCCGGCGGACGTCCTTAAGCAGGAAGCCGCTGGCGCCCGCGTACAGCGCGTCGAAGACGTAGTCGTCGATGTCGAAGGTGGTCAGCATGATCACCTTGGTGGACGGGAACTCGGCGCACACCCGGCGGGCCGCCTCCAGCCCGTCCATCACCGGCATCCGGACGTCCAGCAGCAGCACGTCCGGGTTGTGGGTGCGCACCGCCTCGACCGCCTCGGCGCCGTCGCACGCCTCGGCCACCACCTCGATGTCCGGCTGCGCGTCCAGGATCATCCCGAACCCGGCCCGCACCAGCTCCTGGTCGTCCGCGACCACCACCCGTATCGACGTCATCCGCCCACCCTCTCCACCACGCCCGCCGGCCCCAGCGGCAGTCGGACACTCACCAGGAACCCCTTGCCCTCCGGCCCCGGACCGGCCTCGGCCCGGCCGCCGCAGGCCGCCGCCCGCTCGCGGATGCCGACCAGCCCGCGCCCGCCGGACCAGCCGGCTGCCGTACGGTCGACCCTCAGCGGCACGCCGCGCCCGTTGTCGGACACCACGACCTCCAGCACGTCACCGGTGCGCCGCACCCGGATCGCGGCCCGGTCGGCCCCGGAGTGCTTGACCGTGTTGGTCAGCGCCTCCTGCACGATCCGGTACGCCGCCGCCTGCACGTCGGCGGTCACCGCGTCCAGCCCGTCGGCGAGTTCGAACTCCACCTCCAGGCCGGCCCGGCGCACCCGCTCCGCCACCTCGGCGAGCTCGGTCAGCCTGGGCTGCGGCGCCAGCTCCTGCCCCGCCTCCGAGTCCTTCAACACCCCGAGCACCCGCCGCAGTTGGACCATCGCGTCGCGGCCGGCGTCGGCGATGGTGTCGAAGGCGCGGATCGCCCGGTCCGGGGTGTCGCGCACCACCAGCGGCCCGGCCTCGGCCTGGATGACCATCAGCGACACGGCGTGCGCCAGGATGTCGTGCATCTCCCGGGCGATCCGGGCCCGCTCCTCCGCGACCGCCCGCGCCGACTCGCTCGCCGCCCGCTCACCGGCCTCCCGCGCCCGCTCCGCCTGCACCCGGGCCAACTGCCGCTGGGCGCGCACCAGGGAGCCGAAGACGAAGCCGCCGGCCGAGGTGAGCACGCTGAACAGCGCGCCGTTCGGCGAGTGGGTGCCGATCACGTTGGCGACCACCACCACCGCCAGCACCGACCAGCGCTGCCGGTCGGAGAATCGCTCCGCCACCGTGTACATCCCGATCACGGCGTACAGCGGCACCTGCGGGTTCGCCGAGTGCGCGGCGATCGACAGCGCCAGCGAGGGCAGGCTGCCCACGATCAGGAGGAGCAGCGAGGCCCGGCGCCGCCAGGGCAGGTACAGCGCGGTGGACACCGCCAGCAGGTAGACCCACCAGGGCCAGTCCGTGTCGTCGTTGTAGACCGCCCAGACCGACACCGCGGCCGAGCAGACCGCCAGGAAGGTGTCCAGCACGTACGGGCTCAGCCCGGTCGTCCATGTCCGCCAGCGCGCTACGCGCTCCACCGTCGTACCTCCCCCGTACCCGGGGACCCCGCCCCCGCGGAGAAGATCATGCCCTACCGGCAGAACCTCCGGCACCGCCCGGTCAGGCACCGCCCGATCAGGCACCGCTCACCGTCACACCGCCGGTCTCCGCCACCGCGGTGATGCGGTGCGCCGCGCTCGGCTGCGAGGGGATGCTCACGTCCGACCCGCCGTCCTTCGCCCGGGCGTCCACCGTGTACGCCTCGCCGCCCGGCACCGTCAGCCGCACCCCGCCGTTGCCGACCTTGGCGTCCAGCGTGGTCGGCGCCGCCGCGAAGTCGGCCCGCACCCCGCCGTTGGTCGCGTTCAGGTGCGCCGTCGGGGAGGTCAGCCCGGTGGCCTCGACCCCGCCGTTCTCCACCGTGGCGTCCACCTCCGCGGACAGCCCGGACAACCGCACCCCGCCGTTCTCCTCCTTCACCCGCACCTTCGTCCCGGCCGGCACCCGCACGGTGTACCCGATCCCGCAGGACTCGCACGAGTACCCCAGCGTCAGCACGCCGTCCTTCACCTCGTGCGTGCTCTTCGGCGCGTCCCCCCGGTAGCTCTGCTTCTCGACGACCTCCACCGAGTCACCGGCGCCGGTCACCACCACCCCGCCGTTCTCCGCGTCGACCACCAGCTCCTTGACCGACTCGGCCACCCCGTAGCTGACCGTCCGGTGCTGGTCCGACTCCCAGAACGGCATGCCCCCCTGCATCCCCAGCACCACCGCCGCCGTGATCGCCATCGCGCCCAGCACCCGCTTCATTTCCGGCCCCCTTCACAAGCCCCGTCATCCCGACACCGAGAAGCCTCCCGCAGCGGCCCCTCCGCCACCTCCCCCGCCGGAGCGGTTCCCGCGGCTCCCCCGCGAGGGGGAGGAATTCGCGGAATCGCCGACGGCGCGGCCGGTTCGCGAGTAGCTTGTTTGCCCGCGCTCAACCACCCGCGCCCACCTCTGCCGAGGCGAACACAACGAGGGCTGATCAGGCATGGCCAACACGCCTTCCGGCGGACCCGGTCCCGCGACCGGCCACGGCCTCGACGACCGCGTGCCCTTCCTGGCCAGGCTGGACCACGCCGACCGCAGCGCACTGCTCGCCCTCGGCCGCCGGCTCAGCTATCCCGCGCGGTCCACCGCGCTGCGCGAGGGCGAACCCTCCGACCACGTGCTGCTCGTCCTGCACGGCTGGCTGAAGGTGACCGCCGCCGCCGAGAACGGGTACGAGGCACTGCTCGCGCTGCGCGGACCGGGCGACATCGTCGGCGAGTCCGCCGCCCTCAGCGGACGGCCCCGGGCGGCCACCGTCACCGCGCTGGAGCAGGTCGAGGCCGCCGCCGTCGACCGGGCCACCTTCACCGGCTACCTGCAACGCACCCCCGCGGCCTCGATGCAGCTGCTGGCGCTCTCCACCGACCGGCTGCGCGCGGCCGACCACCACCGGCTGAAGTTCGCCTCGCTCAGCGTCAGCGAGCGCCTCGCCGACCTCCTGCTGGAACTGGCCCGCACCCACGGGCGCCGGACGGACGCGGGCATCGTCATCTCGGTCCCGCTCAGCCAGCAGGAGCTGGCCGGCTCGGTCGGCGCCTCCCGGGAGGCCGTCGCCCGGCTGCTCAAGTCCCTGCGGGACCGCGGCATCGTCGCCACCAGCCGCCGCTCGCTGGTCATCGCACGCCCCGACCTGCTCCGGAGGCCCGGTCAACTCCGTTGATCCGTAAAGAGGTTCTGTGCACACCGTCACAGAACGAATGCCTCACCCGCGCTCACGCCACCGTGCCCGCACCGGGCAGGCTGAGGCCCGATGACGAACCGAGAGGTGACCATGACCGAGCCGGTGAACCACACCATCCTGCTGTTGGACATCGAGCAGTTCGGCCGACGGGACGACGTCGAGCAGGCCTTCATGCGCCGGATGCTCTACTCCGTCCTGCACGAGACGCTGCGCAGCGCCGGCATCGAACCCGCCGAACAGCGGTTGGAGGACCGCGGTGACTCGGTGATGGCCCTGATCAGCCCCACCGTCCCCAAACCCAAACTGCTGCACGCCCTGATCAACGAGACCCCCACCCTGCTGCACGCCAACAACCGCCTCGCCGCCGACAGCGCCCGGGTACGGCTGCGGATCGTGCTCGCCGCGGGCGAGGTCGCCGTCCAGGAGCTGGGCGGAGCGCTCGGCGGCGCGGTCGGCTGGGACCTCAACCAGGCCTTCCGGCTGCTCGACTCGGCGGCCCTGCGGGAGGCGCTGAAGCACCGGGACGGCCCGTGCGTGCTCAGCGTCTCCGACGCGGTCTACCAGGGCGTCGTCCGGCACGGCCACGGCGGGCTGCCGACCGGCGCCTTCCACCGGATCACCGTCCAGGGCAAGGAGGGCGACTTCCCCGCCTGGCTGTACGGCCAGCCGGCGCCGGCCCCGGTCGCCGTCCCTCCGGCCCCCCAGGGCATTCCCATCGCGGCCGCCGCCCCCTCCACCGCCCCCTCCACCGCCCCTTCCACCGCCCCTTCGGCCGCCCCGGCCCCGGTCCCCGCCGCCGCCCCGGCCCAGAGTCGGACCCCCGCCACCTTCCAGTTCCTCGGCGGCTCACCGTCCTTCGGCGGCAACCTGATCGGCGGCGACCAGCACGTCGTCTCCGGCGGTGAGGTCCACGGCGACGTCAACACCGGCAACACCGTCGGCGGTGACCGATGACCGCCACCCCCGAGCAGGAGGCCGCCCAGCAGCCGGCCGACCCCGACCAGGACGGCGCCGAGCTCCAGGAGGCCCCGCCGGAGGAACCCCAGAACGCCTGGGAGGCCGCCCAGGAACTGCTGGAGCACGTCCCGGACGCCTTCGCCGGCCACGGCTTCCTCTTCGCCGGCGGCAACCCCCGCTTCGGCGGCGGCCTCGTCGGCGGCGACCAGCACACCGTCTCCGGCGGGCAGGTCCACGGCGACGTCGTCACCGGCCACAAGACCACCGTCTACCAGCTCGGCTCCGCGTTCGGTGCCCCGCTGCACGCCTCGGGCGAGGTCCCGGCGGAGGAACTCGCGGCCCTCGCCCAGGTCTTCCAGTACGGACCGACCTACGAGCAAGCCATCGGCCGGCTACGCGAACAGCGGGTCCTCATCCTCACCGGCCGGGCCGACACCGGCCGCCGCTACGCCGGACTGGCGCTGCTCGCCAACCTGGGAGCCCGCCGGATCCGCAACCTCGACCCCGACGTCTCCCCCGCCGCGCTGCTCACCGGCGCCGAACAGGCCGAGGGCTATCTGCTCGCCGACTACGCGACCTCCCGCACCCGCCCGCTGCGCCGACCTGACCTCGACCGCCTCCGCGAGACCCTCACCAAGCAGGACAGCTACCTGGTCATCACCACCGTCCGCTCCAACGCGATGCGCGAGTTGCCCACCGTCGACTGGCAGCCCCCCAACCCCCCGGACGTGCTGAGCAGCCATCTCCGCGCCCTGCTGGGAAACGCCTCGGCCGCGCAGATCCAAGCGCTGCTCGCCCTCGGTCCGACCCGGGCGTTCCTGAAGCACCCGCGGCCCGTCCGGGAACTGGCCGAGTTCGCGGTCAGGCTGTCCCAGTACTCGCCCGAGACGGACAACCTCCTGGACCTCGACAGGTTCGGCGGCGGCGTCGTCCAGGAACAGGTCGGCCGCTGGTTCGGCGACCCCGAACTCCCGCTACGTGAAAAGGCGTTCCTGCTCTCCCTGGCCGTCTTCGACCACGCCCCCTACACGCTCGCCGCCGAGGGCGCCGACCTCCTCTTCCGCCGGCTGGAGACCATCCGCACCGCCGGCGAGCCGGACGGCATCCCGCCCTTCGGCAGCTCGATCGAGGAGCGGATGACCCTCTCCCGGGCCGAACTCACCGAGGAGACCGAGCAGACCCCGTGGGGCCCGGTCCCGCAGCGGATGGCCTCCTTCCTCGACCCCCGCACCTCGCACACGCTGCTGCGCGAGGTCTGGGCGAGCCACCCCTCCGCCCGCCCCGCGATCACCGGCTGGCTGAACGCGCTGGCCACCGACTCCCGCGCCCTGGTCCGCACCCGGGTGGCCTCCGCCACCGCCCTGCTCGCCTCCGTCGACCTCTCCGCCACGATGAGCGGACTGCTCGGCCCGTGGTCCGGCGCCAAGGACTTCCGGCTGTGCGTCCAGGCCGCCAACAGCCTCGCCCTCGCGTACCACGCGGGCACCGCCGCCGTCCCGCGCATCCTGCGCAGCTGGGCGGCCGACGACAACGGCCACCGCCGCTGGACCGCCATCCGCTGCTACGCCCTGCTCGGCCCGCTGCTCCCGGCCCAGGCGCTGGAGGCCTTCGCGCTGGCCGCCGACCGGCTCACCGCCGGGGAACTCGACCAGCTCGCCGCCAAGCTCCGGCTCGGCAACCAGGCCCCGGGCGTCGACCAGCCCAACCGCTACCAGGTGCTCGGCCTGGTCGAGGCCGCCGAACTGCTGCTGCTCTCCCCCGAGGCCGAGGAGGCCCTGCGCGCCCTGGTCCGCTGGCTCTCCGGCCCGGCCGGCCTGCGGCAGCTCGCCCTGGCCACCTTCCTGACCGCCGCGCAGCGCACCGAGGACACCGCCGTGGGCCGGCCTCTGCTGCTCGACTGGTACGCCCGGAGCCCGCGCCCCGAACCGGGGGGCGTGGTCAGCGTCACGGTGCTGTCGGCCCCCGAGGAGCCGCCGCCGGTCCGGTCCCTGCTGGCCCTCCTGTGGCGTACGGCCCTCACCGACCGCCTCTACGGCACCGTCGCCCTGGGCGTGCTGCGCGGCTGGCTGATCGGTGCCGCCGACCAGCCCGAGACGGACTCCCGACTCACCGAGCTGTTCGACGACTTGGCGGTCACCGAGCGCGATCGCCAGCGGCTCGACCACCTCGTCCGCACCGTCCGCACCGTCCGCGACGGCGGCCCGGCCACCCCGCCGCCCGCGCCGTCCCCGTCCAGCGGCTGAAGCCGAAGCCCACCCGACCCGTCCCGATCCTGGAGCATCCGCGCATGTCGGCACGACACCGCCCCGACCTCCCCGCCGGGGACCTCAGTGACCCGGTCCTGAAGGTCCACCCGTTGGGCCACTCGCTCGGCCTGCCCAAGCGGCCGGCCGCCCGCGCCGACTCCGCGCTGGTACTGACCTCGCCCTCCGGCGAGCACCAGGTCTTCCTCCCGCCGCACCGCCCCGGCTTCAGCGATCTGGTCGGCCGCGGCTACCAGGCCGCGTACGAGATCGACCTCGGCCTGCACCACCTGCGGATGGTGGAGCGGCTGCCCGGCCGGGACGACGTCGGCGCCTTCGAGGCCGTGGTGGAGATCGACTGGCAGGTCACGGTCCCGGAGCTGGTGGTGACCAGCCGGATCGGTGACGTCCCGGCCGTGCTCGTCCCCCGCGTCCGGCAGCGGATGCGCGCGGTCACCCGCACCCTCACCACCGACCAGAGCGGCGAGGCCGAACTCGCCGTCCAGCAGGCGCTGGACGAGTACCCGGTCGCCGAGGCCGAGGGCCTGCGGGTGGGCTGCGCCGTCCAGCTCGACATCGACCAGGCCGCCCGCGACCAGAAGGAGCGGCTGCGCGGGTACCACTTCGACACCCAGGCTCATCCGCACGCCCTCCGGCAGGTCCAGGAGGCGAACGAGATCCTGACCGCGAAGGCGAAGTTCTACCAGTACCACCTGGAGCAGGGCGGGGTGGCCGCCTGGGCCCTCCAGGTCGCCGCCCACCCGGAGGACCTGCCGCGGGCGCTCGGCTACCTGAAGGACGAGCAGCAGGAGCTGGTCCAGGGGCAGCTCTCGGTGATCCGGCGACTGCTCGACCAGGACGCCCTGGAGGACTTCGAGCTGGAGGGCCCGCGCCAGGATGCCAAGGCCGCGTTCGAGGCCATCCTGCGCGCCCGGCCCGGCGCCCCGGGGACGCCCCGGCTCGACAAGGGCCCGAACCCGCCGCTCCCCCAGTGAACCCGCCGCTCCCCAGTGAACCCGAGGAACCCGTAGGCGCCGGCCCGTTCCCGCTGGTCACCGCCCTGCTGCTGGGCTGACCCGGTTCCGCACGCCCGTCCGCACCCGTCCGCACCCGTCCACACCCGTCCACCGCCGTACGGACGCCGCTGCCGCGCGCGTCCCGTCCCAAGGACTCCGTCATGACCGAACCGACCTATCCGGACGCTCCGCCGCCGCAGTACCCGACGTCCCCGCCGCCGTACCCGACCGTCCCGCCCCAGCATCCGCACGGCGCTCCCCAGCACCCGGCCGCGGCCCCGCCGCAGTACCCCACCGCCGCACCGGAGTACCCGGCCGCGGCCCCGCCGCAGTACCCGGCCCCGGCTCCTCAGTACCCCACCGCACCCCCGCCGCAGTACCCCACCGGCGTCCCGCCGCAGTACGCGCCCCCGCCCCAGCCCCAGCACCAGCCCCACCAGCAGCCCCCGCAGCAGCAGCCCCGCGTCCCCGCCCAGGGCTTCGCCCCGCCGCCCGCACTCGACCCCACGGTCGACATCGACCCGCACACCGGCCGGATCCACATGGCCGCCCGCCAGCGCGGCGCCGACGCCACCGCGATCGGTCAACTGCTGTTCCAGCTCCCGCACTTCCTCTGCAGCCTGCTGGTCGTCACGCTGGTCTCGCTGCTCCTCCCCTCCCCCGCCAACCTGCTGCTGATCGGTCTCTGGATCGCCTCGGGCGCACTGGTCTTCCACCGCCCCACCGAGAAGATCCTCGCCCGCTACCTGTTCCGGATGCGCCCGGCGCTGCACTCCGAGCTGACCCGCCTGGAGCCGATCTGGCACCAGGTGACGGCCAGGGCCGGGGTGAACCCGGAGTCGTACGACCTGTGGATCGAGGACCACAAGGCCGTCAACGCCACCGCGGCCGCCGGGCACATCGTCGGCGTCACCCGGTACGCGCTGGAGACCCTCCCCGACGCGCAGCTGGCCGCCGTGCTCGCCCATGAGCTCGGCCACCACCGCGGCGGTCACGCCTGGGCGACCCTCCTCGGCTACTGGTACTCGCTGCCCGCCCGGATCGCCTGGGTGGTCTTCCGGTTCGTGGCGGTCATCGCGTTCCAGATCGCCTCGATCTTCTCGCTGCTCGGCGCCCTGGTGGTGGGGCTGGTCGCGGTGGTCCTGGTGGTGGCCGTGGCCTTCTCCTTCCCGCCGCTGCTGCTGGTCCTCGTCACGCCGTACCTGCTCGCCGCGGTCGGCCGCCGCTCCGAGCTGCGGGCGGACGTCCAGGCCGCCGAACTCGGCTTCGCCGACGCCATGATCGAGGTCTTCCACGGCTTCCTGAGGGACGAGGAGCAGGCCATGGCGATCGCCGCGCGGGAGAACGGCGGCCGCGCCGTCCGCCCGGGCCTCGGCCAGCGGCTGCTCTCCAGCCACCCGGACACCCACACCCGGATCCGTCGCCTGGAGGACTGGCGCGCGGCCGCGGCCACCGGCGCGCGCTGAACCCGCCAGCTGAGCACGCCCGGTAGCCGGAAACGCCGCAGGGCGGCCACCCCGTGAGGGGTGACCGCCCTGGCGATCAGCGGCCGTCGCCGGCCGAAGAGGTGACTCAGCCGGTGTACGGGCCGTAGTCGTAGTCGTCCAGCGGAACCGCCTGACCGGAGCCGGCGCCGAAGGGCGACAGGTCGTAGTCGTCGTAGCCGACGGCCGAGTACATCGCGGCCTTGGCCTCCTCGGTCGGCTCGACCCGGATGTTGCGGTAGCGGGGCAGACCCGTACCGGCCGGGATGAGCTTACCGAGGATGACGTTCTCCTTGAGGCCCAGCAGCGGGTCCGACTTGGCGTGGATCGCCGCGTCGGTGAGGACCCGGGTCGTCTCCTGGAAGGAGGCGGCCGACAGCCAGGACTCGGTGGCCAGCGAGGCCTTGGTGATACCCATCAGCTGCGGACGGCCGGAGGCGGGGTGACCGCCCTCGGCGACCACACGACGGTTCTCCTGCTCGAAGCGGCCGCGCTCGACCAGCTCGCCCGGCAGCAGCTCGGCGTCGCCCGACTCGATGATCGTCACGCGGCGGAGCATCTGCCGGATGATGATCTCGATGTGCTTGTCGTGGATCGACACACCCTGCGAGTTGTAGACCTTCTGGACCTCGGCGACCAGGTGGACCTGGACGGCACGCTGGCCCATGATGCGCAGGACGTCGTGCGGGTTGGTGGCACCCATGGTCAGCTTCTGGCCGACCTCGACCGCCTCGCCCTCGCTGACCAGCAGCTTCACACGCTTCGAGACCGGGTAGGCGATCTCGTCGGTGCCGTCGTCCGGCGTGATGACGATCTTGCGGGTCTTCTCGGTGTCCTCGATCCGCGCCCGGCCGGTGGCCTCCGAGATCGGGGCCACACCCTTGGGGGTACGGGCCTCGAAGAGCTCGACGACACGCGGCAGACCCTGGGTGATGTCGTCACCGGCCACACCACCGGTGTGGAAGGTACGCATGGTCAGCTGGGTACCGGGCTCACCGATGGACTGGGCGGCGATGATGCCGACCGCCTCACCGATGTCGACCAGCTTGCCGGTGGCCAGCGAGCGCCCGTAGCACATGGCGCAGGTGCCGACGGCCGACTCACAGGTGAGGATCGAGCGGACCTTGACCTCGGACACGCCGTGGCGGATCAGCTCGTCGATCAGCACGTCACCGAGGTCGGTGTTGGCGGTGGCCAGCAGCTTGCCGTCGACGGTGATGTCCTCGGCGAGCATGCGGGCGTACACGCTGGTCTCGACGTCGTCGGCCTTGCGCAGCACGCCGTCGGCGCCCACGGAACCGATCGACAGCTTCAGGCCGCGCTCGGTGCCGCAGTCCTCCTCGCGAATGATGACGTCCTGGGAGACGTCGACCAGACGACGGGTGAGGTAACCGGAGTCGGCGGTACGGAGGGCGGTGTCGGCCAGACCCTTACGGGCACCGTGGGTGGAGATGAAGTACTCCAGCACGGTGAGACCCTCACGGAACGACGCCTTGATGGGCCGCGGGATGGTCTCGTTCTTGGCGTTCGACACCAGACCACGCATACCGGCGATCTGACGCATCTGCATCATGTTTCCACGAGCACCCGAGTCGACCATCATGAAGATGGGGTTCGTCTTCGGGAAGTTCGCGGCCATGGCGTCCGCGACCTCGTTGGTCGCCTGGGTCCAGATGCCGACGAGCTCCTGCTTGCGCTCGTCGTTGGTGATCAGACCGCGCTCGTACTGCTTCTGGACCTTCTCCGCCTTCGCCTCGAAGCCCTCCAGGATCTGGGGCTTGCTCGGCGGGACGATGACGTCCGAGATCGAGACGGTGACACCCGAGCGGGTCGACCAGTGGAAGCCGGACGCCTTCAGGTTGTCCAGGGTCGCCGCGACGACGACCTTGGGGTAGCGCTCCGCCAGGTCGTTGACGATCGCGGAGAGCTGCTTCTTGCCCACCTCGTAGTCGACGAACGGGTAGTCCTCGGGCAGCAGCTCGTTGAAGAGCGCGCGGCCCAGGGTGGTGCTCAGGCGGAAGGGCTCGCCCTCGAACCAGGTCTGCTGGCCGTCCTCGTCCACCGGAGCGGTCCAGCCGCGCGGCGGGACGGTGCCGGCGCCGAGGCGCAGCTCGATCGGGGCCTGGACGTCCAGCTCGCGGGCGTCGAAGGCCATGATCGCCTCGGCGGTCGACGAGAAGGTGCGGCCGGCGCCCTTCACGTTGTCGCGGTCCGAGGTCAGGAAGAACAGACCGAGCACCATGTCCTGGGTCGGCATGGTGACGGGGCGACCGTCGGCCGGCTTCAGGATGTTGTTCGAGGACAGCATCAGGATGCGGGCCTCGGCCTGCGCCTCCGCGGAGAGCGGCAGGTGGACGGCCATCTGGTCACCGTCGAAGTCCGCGTTGAACGCGGTGCAGACGAGCGGGTGGATCTGGATGGCCTTGCCCTCGACCAGCTGCGGCTCGAAGGCCTGGATGCCGAGGCGGTGCAGGGTGGGCGCACGGTTCAGCAGGACCGGGTGCTCGGCGATGACCTCTTCGAGCACGTCCCACACGACCGGGCGGGCACGCTCGACCATGCGCTTGGCCGACTTGATGTTCTGCGCGTGGTTCAGGTCGACCAGGCGCTTCATCACGAACGGCTTGAAGAGCTCCAGCGCCATGGCCTTCGGCAGACCGCACTGGTGCAGCTTGAGCTGCGGGCCGACGACGATGACCGAACGGGCCGAGTAGTCGACTCGCTTGCCGAGCAGGTTCTGGCGGAAACGACCCTGCTTACCCTTCAGCATGTCGCTGAGGGACTTCAGCGGGCGGTTGCCCGGGCCGGTGACCGGACGGCCGCGGCGGCCGTTGTCGAACAGCGCGTCGACGGCCTCCTGGAGCATGCGCTTCTCGTTGTTCACGATGATCTCGGGGGCACCGAGGTCGAGCAGGCGCTTCAGGCGGTTGTTGCGGTTGATCACGCGGCGGTACAGGTCGTTCAGGTCGGAGGTCGCGAAGCGGCCACCGTCCAGCTGCACCATCGGACGCAGGTCCGGCGGGATGACCGGGACGCAGTCCAGCACCATGCCGTTGGGCTTGTTGCTGGTCTGCAGGAACGCGGAGACGACCTTGAGGCGCTTCAGCGCACGGGTCTTCTTCTGGCCCTTGCCGGTGCGGATGATCTCGCGCAGGCGCTCGGCCTCTTCGGCCAGGTCGAAGGTCTCCAGGCGGTCCTTGAGGGCCGCCGCGCCCATCGAGCCGGAGAAGTAGGTGCCGAAGCGGTCGCGCAGCTCGCGGTAGAGCAGCTCGTCGCCCTCGAGGTCCTGGACCTTGAGGTTCTTGAAGCGGGCCCACACCTCGTCGAGGCGGTCGAGCTCGCGCTGCGCGCGGTCGCGCAGCTGCTTCATCTCGCGCTCGGCGCCCTCGCGCACCTTGCGGCGCACGTCGGCCTTGGCGCCCTCGGCCTCCAGCTCGGCCAGGTCGGTCTCGGCCTTCTTGGCGCGGGCCTCGAGGTCGGCGTCGCGACGGTTCTCGATCTGCTGACGCTCGACCGAGACGTGCGCCTCCAGGGACGGCAGGTCGCGCTGGCGGCGCTCGTCGTCGACCCAGGTGATCATGTAGGCGGCGAAGTAGATGACCTTCTCGAGGTCCTTCGGCGCCAGGTCGAGCAGGTAGCCGAGGCGGGACGGCACACCCTTGAAGTACCAGATGTGGGTCACCGGGGCGGCCAGCTCGATGTGGCCCATCCGCTCGCGGCGCACCTTGGCGCGGGTCACCTCGACGCCGCAGCGCTCACAGATGATGCCCTTGAAGCGGACGCGCTTGTACTTACCGCAGTAGCACTCCCAGTCCCGGGTGGGGCCGAAGATCTTCTCGCAGAAGAGGCCGTCCTTTTCGGGCTTCAGGGTGCGGTAGTTGATGGTCTCCGGCTTCTTGACCTCGCCGTGCGACCACTGGCGGATGTCGTCGGCGGTGGCCAGGCCGATGCGGAGCTCGTCGAAGAAGTTGACGTCAAGCACTGGTCGTCAAGCCCTCTTTCGTAATTCGAGAGTCTTATCTGTGGTCTGAGGGGGGCCTGGGGGCGGGCCGGCCGCTCGGGGCAGCCGGCCCGGCCTCCGTCAGACCTCTTCGACGCTGCTCGGCTCGCGCCGGGACAGGTCGATGCCGAGCTCCTCGGCGGCGCGGAACACGTCCTCGTCGGAGTCCCGCATCTCGATGGACTGGCCGTCCGAGGACAGCACCTCCACGTTGAGACAGAGCGACTGCATTTCCTTGATGAGAACCTTGAAGGACTCGGGAATGCCGGGCTCGGGGATGTTCTCGCCCTTGACGATGGCCTCGTAGACCTTGACTCGGCCGAGGACGTCGTCGGACTTGATGGTGAGCAGCTCCTGCAGTGCGTACGCGGCGCCGTACGCCTCCAGGGCCCACACCTCCATCTCACCGAAGCGCTGACCACCGAACTGCGCCTTACCACCGAGCGGCTGCTGGGTGATCATCGAGTACGGACCGGTCGAACGGGCGTGCAGCTTGTCGTCGACCAGGTGGTGCAGCTTGAGGATGTACATGTAGCCGACCGAGATCGGCATCGGGAACGGCTCGCCGGAGCGGCCGTCGAACAGACGGGCCTTGCCGGTGGAGTTCACCAGGCGCTCACCGTCACGGGTGAGGGTGGTGTTGTCCAGCAGGCCGGTGATCTCGTCCTCGCGGGCGCCGTCGAAGACGGGGGTGGCGAGGTTGGTGCCACCCACGACCTGGTCGGCACCGATCGCCTGCAGGCGCTTGGCCCACTCGTCGGCGAGACCGGAGACGTCCCAGCCCTGCTTGGCGAGCCACCCGAGGTGGATCTCCAGGACCTGTCCCGGGTTCATTCGGGACGGGACACCCAGCGGGTTGAGGATGATGTCGACCGGGGTGCCGTCCTCGAGGAAGGGCATGTCCTCGACCGGGAGGATCTTGGAGATGACACCCTTGTTGCCGTGGCGGCCGGCGAGCTTGTCACCGTTGGTGATCTTGCGCTTCTGGGCCACGTAGACGCGGACCAGCTGGTTCACGCCCGGGGGAAGCTCGTCGCCCTCCTCGCGGTCGAAGACGCGGACGCCGATGACCTTGCCCGACTCACCGTGCGGGACCTTCAGCGAGGTGTCGCGGACCTCACGGGCCTTCTCGCCGAAGATCGCGCGGAGCAGGCGCTCCTCGGGGGTCAGCTCGGTCTCACCCTTCGGGGTGACCTTGCCGACGAGGATGTCACCGGTGACGACGTCGGCGCCGATCCGGATGATGCCGCGCTCGTCGAGGTCGGCGAGGACCTCCTCGGAGACGTTCGGGATGTCCCGGGTGATCTCCTCGGGGCCGAGCTTGGTGTCACGGGCGTCGACCTCGTGCTCCTCGATGTGGATCGAGGAGAGGACGTCGTCCTGCACGAGGCGCTGCGACAGGATGATCGCGTCCTCGTAGTTGTGGCCCTCCCACGACATGAACGCCACGAGCAGGTTCTTGCCGAGAGCCATCTCGCCCGCGTCGGTGCAGGGGCCGTCGGCCAGCACCTGGCCGGACTCGACCCGGGCACCCTCGTCCACGAGCACCTTCTGGTTGAAGGAGGTGCCCTGGTTGGAGCGGGTGAACTTGGCGGCGCGGTACGTGGTGTACGTGCCGTCGTCGTTGGCCACGGTGACGTAGTCGGCCGAGACCTCCTGGACCACACCGGCCTTCTCGGCGGTGATCACGTCGGCGGCGTCGACGGCACAGCGGTACTCCATGCCGGTACCGACCAGCGGGGCCTCGCTCTTCAGCAGCGGCACCGCCTGGCGCATCATGTTCGAGCCCATGAGCGCGCGGTTGGCGTCGTCGTGCTCGAGGAAGGGGATCATGGCGGTCGCGACCGACACCATCTGGCGCGGCGAGACGTCCATGTAGTCGACCTCGGAGCCCGGCACGTAGTCGATCTCGCCGCCACGGCGGCGGACCAGGACGCGCGGCTCGGCGAAGTGGTTGTCCGCGGTCAGCGGAGCGTTCGCCTGGGCGATGACGTAGCGGTCCTCCTCGTCGGCGGTCAGGTAGTCCACCTGGTCCGTCACGAGGCCGGTCTCGTCGACCTTGCGGTACGGGGTCTCGATGAAGCCGAAGGCGTTGACCCGGCCGTACGAGGCCAGCGACCCGATCAGACCGATGTTCGGGCCTTCCGGGGTCTCGATCGGACACATGCGGCCGTAGTGCGAGGGGTGCACGTCACGGACCTCGAAGCCGGCGCGCTCACGGGAGAGACCACCGGGGCCGAGGGCGGACAGACGACGCTTGTGGGTCAGGCCCGACAGCGGGTTCGTCTGGTCCATGAACTGCGACAGCTGGCTGGTGCCGAAGAACTCCTTGATGGAGGCGACGACCGGCCGGATGTTGATCAGGGTCTGCGGCGTGATCGCCTCGACGTCCTGGGTGGTCATGCGCTCGCGCACGACGCGCTCCATGCGGGCGAGACCCGTACGGACCTGGTTCTGGATGAGCTCGCCGACGTTGCGCAGGCGGCGGTTGCCGAAGTGGTCGATGTCGTCGACCTCAACCACGATGTCGCGGCCGGTCTCGTCGCGCCACTCGGTCTCACCGGCGTGCAGCTTCACCAGGTACTTGATCGCACCGATGATGTCGGGCTCGGTGAGCACGCCGGAGTCCAGCGACTCGGCGTTGCCCAGCTTGCGGTTGAGCTTGTACCGGCCGACCTTCGCCAGGTCGTAACGCTTCGGGTTGAAGTACAGGTTCTCCAGAAGCGTCTGCGCGGCCTCGCGCGTCGGCGGCTCGCCCGGACGCAGCTTGCGGTAGATGTCCAGCAGCGCGTCGTCCTGGCCCTGGGTGTGGTCCTTCTCCAGGGTGTTGCGCATCGACTCGTACTCGCCGAACTCCTCGAGAATCATCTCGTTGGTCCAGCCGAGAGCCTTGAGCAGCACGGTGACGGACTGCTTGCGCTTGCGGTCGATGCGGACGCCGACCATGTCGCGCTTGTCGATCTCCATCTCCAGCCAGGCACCACGCGAGGGGATGACCTTGCAGGAGTAGATGTCCTTGTCGGACACCTTGTCCAGGGTGGAGTCGAAGTACACACCCGGGGAGCGGACCAGCTGCGACACGACGACACGCTCGGTGCCGTTGATCACGAACGTGCCCTTGTGGGTCATGAGCGGGAAATCGCCCATGAAGACCGTCTGAGACTTGATCTCACCGGTCTCGTTGTTGGTGAACTCGGCCGTGACGAAGAGCGGAGCCGCGTACGTGAAGTCGCGGTCCTTGCACTCGTCAATGGAGTTCTTCGGCGGCTCGAAACGGTGGTCGCGGAAGGTCAGGGACATCGACCCGCTGAAGTCCTCGATCGGGGAGATCTCCTCGAAGATCTCCTCCAGACCGGACTTGGTGGGGACGTCCTGACCGGACTCCAGCGCCTCCTCGACCCGGGTCTTCCAGGCCGCGTTGCCGAGCAGCCAGTCAAAGCTCTCGGTCTGCAGGGCCAGGAGGTTCGGGACCTCGAGGGGCTCCTTGATCTTCGCGAAGGAGACGCGGAGCGGGGCGGTGGATGCGGCGGAATTGTTCGAGGCGTTGCGCGGCGCGGCCAAGAGGGGGGTCCTTCCGAGGGCTCGGAGCTCACTACGCGCGTACCAGCCGGGCCTGCTTGAGCCTAGGTACCGCCTCCCGCCACTGGCCTCTGCCGGAGTCGAAACCCCAGGTCAGAGCCGCTTTGCGGAGGCGATGCCAGACCCCTTCAGGGCAACGCAAACTCCGGGCGACGAGTCACGGAGAAGCTAACAGGCAGCGCAAAGGGACAGTGTAGCCAAAGGCCACACTGCTGTCCAGCTCTGATTCGGAGACCGAATCGGAGACTCCTCCCGGTAGCCGGCGGGCGCGGGCGCCCACCGGGTACTGCTCTAACTCACGTGGAGTCATTTCCCGCCGGAGCCACTGGTTATGCATCCAGCCGCAAACCAACCGGGCGGACTCGCGCCTTGAGAATCGCGCGCCGCGCCGGGTTCGTCAAGGGCCCGCCGGCGGTGCGGACCTCGACCCGTCCATCGGCCCGAAGCCCTCCGGCGTTACAGAAGCCGTGGTGGGGGCCACCGTCGATGACGGTGATCACCATACTCCTCGGCGCCGACAGTGCCGAGTGAGCGTTCGGCCACACCGGTGGTTCGAGACGGCCTCCGGAGACGCGAAAAGGCCGGGCCGACCACCCGCAAGGGTGATCGGCCCGGCCTCAGGCCCCCTCAGAGGGGGCGAGAAGTCACTTGACGGTGACCTTGGCGCCGGCACCCTCAAGGGCGGCCTTGGCCTTCTCGGCAACGTCCTTGGCAACCTTCTCCAGGACCTTGGCACCAGCGGTGTCAACGAGGTCCTTGGCCTCCTTCAGGCCGAGGGAGGTCAGGGTGCGCACCTCCTTGATGACCTGGATCTTCTTGTCGCCGGCGGACTCGAGGATGACGTCGAACTCGTCCTGCTCCTCGACGGCCTCGGCGGCCGGGCCGGCAACGCCGGCGGCGGCCACGGCGACCGGGGCGGCGGCGGTGACGTCGAACTTCTCCTCGAAGGCCTTCACGAAGGCAGCGAGCTCGATGAGGGTGAGCTCCTCGAACTGCGCGAGCAGCTCGTCCTGGGACAGCTTCGCCATGATTGGCGTCCTTCCACTAAATCGGCAGGTGGTGCCGGATGTACGGGTTGGCGGGCGTACGGGCCCGCAGCGAGGCGTGAGCCTGCGGAATTACTCCGCGGCCTCGTCCTCGGCGGCGGGAGCCGGCGTACCGGCACCGCCCTGCTCGACCTTGTCGCGCAGCGCGTCCACGGTGCGGACGAGCTTCGACGGCAGGGCCTGGAAGAGCGCGGCAGCCTGGGACTGCTTGGCCTTCAGGGCACCCGCCAGCTTGGCGAGCAGCACCTCGCGGGACTCGAGGTCCGCGAGCTTCTTGATCTCATCGGCGGACAGCGCCTTGCCGTCAAGGACACCGCCCTTGATGATGAGAGCGGGGTTCTCCTTGGCGAAGTCACGCAGAGCCTTCGCCGACTCCACCGGGTCACCGGTGACGAAGGCGACAGCCGTCGGACCGTTGAACAGGTCGTCCAGCTCGGAGATCCCGGCCTCATTGGCCGCGATCTTGGTCAGCGTGTTCTTCACCACGGCGTACTCGGCGTTGTCGCCGAGCGAGCGACGCAGGGTCTTGACCTGCTTCACCGAGAGACCGCGGTACTCGGTCAGCAGCGCCGCGGAGGAGCCACGGAACTTGTCCGTGATCTCGGCAACGGCAGCAGCCTTGTCGGGCCTGGCCATAGGCTTACGCCTCCTTCCGTGATGTCGAAGTCCGGCCGACCGCGAAAGTCGACCATTCACACCTCGAACCGACCGGACGGAAGGAAAGCTCTTGCAGAAATGCAATGAGCCCCGGTGCGCAGGCGCACGGGGCTCGAAACGACCTCAACGGGCGGCCACGCGAACGCGGACCCGGAAATCGAAGCTCCAGACACACCTGCGCGGGCTGCCTGCGCTAAGCGCAGATCCTTCGGCCACCGGCTCCCTCACGGGCGCTCGGCGACAACCAGCGGTCTTTGGCTTCGGCAACAGTAACCGGACCGTTCGTGCGGCGCAAATCGCCCTCGGACGGGTGAAGGCCCGGGGCCGGCTCAGCGGGCCAGCGGGGAGATCGTCCGGACCCCGGTGTCCACGGTGTCCGTCTCGGCCGGGGCCTGGGCCGAGAGCAGCGGCCCGGCGAAGTCCGAGTAGAGCACCGAATCGTCCGCCCGGCCGCTGTCCCCGTTGCCGGTGCGCTGCAGCCGGACCAGCTGGTCCTTGTCGTTGAGCCAGAGGTCCACGGTGAGCGAGAGCGAGCCGCCGGGCGCCAGGGCCGCCCGCAGGCCGTCCCGGCGGGCCTGGCTCAGCTGGGTCTGGGCGGCCGCGTACTTCTCGGCGGTGGTGGTCACCCGGTAGTGCTCGACGGTCGAGTCCTCGTACTTCTCCTCGCCGACGAAGGTCGGGTCCACCCCGTCCGCGGTGGCCGCGGCCAGCGCCTCGACCGGGTTCAGCAGGTCGACCAGCCCCGCGTACGGGACCTCCTTGTGACCGTCCGGCCCGGGCGGGACGGAGAAGCGCTCCCAGTGCTTGCCTCCGTTGCGGGCCGCGGTCGCGGCGTCGCCGCCCTGGTAGGCGACGGTGTCCACGACGATCAGCTGCTCGGCTTCGGCCGGGGTGGAGCGCTTGATCTGCAGCGCCGTCTTGGGCGCCCAGAACAGCGGGCCGGAGCCGGCGTCGGCGCCCAGCCGGTAGCTGACCTTGGCCCGGCGGGCGGTCTGCGCGGCCAGCTCGGCGGAGAGCAGCACGCCGTGCGGCGACCGGTCGGTCGGCTTGGCCGGACCGGTCGGGGCCGCGCTGGTCGACGGGCCACTGGCGGACGTCGGACTGCCGGACGGCGTGTCGGCGGCGTCGTCGCCCCCGCCGCAGCCGGTCAGCCCGCTCGCGAGCACGGCGACCGCGGCCAGGGCCGCCAACCGCTGCCGTGCCGCCATCGTCCGTTCCTCTCTCACCCGGGCCACCTTGCCATCCGGACCGGGGTCAGCCGGTGGCGGCCCCCTCGTTGCGCTTCACCGGGTCGGGCCGCGCCACCGGGTCGGACGAATCGCGCACCGGGACGGAGCCCGGGGCGCCGTACGGCGGGCGGACGCGTCGGCCCGCGCAGAAAGACCCCGGGCGCCGGACGCGCCCGGGGTCGGTGACCCGGTCGGCCCGGACAGAACCTCGGCGGTCCGTCCGGGCCCTCCCGCTGCCGACCGTGGTCAGCTGTTGCCGCCCGCGAGCTTCTGCAGCTCGGAGGCCTCCACGGTGTCGGACGGGTCGGGCGAGGTGGTGGTGACCGCCACGCCGTAGTCCGTGTAGAGGACGGCGGCCTTGAAGGCGCCGGCCTTGGTGTCCCCCGTCTCGGTGCGCTGGACGACGAGCTGGTCGGCGTCGACCCAGACGTCGATCGTCTCCTGGGTGATGCCGGCGGTGGCCAGCTTCTCCTTGAGCTGGTCGAGCTGGTCCTGGGTCATGCCCTTGCCGGCCGCCGCGGCGATGTCGTTGGAGTTGAGCACGCCGGTGTAGTGGGTGGTGTCCTTGCCGGCCACGGTCTCCTGGCCGACCTCGGTCACCTTGCCGGTGGCGATCAGCGTGCGCACGCCCTCGACCGGGTCCGCGTCCTTGAGCTGGTTGGACGCACCGCCGGTGGCCTTGGCCTGGTCGGCCTGGCTGTAGTGCATCCAGTGCTTGCCGCCCAGGGCGTCGACGGCCTGGCCACCGATCTTCATGAACATGCCGTCCTTGGTGAAACGGTACGGCGCGGACTCGCTGCCGGTGATGTTCGCGATGACCTTGCCCACCGGCGAGCCGGACATGTCCATCGTGAGCTCACCCTGGAGGCCGTCGGCCCAGGCGATCGCGCCGGTGCCCTTCATGGCGACCGAACCGATCGTGATCGTCTCGTTGACCTTGGCCGACTTGGCGGCGCTGGTCTTCTGGGTGACCTGCTCCAGGTAGACCGCCGGGCTCACCTTGGTCGGGGTGGTGGCGGCGGACGGGGTGGCCGCGGCGGCGGCCGAGCTCGGCGCGGCCGGGGCCGCCGAGGCGGCGTTCTTGCTGTCGTCGTTGTTGTTGCAGGCGGTCGCGGTCAGCGCCAGGGCGGCGAGGACGACGGCGACGGCGGTCTTGCGGGTTCCAGCCATTGGTTCCCCCCTTGAGAACCTCCGGGCGCGCGGTGCGCCCGGAGGCGATAGCCGGTGGTCGGTGCGGATCGAGCGGGTGCGGGACCGGCTCAGCCGAACAGCTTGAGCAGGTCGGCCTGGGAGCCGAGGTCGCCGGCGGCGGGCGCCTCGATCCTGTCGCCCTTGCCCAGGTCGGAGTACTTGACGGTGACGGCCTGCGACTCGCCGTTCGTGTCGCCGTACTCCTGGTACTTGACGAGCTCCTGCTTGCCGTTCAGCCAGAAGTCGATGGTGAGGGTCTTGCCGTCCTCCTCCAGCTTCTTCTGGACGGACTGGCGCTGGTCCGCCGTGAGCGTGGTCATCCCGGCCACCAGGACCGAGGTGTCCTCGACCGCCCGCAGGTGGGTGGTCTGGACGCCGTCCACGGTCTCCTGGCCGACCTTGGTCAGCTTGCCGCTCTGGGCGGCGACGGTGAGCTGGGCGACCGGGTTCATCATCTGGCCCATCACCAGGAAGGCACCGCCCATCTCCTCCGAGGCGGGCACCTTGACCCAGTGCTTGCCGCCCAGGGCCGGGCCGCTGGTGTCGTCGCCGCCGACGTAGGCGTCCGTCCCGACCACCCGGACCTTGAGCTTCTTTCCCGACATGTCCATGGCCACGTCCGCGGCCACCTTGCCCGGGTCCTTCCAGTCGGCGGTGCCGCCGCCACCGGGGTTGGAGGTGTCCGCGGAGGTCATGGCGACCTTGCCGTTGCCGGCCTTCTGCATCACCAGGGCGGAGGCGGCCAGCGCGGCCTTCGGGTCCCCGGTCAGCGCGGCCGCGAGCGAGCCCGGGTCCTTGGCGTCGGCGCTCTTGGCGTCGCTGCCGCCCTTGCTGCCGCAGGCGGTGAGGGCGGCCAGCAGAACGGCGGCGGTCGCGACGGTCGAGGCGAGGCGCACAGCGCGCATGGAGGTACCCCCGTAGGTTCTTCGGAAGAGCCGATCCTCAGCTTCTTCTCACGCGGACTCTAACGGATCGCCGGATCCCTTCCGCACCGGATATCCCCCTCCCGTCACCCGGTTGCGGCGGCTGTCGTGTCCCCCGTGCCGGAGGCTGAGACGTCCGTCGTGGTCACCGTGGTTCCGGCGCTCCCCCGGGCCGTCTCACGCAACCTCAACAACCGCTGGCCGGGACCGATCCAGACGTCGTAGCCGATCTCCGTCACCCCTTGCCGGCGGTACCAGTCGACCACCACTGCGAGCTGCTGCGGGCTCAGCTCCCGGTCCGCGCCGAAGTAGTCGGCCACCGGCGCCGAGCCCTGGTAGTGCGCGACGGTCAGTCCGGCGAGCTGCTCGCCGCCGAGCGAGCCGAGCCGGTCGGTCTGGGCCATCGCGTACGCCCGGCTGCCCGGGTTGGTGACCAGGTCGGTGGTCCAGCCGCCCGCGTAGCCGTCCGGGTCGGCCCCGGCCTTCGGGTCGAGCGACTCGGCGGTGGCGCGGTCCGCGTGCTTGGCCACGCCGCCCTGGTAGGTGAGGTCGACGGCGCCGTCCCGGAGGGTCAGCTGCCCGGTGCCCAGTTCGTCGGAGACGGTCAGCGCGGCCTCGTCCCGGTCGCCCCAGGCCAGCGTGCCGCTCGCGGTGCGCTTGCCGGACGCGCTCTCCCGCACCACGTCGATCCGGGCGCCACCGGTGTCGTCCAGCGCCTGGGCGGCCGTGAGCACCACCTGCTTGGGCGGCACCGGCGCCGGCTCACCGGGAACGCGGGTGCCGGGGGCGGCCAGGACGCTGCAGCCGGTGACGGCGCCGAGCAGCAGCAGGGCCGCCGCGAGCGCGGCGGGGCGAAGGGCGGGCGGCACGGCACACTCCTGCGGTCACAGGTTCTCCACATGATCTGACCGGCAGAGCGTACGACGCTTCGGGCACACGTTCCCATCCGCCCGTGTCCCGATCCGGCAACCGTTTCGGTGACCCTTCCAGCGGCCCTTCCAGCGGCCCTCCCGGCGCCCCTTCCGCACCGACGAACGACGGCGGGCCCGCACCCCCGGTGAAGGGGGTACGGGCCCGCCGTACGGACTGCTCTAGAGCACTGGGGCTCAGACCGCGGCCGGGTCCTCCTCGACGAGGAGGTTGCGGGTGCGGTTCGGGTCCACCTGGATGCCGGGGCCCATGGTGGTCGAGAACGCGGTCTTCTTGATGTAGCGGCCCTTGGCGGCGGACGGCTTGGCGCGGAGCACCTCGTCCAGCGCGGCGGCGTAGTTCTCGACCAGCTGCTCGTCGGTGAAGGAGGCCTTACCGATGATGAAGTGCAGGTTCGAGTGCTTGTCGACGCGGAACTCGATCTTGCCGCCCTTGATGTCGTTGACAGCCTTGGCGACGTCCGGGGTCACGGTGCCGGTCTTCGGGTTCGGCATCAGACCACGGGGACCGAGCACGCGGCCCAGGCGGCCGACCTTGCCCATGAGGTCCGGGGTGGCGACGACGGCGTCGAAGTCCAGCTTGCCCTTCGCGACCTCGTCGATCAGCTCATCGGCACCGACGATGTCGGCACCCGCAGCACGCGCGGCCTCGGCACGCTCGCCGGTCGCGAAGACCAGGACCCGAGCGGTCTTACCGGTGCCGTGCGGGAGGATCACGGTGCTGCGGACCATCTGGTCGGCCTTGCGCGGGTCGACGCCCAGACGCATGGCGACCTCGACGGTGCCGTCGAACTTGGTGGTGCTGGTCGCCTTGGCGAGGCGGACGGCCTCGAGGGGGGCGTAAAGGCGCTCGCGGTCGACCTTGGCGTCCGCGGCCTTCAGAGCCTTGCTGCGCTTCACTGCTGCTCCTGAATGGTGATTGGAGTTGTGGTGTCTCGGGCCTGCGCAGGCCCTACCACAGAGGACGAGACTGTGACACCAGCCCCTGGCGGGACGGGGATCAGCCCTCGACGGTGATGCCCATCGACCGGGCGGTGCCGGCGATGATCTTCTCCGCCGCGTCCAGGTCGTTGGCGTTCAGGTCGGGCATCTTGGTGGTGGCGATCTCGCGGACCTGGGCGCTGGTGAGCTTGGCGACCTTGGTCTTGTGCGGCTCGCTGGAGCCCTTGTCGATACCGGCGGCCTTCAGGATGAGGCGCGCGGCCGGCGGCGTCTTCGTGATGAAGGTGAAGGAACGGTCCTCGTAGACCGTGATCTCCACCGGCACGATCATGCCGCGCTGCGACTCGGTCGCGGCGTTGTAGGCCTTGCAGAACTCCATGATGTTGACGCCGTGCTGGCCCAGCGCGGGGCCGACCGGCGGCGCCGGGTTGGCGGCACCGGCGTTGATCTGGAGCTTGATAAGCCCCGTGATCTTCTTCTTCTTGGGAGGCATGTCTCTCCGGGTCCTTCCGAGAGGTGATTGCTGGTGCGTGCGGAACCGGGGCGACACCCGGCCGCCAGCACACACATCGGACCAGGCTAACGCGTCCGCGCCGCTGGACCAAAACGAAATCCGGGGCAGGGCCCTCGGCCCCGCCCCGGATCCGAAGACCGTATGACTAGTTCTTCTGGATCTGGTCGAAGGAGAGCTCGACCGGGGTCTCCCGGCCGAAGATCTCGACCAGGCCCTTGACCTTCTTCGAGTCGGGGTTGATCTCGTTGATGGTCGCCTGCAGGGTCGCGAACGGGCCGTCGGTGACGGTGACCGAGTCGCCGACCTCGAAGTCCAGCACCTGGATCTCGGTCGGCTTGACCGGCGAGGGCTTGCCGGCCTCCTTGGCGGCCTGGCGCTCGACGTCCGGGGCGAGCATCTTGACGACCTCGTCCAGGGTCAGCGGGTACGGGTCGTAGGCGTTGCCGACGAAGCCGGTGACGCCGGGGGTGTTGCGCACGACGCCCCAGGACTCGGGGGTGAGGTCCATGCGCACCAGGACGTAGCCGGGGAGCTTGTTCTGGCGGATGGTCTTGCGGTCGCCGTTCTTGATCTGGACGACCTCCTCCTGCGGCACCTCGGCCTGGAAGATGTACTCCTCGACGTTCAGCGAGACGGCGCGCTGCTCCAGGTTCTGCTTCACCCGGTTCTCGTAACCGGCGTAGGTGTGGATCACGTACCACTCGCCCGGCATGAAGCGCAGGTCCTCGCGGAACTTGGCGACCGGGTCGACCTCGACGGCGTCCTCGACGGACTCCTCGACGACGTCCTCGTCAGCGGCGAGCTCCTCGTCGCCCTCCACGTGCAGCGCGGCCTCCTCGGCGGGCTCGCCGGCCTCGGCCTCGTCGTACGCCTCGACCTCGTCCTCGTCGCTGTCCGAGGCGTCCACGATCTGCTCGGCGGTCTCGACGTCGTCAGCCAGCTCGGCCGCGTCCAGCTCGGCGGCGACATCCGCCTCGCGGACGGTCTCGTCGGCGTCGTACAGGGGGGACTCAGACACGGTGGCTGCTTCTTTCCTGGAGATGGTGAAGGTGGCGCGCTCCGAAACCGGACCGGCGCGCCGCCGCTCGCGCGGGCGCCAGGAGAGGTCTCGGAGACTTCAACAGTACCGAGTCCACGGTACGCGCGCGTACGTCCGCCGCCGACAGCTCGACCCGGGCCGAGAATTCGGCCCGGGTCGGGAGGTGGTTCCGAAGGTGAGACGGCCGGTCAGCCGAAGACCAGAAGGCTCAGCTTGGAGAAGCCGTAGTCCAGGCCGGCGACGAAGGCCATCACGACCACGACGAAGGTCACCACCACCGCGGTGTAGTTGGTGAGCTCGTTCCGGGAGGGCCAAACGACCTTGCGCAGCTCGGCGATGATCTGCCGGTAGAACAGGCCCATCCGCGCGAACAGGCCCTTCTTGGCCCGCTTGCCGGACTTCTTCTTGCCGGACTTCTTGTCGCCCTCGGCAGACGTGGTCTCGGCAGCGCCGTCGGCCCCCTCGGGGTTGCCGCTCTCAGGCGTTGCGGTGGAGCCCGTGGTCTCCGTCACTCGTCCTCACCTGAATCCGGGTCCGGCCGAACATCACCTACGTACCCGTTTGAGGCACGAGCGGTCGGCTTAAGCGGTGCTGATCGGTGCCCTCTCCGCATCAAGCCCGCTCGCTCTGTGGAGCGAACGGGCTGATAACGGATCGAGCAGCAGGGCAAGAGGGACTCGAACCCCCAACCGCCGGTTTTGGAGACCGGTGCTCTACCAATTGAGCTATTGCCCTACGGAGCCTCGCGGCTCCTGGTGGCGACCAACCTACCGCATCTCCCCCCGCTGTCTGCACAGGCGGTGAAAGCTCCGGTCTTTTTCGGTGGGCCGTCGAGGAGCGAGTGTACGTGGTCGAGGGGTGTTTGGTCGAACCTCTTCTTCCGAGGCCACCGGCCGCCCGGCAGATGTCCGGCCCGGCGCGGCGATCACCGGCGGATCGGCGGGAGCCGCGATGCGGACGGAGCCGTACGGATACTGGAACCGCGATGCCCGGTCCGTCCCGGTTCTGCGACGATGCAGGCATGAGCGCTTCCACCCCGCAGCCCGACCAGTCCATCCGCCCCGCCGACCGCCGGGTCTCCGCCCGGATCGGCGCGATCGCCGAGTCCGCGACCCTCGCCGTGGACGCCAAGGCCAAGGCCCTCAAGGCCGCCGGCCGCCCGGTGATCGGCTTCGGTGCCGGCGAGCCCGACTTCCCCACGCCGGACTACATCGTCGAGGCGGCCGTCGAGGCCTGCCGCGACCCGAAGAACCACCGTTACACCCCGGCGGGTGGCCTGCCCGAGCTGAAGGCCGCGATCGCCGCGAAGACGCTGCGCGACTCCGGCTACCAGGTGGACGCGGCCCAGGTGCTGGTCACCAACGGCGGCAAGCAGGCGATCTACGAGGCCTTCGCGGCGATCCTGGACCCGGGCGACGAGGTCATCGTCCCGGCCCCGTACTGGACCACCTACCCGGAGTCGATCCAGCTGGCCGGCGGTGTCCCGGTGGAGGTCGTCGCCGACGAGACCACCGGCTACAAGGTCTCGGTCGAGCAGCTGGAGGCCGCCCGCACCGAGAACACCAAGGTGGTGCTCTTCGTTTCGCCGTCCAACCCGACCGGCGCGGTGTACACCCGGGCCGAGGCCGAGGCGATCGGCCGCTGGGCGCTGGAGCACGGCCTGTGGGTGCTCACCGACGAGATCTACGAGCACCTGGTCTACGGCGACGCGGAGTTCACCTCGCTGCCGGCCCTGCTGCCCGAGCTGGCCGACAAGTGCATCGTGGTCAACGGTGTCGCCAAGACCTACGCGATGACCGGCTGGCGGGTGGGCTGGGTGATCGGCCCCCAGGACGTGATCAAGGCCGCGACCAACCTGCAGTCGCACGCCACCTCGAACGTCTCCAACGTCTCGCAGCGCGCCGCGATCGCCGCCGTCGCCGGCGACCTGTCCGCGGTGCACGAGATGCGCACCGCCTTCGACCGCCGCCGCAAGACCATCGTGCGGATGCTCAACGAGATCGAGGGCGTCGTCTGCCCCGAGCCCGAGGGCGCCTTCTACGCCTACCCGTCGGTCAAGGGCCTGCTGGGCAAGGAGATCCGCGGCCGGCGCCCGCAGACCTCCGGCGAGCTGGCAAGCCTGATCCTGGACGAGGTCGAGGTCGCCGCCGTCCCGGGTGAGGCCTTCGGCACCCCCGGCTACCTGCGGTTCTCCTACGCGCTCGGCGACGAGGACCTGGTCGAGGGCATCAGCCGGATCCAGAAGCTGCTCGGCGAGGCCCGCGACTGAGACGCACCCCGAGGTAGTTCCGGCACGGACGTCAATCCGACATACGGGATTCACCCGGCACACCGCCCTCTTTCACCCCTTCGGGGGACGGAAAGGGGGCGGTTCCCGTTTGGGGGCCGCATACGGCAGTATCAGCGGATGGAACGCCTGTTGAACCCGCGAGACGTCAGCGGCCTCCCGAAGGCCCACCTGCACCTGCACTTCACCGGCTCGATGCGGCCCGCCACCCTGCTTGAGCTGGCCGACAAGCACGGCGTCCGGCTGCCGGAGGCGCTCAGCTCCGGCGAACCGCCCCGACTGCGGGCCACCGACGAACGCGGCTGGTTCCGGTTCCAGCGTCTGTACGACACCGCCCGCTCGGTGCTCCGGGACGAGTCGGACATCCGCCGGCTGGTCCTGGAGACGGCCGAGGACGAGAAGCGGGACGGCTCCCGCTGGCTGGAGATCCAGGTGGACCCGACCTCCTACGCGCCCCGGCTGGGCGGGCTGATCCCCGCGCTGGAGCTGATCCTGGACGCGGTGGAGCACGCCGCCGGGGCCACCGGGGTGGGCATCCGGGTGCTGGTCGCGGCCAACCGGATGAAGTCCCCGATGGACGCCCGGACACTGGCCCGGCTCGCCGTCCGGTACGCCGACCACGGCGTGGTCGGTTTCGGCCTCTCCAACGACGAGCGCCGCGGCCTGGCCCGGGACTTCGACCGGGCCTTCGCGATCGCCCGCAAGGGCGGGCTGCTGGCCGCCCCGCACGGCGGTGAGCTGGCCGGGCCGGAGTCCGTCCGGGACTGCCTGGACGACCTGGGCGCCGGCCGGATCGGCCACGGCGTGCGGGCCGCCGAGGACCCGCGACTGATGGCCCGGCTCGCGGACCGCCAGGTCACCTGCGAGGTCTGCCCGTCCTCCAACGTCTCGCTCGGCGTCTACGAGCGCCCCGAGGACGTCCCGCTGCGCAAGCTGTTCGACGCCGGGGTGCCGCTGGCGCTCGGCGCGGACGACCCGCTGCTGTTCGGCAGCCGGCTCGCCGCCCAGTACGACCTGGTCCGCGGTGTGCTGGGCTTCAGCGACGCCGAACTCGCCGAGCTGGCACGGCAGTCGGTGCGCGGCTCGTGCGCGCCGGAGGCCGTGCGCAAGGAACTGCTGGCGGACATCGACGCCTGGCTGGTGGACGGGCGCAGCGCCGCTTAGAGCTTGACGCCCACCATCACCGGCTCGTTCACGAGCTCCACCCCGAAGACCTCCCTGACCCCGTCCCGGATCTCCCGGGCCAGCGCCAGCAGGTCCTCGGCGGTGGCCGAGCCGCGGTTGGTGAGCGCCAGGGTGTGCTTGGTGGAGAGGGTCGCCGGGCCACTGCCGTAGCCCTTGCCGAAGCCCGCCTTGTCGATCAGCCAGGCCGCCGAGGTCTTGGTGCAGCCCTCCGGGGCCGGGTAGGCGGGGGCGTTCTCGGCGCCCGGGCGGGTGCGGAAGGACTCGTACTGCGCGGCCGTGAGCACCGGGTTGGTGAAGAAGGAGCCGGCCGACCAGGTGTCGTGGTCCGCCGGATCCAGCACCATGCCCTTGCCGGAGCGCAGCTTCAGCACCGCCTCGTACGCCTCCCCCAGCGGCACCCGCTCGCCCTGCACGACGCCGAAGTGCTTGGCCACCTCGGCGTACTTGACCGGGGTGGAGAGGCCCGCGTGGTCCGTCAGGGCGAACCGCACCCGCAGCACCACGTAGCGGTCCGGCTCCGCCTTGAAGCGGCTGTGGCGGTAGGAGAACGCGCACTCGGCGTTCGTCAGGGTGACCACCCGGTCGTCGGCGCGGTCGTACGCGACCACCTCGGTGATCGTCTGGGCCACCTCCTGGCCGTACGCGCCGACGTTCTGCACCGGGGTCGCGCCGGCCGAGCCCGGGATGCCGGCCAGGAACTCGACGCCGGCCAGGCCGTGCTCGCGCACCGCACGGCTGACCGCCTCCGACCACACCTCGCCGGCCGCCAGCTCCAGCACCGCGCCGTCCAGGGCGAAACCGGTGGTGGCGATCCGCAGCACCGTGCCGGGGAAGCCGGCGTCGCCGATCACCAGGTTGGAGCCGCCGCCCAGGACCAGCAGCGGCTCGCCGGCCGCGTCGGCCTCGCGGACGGCGGCGATCACCTCGTCATCGGTGTGGGCGGTCACCAGGCGGCGGGCCGGGCCGCCGAGCCGGAGCGTGGTCAGCGGGGCGAGGGGGGCGTCGTTTTCTACCAGCACGCCCACCAGCGTACGGGTGCGGGGGCGGCCGACCCGCCGCCCCCGTGGCCGGAGCCGCCCGTGCTCAGGCCTCGGCGGGCTCGGCGGCCTCAGCCTGCCCGCCCTCGGGCTCGGCGACCTCCGCAAGGACGGAAACCGCCCCAAGGGCCCGCCGAGCGGGCCTCCGGGCGGCCGATCGGCGACAGCCCGATCAGCGGAGGGGCCGCGGCTCAGGTGAGCCGGACGACGGCCTTGGACATCCCGAGCACCTTCTGCCCGCCGGTGGTGGCCAGCAGGTCGACCTGCACCTTGCGGTCGTCCAGCTTCTTGGCGACCTTGGCGGAGACCTCGACCACCGCGCCGACCCCGTCGTTCGGCACCGGCACCGGACGGACGAAGCGGACGCCGTACTCGACCACCGCGGCCGGGTCGCCGGCCCAGTCGGTGACCACCCGGATCGCCTCGGCCATGGTGAACATGCCGTGCGCGATGACGTCCGGCAGGCCGACCTCCAGCGCGAACTTCTCGTTCCAGTGGATCGGGTTGAAGTCGCCGGAGGCACCCGCGTACTGCACCAGCGTGGCGCGGGTCACCGGGAAGGACTGCGCCGGGAGCTCCGTGCCGACCTCGACCTCGTCGTAGTTGACCGTCATGCCGCTCACTCCCCCGCCTCGTCGGCGGCCCGGGCCACCAGCGTCATGATCGACGTCACCACGTGCTCGCCGCTCTCGTCCGCCACCTCGCCGCGCACGGTGAGCACGTCGTTGCCCGCCAGCGACTTGATGTTGTCGATGGTGATCGCGACCGTCAGCCGGTCGCCGGCCTGCACCGGGCGGGTGTAGACGAACTTCTGGTCGCCGTGCACCACCCGGCTGTAGTCCAGGCCCAGGTCCGGGTCCTCGACCACCTGGCCGGCCGCGCGGTAGGTGATCACGAACGGGAAGGTCGGCGGGGCGATCACGTCCCGGTGGCCGAAGGCCTTCGCCGCCTCCGCGTCGGTGTACGCCGGGTTGGCGTCCCCGATCGCGATCGCGAACTCGCGGATCTTCTCCCGGCCGACCTCGTACGGCTCGGTGGGCGGGTAGCTACGCCCGATGAAGGAGGGGTCGAGCGCCATGGCAGCTCCTCGAAACGCGGGTGGATACGAAAAAACTCCGGGCCACACCCCCGTTGAGGGATGCGGCCCGGAGTAGAAGACCTGAGTTCACACAGGCCCGACGCCCTGCGACAGGGTCAGCGGGTCTCGCGGTGCGCGGTGTGCGAGTTGCAGCGGGGGCAGTGCTTCTTCATCTCAAGACGGTCCGGGTCGTTACGCCGGTTCTTCTTGGTGATGTAGTTCCGCTCCTTGCACTCCACGCAGGCCAGCGTGATCTTCGGGCGGACGTCGGTGGCAGCCACGGGAGTGCCTTCCTTGGACAACGAATAAGAACACAACAAGAGTAGCCGACCGGGAGTGCGATCTCCCGACCGACTACGCGGGGTAGCGGTGACCGGACTTGAACCGGTGACACAGCGATTATGAGCCGCTTGCTCTACCAACTGAGCTACACCGCCACAGTGATCCGCAGGACAGCCTGAGCTGACTGCTTCTCACCAGAGCCCCCATGCGGAATCGAACCGCAGACCTTCTCCTTACCATGGAGACGCTCTACCGACTGAGCTATAGGGGCGAACGAGGAAGAGATTACACGTTCCGCGCCCAGAGGTGAAATCCGTATCCCGAGGCGAAGACCGCAGGTCGGCGAGGTGGACGGACGACCGATCCAGGGCAGGGCGTTCGACAGGCCCGCGAGCCGTACGCCCCGACCCGATACGACTATTGCCCGCCTCCCGGCGCCCCGCCCCCGCGCGCCATAGGCTCGACCCTCATTGACCGGGACACCGGCCGATCCCCACGGAGTCGATCCCGACCGGTCCCCCACCGGTCCCCACTGGGCAGCGCGAGAAGGAGCCGGCGATGGACAGCGCAGCCGCCGACGGGCCGCACTCCGGGCCCGGCCCGGCGGCCAACCCGCTCGGGCACGGCCCGGTCCTGCTGCTCACCGACGCCCGACTCGCCGACGGACGGGTGGTGGACGTCCGGATCAGCGGCGACCGGATCCAGGCCGTCGGCACCGTCGGCAGCCTCGGCCCGCTGCCCGCCCTGCCCGGCGCGCCCACCGTCACCACCGGCGCCCGGATCGACCTCAAGGGCTACCTGCTGCTCCCGGCCCCCGCCGAGGCGCACGCCCACTACGACGCCGCCTTCTCCGCCGCTCTGCCCGCCCCGCCGCCGGAGACCCCCACCGACCTCACCCGCCGGGTCACCGAGGCCGCGCTCACCTCGCTCGGCTACGGCGCCACCGCCCAGCGCACCCACGTGCGGATCGGCGACGTGCACGGGCTGCGCCGGCTGGAGGCGGTGCTCACCGCCCGGCAGGCGCTGCGGGGCCTCGCCGAGCTCCAGGCGGTGGCGATGCCCCGGCTGCTCACCGGCCGGGCCGGCGCGGACGGGCGGGCGCAACTGCGCGAGGCGCTCAAGCTCGGCGCCACCGCGGCCGGCGGCTGCCCGGAGCTGGACCCGGACCCGGCCGGGTACGTGCAGCTGCTGCTGGAGGCCGCCCGGGAGGCGGACTGCCCGGTGGACCTGCACACCACCGCCGCCGACTCGGCCCAACTGGCCCGCTTGGCCGGCGCGTTGGCCCCACTTCGGCCGCGGGTGTCGCTCGGGCCGTGCGGGGCGCTGGCCCGGGGCGCCTCCACCGTGCTGGCGACCAGCGGGGTGCGGGTGGTCTGCCTGCCGCAGAACGGCGGGTGCACCGGGCTGGAGGGCCGGGTGACCGGTCTACGGCCGGGCCTGCTACGGGAGTTGGCCTCGGCCAGGGTGCCGTTGGCGGCGGGCAGCGGCGCGCTGCGGGACCCGTCCAACCCGGTCGGCCGGGCCGATCCGCTGGAGTCGGCCTATCTGCTCGCCGCGGGCGGGGAGTTGGACCCGGACACGGCGTACGACGCGGTGGCGAACCAGGCCCGGGCGGCGCTCGGGCTCCCGCCGGTCCGGGTGGACGCGGGCTTCCCGGCGGAGCTGCTGGCGGTGCGCGGGGACAGCCTGGCCGGGGCGCTCGCGGGCGGGCACAGCCGACTGGTGGTACACAGCGGCCGGGTGGTCAGCCGGACCAGCGCGGTGCGGGAGTTCGCGGACACCGTGGCGCTGGCGCTGCCCCGGCAGTCCGACGGCGCGGACGGCTGAGGCCCGTACCGGGGAGGGCACGTACCCGGGACGTCACGTAGCGGCGAAATCAAAGGGGCGCGCGACGTGCGTCGCGCGCCCCTCCCCCACCTGCTGGCCGCCTTGGCGGCGGCTGGAGAGCGGCCCCGGGCTTCCCCCACACGGAGCGGGGCCCGCTCGTTCCAGCACTGACGCTACGCCCACGGAACACCCCCGCCGACCGGCCTTGACGCTCTCCTGTCGCCCGCCGAGCCGCCCTTGACGGTTCGTTGACGCCCTCAGGGCACGTAGCGGTACCCGATCCCCGGTTCGGTGACCAGATGGCGCGGGCGGGCCGGGTCCCGCTCCAACTTGCGGCGCAGCCCGGCGAGGTAGACCCGCAGGTAGTTGCCGCGCGCCTCCTGGGCCGGGCCCCACACCTCGCGCAGGATCTGCCGCCCGGGCACCAGCCGGCCGGGGTTGGCGAGCAGCAGGCTGAGGATCCGCCACTCGGTCGGGGTGAGCCGCACCGGGCCGCCCGGGCCGGTCACCGTGGTGGCCGCGAGGTCGACGGTGTGGTCGCCGATCACCGGCCGGCCCAGCGGGACCTCGCCTAACGGCCGGCGCAGCACCGCGCGCAGCCGGGCCAGCAGTTCGTCCATCAGGAACGGCTTGGTGAGGTAGTCGTCGGCGCCCGCGTCCAGGGCGCCGATCTTGTCGGCGGCGTCGGTCCGTCCGGAGAGCACGATGATCGGCACCGCGCTGCGGCTGCGCAGTCCGCGCAGCACGTCCATGCCGTCGATGTCGGGCAGGCCGAGGTCGAGCAGGACGGCGTCCGGGACGGAGTGCGCGGCCCGGTCGAGCGCCTCGCCGCCGCTGGCGGCGGTGCGCACGGCGTACTGGCGGGCGCTGAGGTTGATCCGCAGGGTGCGCAGCAGGGCCGGTTCGTCGTCGACGATCAGGACCTCGCACCTGTCGATGGTTCGCTCGCTTCGGTCACTCATACGGTGGTTCCTCCCCGGGGGCGGCTGGCTCGGTGGCGGCGGGCTCGGTGGCGGCGGGCAGGGTGAGCAGCATGGTGGTGCCGCCGCCGGGGGTGTCCTCGACCTCCAGGCTGCCGCCCATCGCCTCGGCGAGGCCGCGGGAGAGGGCGAGCCCGAGGCCGACGCCGGTGGTGTTGTCGGTGTCGCCGAGCCTCTGGAAGGGCAGGAAGACCCGGTCGCGGTCCTCGGGGGCGATGCCCGGGCCGCGGTCGATCACCCGGATCTCGACCTGGTCGGCGTGGTGGCTGGCGGTGACCAGGACGGGCGCGCCGGGGGCGTTGTGGCGCAGCGCGTTGGTGATCACGTTGGCGAGGACGCGTTCCAGCAGCGGCGGGTCGGCGAGCACCGGCGGGGCGCTGTCCAGATCGAGCGGCTGGATCGGCGCGTACGGGTCGGGGAGGCTGTCGAGCGCCCTGGGCAGGATCTCGTCCAGGTGGGTCTCGGTGAGGTGCAGGGTGAGCGCGCCGGCCTGGAGGCGGCTCATATCGAGCAGGTTGTCGACCAGGCGGGTGAGCTTGACCAGTGACTCGTCGGCGGTGGCGAGGAGTTCGGCCTGGTCCTCGGGCGAGAACTCGATGTCGGGGCTGCGCAGCGAGCCGACCGAGGCGCGGGCGGCGGCGAGCGGGGTGCGCAGGTCGTGGCTGACGGCGGCGAGCAGGGCGGTGCGCATCCGGTCGGCGGCCTTGATCGGCTCGACCTCGGCGGCGACCACGGCCAGCCGGTCGCGCTCCAGCGCGGCGGCGACGTGGGCGGCGAAGGCGGTGAGCACCCGCTGGTCGGCGGCGGGCAGCCGGCGGCCGGTGAGGACCAGCAGGGCGTCGACGCCCACCGGGACCTCGGTGGTCTCGTGCTGCCCGTCGCCGTCGTCCGGGTGCTCGGCCTCGCTGTGGGCGAGCACCTCGCCGCCGGCGCGGGAGAGCAGCGCGACGGCCTGCATGCCGAAGGCCGTACGGGACTTCTCCAGCAGGGCGGGCAGCGCGTCGGCGCCGCGCAGCACGCTGCCGGCCAGGGTGGAGAGAGTCTCGGCCTCGGCGGTGGCGCGGGCGGCCCGGGTGGTGAGCCGCCCCGCGTGGTCGACCACGGTGGAGACGGCGAGCGCGATGGCGGCGAAGACCACCAGGGCGACGATGTTGTTGGTCTCGCCGATGGTGAGGCTGTGCACCGGCGGGATGAAGTAGTAGTTCAGCAGCACCGAGGCGATGAAGGCGGCCAGCAGGGCGGACATGGCGCCGCCGAGCAGGGCGACGATGACCACGCCGAGCTGGAAGATCAGGGCGTCGGTGGTGAGGTTGATGGTGTCGTGCGCCTGGGAGAGCACGGCGGTGAGCAGCCAGGGCAGCACGAGGCCGGCCAGGTAGCCGGCGATGGTGCGGCGCCGGGAGTGGCGGCGGCCGAGCGAGGGCAGCCGGCCGCGGCCGGTGAACTCGTGGGTGACCATGTGGACGTCGATGTCCTCGGAGGCGTCCACGGTGGTCTGCCCGGTGCCGGGGCCGGTGAGGAAGCGGTTGATCCGGCCGCGGCGGCTGGTGCCGAGCACCAGCTGGGTGGCGTCGTGGGCGCGGGCGAAGGCGAGCAGCGCGGTGGGGATGTCGTCGCCGACCACCACGTGGTAGCTGCCGCCGAGGGACTCGACCAGCTGCCGCTGCTGGGCGAGCGCGCCGGAGGAGGCGCCGGCCAGGCCGTCGCTGCGGGAGACGTGGACGGCCAGCAGCTCGCCGCCGGCGGCGACGGCGATCCGGGCGGCCCGTCTGATCAGGGTCTCGCCCTCGGGGCCGCCGGTGAGGGCGACCACGACGCGCTCGCGGGTCTCCCAGACCCGGTCGATCTTGTGGCTGGCCCGGTAGTCGCGCAGGCCCTCGTCCACCCGCCCGGCCACCCAGAGCAGGGCGAGTTCCCGCAGGGCGGTGAGGTTGCCGACCCGGAAGTAGTTGGAGAGCGCGGCGTCCACCTTCTCCGCCTTGTAGACGTTGCCATGGGCCATGCGCCGGCGCAGCGCCTGCGGCGCCATGTCGACGAGTTCGAGCTGGTCGGCCCGACGGACCACCTCGTCCGGGACGGTCTCGCGCTGGGGGATGCCGGTGATCTTCTGGACGACGTCGTTCAGCGATTCCAGGTGCTGGATGTTGACGGTGGTGATGACGTCGATCCCGGCGGCGAGCAGCTCCTCGACGTCCTGCCAGCGTTTGGCGTTGCGGCCGCCGGGGATGTTGGTGTGCGCCAGTTCGTCCACCAGGACGACGGCCGGGCGGCGGGCGAGCACCCCGTCGAGGTCCATCTCCTCGAACTCGGCGTCGCGGTAGGAGCGGTGGACGCGGGGCAGGATCTCCAGACCGTCGGTCATGGCCTCGGTGTGGCGGCGGCCGTGGCACTCGATGTACCCGACCACGACATCGGCCCCGCGCTCCTGTCTGCGCCGGGCCTCGTCCAGCATCCGGTAGGTCTTGCCGACCCCCGGGGCGGAGCCGAGGTACACCCTCAGCCGGCCGCCGCGGATGCCGGAGCCGGGGGTGAGGTCGCGGGCCATGGGCACTGCTCTTTCCATCATCGGGAGGTGACAGCCGGGTGGTGCGTGCGCGTGCGGATACGGGGGCGGCCGACCCGGGCGCGGGAGGCATCCTCCCTCGCCCGGGCCGGCCCGGTCATCCACGCACGTGGTGGGACGTCACTGCTCGGTCACTTCTGCTCGCTGATGGCCTTGTTGAGGAGGACGACGTTGACGCCCTCCTGGCCGAGGAAGCCGGCGGACCGGCCTTCGGTGTACGTGTCGACCAGCTTGGCCACCGTCTCCGCCGGCAGGTTGCGCTCCTTGGCGACCCGGTTGACCTGCTCCTTGGCGTAGGCCACCGAGATGTGCGGGTCGAGGCCGGAGCCGGAGGCGGTCAGCGCGTCGGCCGGGACGCTCGCCGGGTCGACGCCGTCGAAGGCGGCGACGGCGGCGCGGCGGTCGTTGACGGCCTTGAGCAGGTCGTCGCTGTTCGGGCCCAGGTTGCTGGCGCCCGAGTTGTCGCCGGCGTAGTTGTTGGCGGAGGGCCGGGGCTGGAACCACTTCGGGTCCGGCTGGGCCTCCTCCTTCGGGTCGTCCGGGTTCTTCTTCGGCAGGTTGAAGTTCTGGCCGATCAGGCTGGAACCGACCGCCTTGCCGTCGGACTTCACGATCGAGCCGTTGGCCTTGTCGCTGAACGCGACCTGCGAGATGCCGGTGACCAGCAGCGGGTAGGCGATTCCGAGGATCACGGTCAGCACCAGGAGCACGCGCAGGGCGGTGAAGTGGGTGCGGACGGTCGTCGGCAGGGGCTTGGACATGGTGTTCTCTCCTTCCCTGCGTCAGTTGAGGCCGGGGATGAACTGGACGATCAGGTCGATCAGCTTGATGCCGACGAACGGCACCACCAGGCCGCCGAAGCCGTAGACCCCGATGTTGCGGCGCAGCAGCGAACTGGCGTCGGACGGGCGGTACTTCACGCCGCGCAGGGCGAGCGGGATCAGGCCGATGATGACCAGGGCGTTGAAGATGATCGCCGAGGTGATCGCGGACTGGGGGCTGTGCAGGCCCATGATGTTGAGGTGGCGCAGGCCCGGGTAGACCCCGGCGAACATCGCGGGGATGATCGCGAAGTACTTGGCCACGTCGTTGGCGATCGAGAAGGTGGTCAGCGCACCGCGGGTGATCAGCAGCTGCTTGCCGATCTCCACGATCTCGATCAGCTTGGTCGGGTTGGAGTCGAGGTCGACCATGTTGCCGGCCTCCTTGGCCGCCATGGTCCCGGTGTTCATCGCGACGCCGACGTCGGCCTGGGCGAGGGCGGGGGCGTCGTTGGTGCCGTCGCCGGTCATCGCGACCAGCTTGCCGCCCTCCTGCTCCTTCTTGATCAGGGCCATCTTGTCCTCGGGCGTGGCCTCGGCGAGGAAGTCGTCCACGCCGGCCTCCTCCGCGATCGCCTTGGCGGTCAGCGGGTTGTCGCCCGTGATCATGATGGTCTTGATGCCCATCCGGCGCAGCTCGTCGAAGCGCTCCCGCATGCCCTCCTTGACCACGTCCTTGAGGTGGATGACCCCCAGGACCTTGGCGGGAGCGTCGCCGATCTTCGTCGCGACAACGAGGGGCGTGCCACCCGCGGCCGAGATCCCGTCGACCAGCGTCGACACCTCGTCGGTGACCGGACCGCCGTTGGCAGTGACCCAGTTGGACACCGCGGCCGCCGCGCCCTTGCGGACCTGGTGAACCCCGTCGGCCTCGTCCAGGTCGACGCCCGACATGCGGGTCTGGGCGGTGAACGGGACCCAGGTCGCGTGGGTCAGCTCGCCCTGGGCGCGGGCTCGCAGACCGTACTCGGTCTTGGCCAGGACCACGATCGAGCGGCCCTCGGGGGTCTCGTCCGCGAGGGAGGACAGCTGAGCGGCACTGGCGAGCTCGTCGGTGGAGACGCCACTCACCGACAGGAACTCGGCGGCCTGACGGTTGCCCAGGGTGATGGTGCCGGTCTTGTCGAGCAGCAGGGTGTTGACGTCGCCGGCGGCCTCGACGGCGCGCCCGGACATCGCCAGCACGTTGCGCTGGACCAGGCGGTCCATACCCGCGATGCCGATCGCGGACAGCAGCGCGCCGATGGTGGTCGGGATGAGCGCCACGATCAGGGCGACCAGGACGATCATCGACTGCGGGGCGCCCGCGTAGGTGGCCATCGGCTGCAGGGTCACCACGGCGACCAGGAAGACGATGGTCAGCGAGGCCAGCAGGATGTTGAGCGCGATCTCGTTCGGCGTCTTCTGCCGGGCGGCGCCCTCGACCAGGGCGATCATCCGGTCGATGAACGACTTGCCGGGCTCCGAGGCGATCTTCACCACGATCCGGTCGGACAGCACCTTGGTGCCGCCCGTCACCGCGGAGCGGTCGCCGCCGGACTCGCGGATGACCGGCGCGGACTCACCGGTGATCGCCGACTCGTCCACGGACGCGACGCCTTCGACGACGTCGCCGTCACCGGGGATGATCTGCCCGGCCTCGACCACCACGTGGTCGCCCAGCCGCAGGGCCGTCCCCGGCACCTCCTCCTCGGCGTCACTGGCGGGCCAGTTGGTGAGCCGGCGGGCGACGCTCTCGGTCTTGGTCTTGCGCAGGGTGTCGGCCTGGGCCTTGCCGCGGCCCTCGGCCACGGCCTCCGCCAGGTTGGCGAAGATCGTGGTGAGCCAGAGCCACACGGTGATGGCCCAGGCGAACACGGACGGACTGGCGATCGCGGAGATCGTGGTGACCACCGAGCCGACCTCGACCACGAACATCACCGGGTTCTTGACCATCACCCGGGGGTCGAGCTTCTTCACCGCGTCCGGCAGGGACGCGACGATCAGCTTCGGATCGAGCAGACCGCTCGCCACTCTGTGCGGCGCGGCGGGCTCGGCCTTGTCGGCCGGTGCGGGGTTGAGCATAGGGGTGGACATCAGGAGAGACCTTCCGCGAGCGGCCCGAGGGCCAGGGCCGGGAAGTAGGTGAGGCCGACGACGATCAGGACGACGCCCGACAGCAGGCCCACGAACAGCGGCTTGTGGGTGGGCAGGGTGCCCGGAGTGGCCGGAACCGGCTGCTGCTGCGCGAGCGAACCCGCCAGCGCCAGAACGAAGACGATCGGCAGGAAACGACCGAACACCATGCACAGGCCCAGCGCCGTGTCGTACCAGTCGGTGTTGACGGTGATGCCCGCGAACGCCGAGCCGTTGTTGTTGGCGGCCGAGGTGAAGGCGTACAGCACCTCGGAGAAGCCGTGCGCACCGCTGTTGAGCATCCCGGCCCGCTCACCCGGCAGAGCCATCGCCACACCGGTGCCGACCAGCACGATGGTCGGGGTGGTGAGGATGTACAGCGAGGCGAACTTCATCTCGCGACCGCCGAGCTTCTTGCCCAGGTACTCGGGCGTGCGTCCGACCATCAGACCGGCCACGAACACCGCGACCACGGCGAGGATCAGCATGCCGTACAGACCGGAACCCACACCGCCGGGCGCGATCTCACCCAGCATCATGTTGAAAATCGTGATCCCACCGCCGAACGGCGTGAACGAATCGTGGAACGCGTCCACCGCACCGGTCGAGGTCAGCGTCGTCGAGGCGGCGAACAGCGTGGAGGCAGCGATGCCGAAGCGCTGCTCCTTGCCCTCCATCGCGCCGCCGGCCGCCTGCAGGGCGGTGCCGTGGTGCTGCGACTCCGCGAAGGTCAGCAGAGCCACCGAGGCGACCCAGAACAGGCCCATCACGGCGACGATCGCGTAGCCCTGACGGTTGTCACCGACCATCCGGCCGAAGGTACGCGGCAGCGCGAACGGGATCACCAGGATCAGGAAGATCTCCAGCCAGTTCGTGAACCCGGTCGGGTTCTCGAACGGGTGCGCCGAGTTGGCGTTGAAGAAACCACCACCGTTGGTGCCCAGCTCCTTGATGACCTCCTGCGAGGCCACCGGCCCGCCCGGGATCTTCTGCGCGTCACCGGCGAGACCGGCCACCTCGTGGAAACCGTGGAAGTTCTGGATCACGCCGTTGGCCACCAGGACCAGCGCGAACACGATCGAGACCGGAAGCAGCAGGCGCAGCGTGATCCGGACCAGGTCCACCCAGAAGTTGCCGACCCGATCCGTCCTGTTCCGGGTGAAGCCCCGGATCAACGCGGCGACGACGGCGATACCGACGGCCGCGGAGACGAAGTTCTGCACCGCCAGGCCCGCCATCTGCACCAGGTGGCCCATCGCGGACTCACCGCTGTAGGACTGCCAGTTGGTGTTGGTGACGAACGAGATCGCGGTGTTCCAGGCCTGGTGGCCGTCCATCTGCGGAACGCCCAGGTTCAGCAGCAGGAAGGTCTGGAGGCGGATCAGGCCGTACAGGAAGAGCACCGAGACGGCCGAGAAGGCCAGCACCGAGCGCAGGTACACCGGCCAACGCTGATCGGCGTCACCGTCCACACCGATCAGCTTGTAGACGCCGCGCTCGACTCTGAGGTGCTTGGCGGTGGTGAGGAACTTGGCGATGTAGTCGCCAAGGGGGCGGTAGCACAGGGCCAGCGCGCCCACCAGGGCGAGGGCCTGCATCCAGCCCGCGAGAGTGGATCCCATGTCAGAACTTCTCCGGGAAGATCAGCGCCACGACGAGGTAGCCGACGAGCGCGACGGCCACGACCAGACCAGCGATGTTCTCGGCACTCACAGCTTCTCCACCCCCCGCGCGATCAGGGCGATGACGGCGAACACGGCGACCGTGACACCGACGTAGATGAGATCGGACATGGGCTCCACCAGACTGGCTAGAGGATGTGCTCGCGAGCGGACAGGACGGCCTCGCGCGGCACCGGCGGACGACCGGCAGACGCAGCAAATCAGCCGTCTAGGGCGCGTTAGGGGGCCCTGACGCCCTCCATACGGGTGAAAGCTGGTCGTTGACGCGACCTTGACGCTCGCTTCACCGGGCCGAGACCGTCGTAATCGGGCCGAGACCGCCGCGATCCGGCCGAGACCGTCGCGATCCGGCCGGCACCGGACACACATCAGGCCCCGGTGCGAAACGCAGTCGCACCGGGGCCCGTTCATTGCACCTGCCAGGGCAGTCGGGTCACATCCGCATCCGCAGCCGGCAGACCACCGCGTCGGTGTGCCGGCGCAGGGCGCGGTCGATCACGGCGCCGCGCCGGTTCTGCAGCGCCCGCTGCCACCAGTGGGCAGGCTCGACCTCGGGGATCAGCACGGTGAGCCGGTCGTAGGCGTGCTCCTCGCCGAGCCTGTTGACGAACTCGGCGATCGGCAGGCCGAGGCGCCGGTGGTCCTCCGGTATCTCCAGCAGGGGCACGCCCGGCTGCCACAGCTCCCAGTCCCGGCGCAGCGCCTCGGCGTCGGCCGGCTCGTGCACCACGGTGACCGCGAGCACCTCGTCGCCCAGCGAGAGCGCCGCCGACAGGCCGTCCCGGGTGAGCCGGGTGATCGCTGTCACCGGGACCACCACCAGGCTGCGCTGGCGGGTCACCGCGTCCGGCACCCGGCCGAGCTCCAGGCGCTCGCCGATCCGCTCGTAGCTGCGGTGGATCGCCTCGAACAGCACCACCAGCAGCGGCAGGGCCACCACGATGCCCCAGGCGCCCTCGGTGAACTTGGTGCCGGTCACCACGAGGGTGGCGACGCCCGTCAGCAGCGCGCCGAAGCCGTTCAGTGCGGCCTTCCACTGCCACCCGGCCGGGCGGTTCAGGAGCCAGTGCCGGACCATGCCGACCTGGCAGATGGTGAAGCCGACGAAGACGCCGATCGAGAAGAGCGGCACCAGGCTGTTGACGTCACCCCCGGAGCCGACCAGCAGCGCGGCCGACACCGCGGCGAGGAACAGCACGCCGTACCGGTACACCTGGCGGTCGGCGCGCAGCGCGAACACGTGCGGGAGGTGGTTGTCCCGGGCCAGCAGGTCCATCAGCACCGGCAGGCCGCCGAAGGAGGTGTTGGCGGCCAGGCCGAGCAGGACCACGGTGGCGAACTGGACGACGTAGAAGCCGGCGCCGTGGCCGAGCGAGGCGTCGGCGAGCTGGGCGAGCACGGTGACGCCCTCGACCGGCTGGAGGTGGAAGCGGCCGATCAGCACGGCCAGGCCGATCAGCATCACGCCGAGCAGGGCGCCGAGCGCGACCTCGGTGTGCTGCGCCCGCTTCACCCGCGGGGTGCGGAAGGAGGGGACGGCGTTCGCCACCGCCTCGACGCCGGTCAGCGCCGAGCAGCCGGCCGCGAAGGCCTTGAGCAGCAGCAGCGCGCCGACCGCGGTGGCGTTCTCGGCGAGCACGGAGGCGTGGCCGGCTGCGGCCTCGGTGCTGGCCGGGGCGTCCCGGAACAGGCCGACCGCGATGATCGTCAGGATGGCGAGGACGAAGACGGCGGTCGGGACCATGAACCAGCGCGCCGACTCGGCGATGCCGCGCAGGTTCACCGTGGTGACCAGGGCGAGCACGCCCAGGCAGAGCCAGACCCGGTCGTCGTACAGGCCGGGGACGGCGGAGGTGAGTGCGGCGACGCCGGCGGTCACCGAGACCGCGACGTTCAGGATGTAGTCGATCACCAGCGAGGCGGCCGCCGTCAGCGCCGTCCGGCGGCCCAGGTGCGCCTTGGCCACCGCGTAGGAGCCGCCGCCGTCCGGGTAGGCCGCGATCACCTGCCGGTAGGAGGCGACCAGCACCGCGAGCAGCACGGCGATCGCCACCGTGACCGGCAGGGTGAAGCCCAGCCCGTACGAACCGGCGGCGGCCAGCACCAGCACGATCGATTCGGGGCCGTACGCGACCGAGGCCATGGCGTCCAGCGAGAGCGCCGCCAGCCCGCCGAGCGCGCTGAGCCGGTGGCGCTCGTCACCCGCGCCGGTATCGGGCGGTTCGTCGGCCGTCACGGCCGGAGTGGAGATGGCGCTGGACATCGGACCGGACCTCCGCAGTCGGTAGTTGCTCCGAATCCTGCGGTCCGCGCGCCCGGCACTCCCCTGGCCCCTACGCGTTCCTGACGCCGCCACGAGCGCCTTTGACGCGCTCTTGACGCGACTGCCGTCGCGGCGGGAGGGACGGGAGGGGCGGTTGGCGGGGGTGGGCGAGCCGTTGTCCCGGCGGGCGCCGGTTGGGAAGACGATCAGCTCAGTCGAAGGACTCCCACCCCCGAGCTCCCACTCTGCTGCCTGCACGGCGTAATTGCAAGCAATGTGCAATAACTGGCGCCACTCGGCGTCCGGGTAAACGAAACAGCCCCTGATCCGCGTTTCCGCAGATCAGGGGCTGTTTTCTATCCTGTGGCTGGTGCAGGGTTCGAACCTGCGTAGCTTGCGCGACAGATTTACAGTCTGCTCCCTTTGGCCGCTCGGGCAACCAGCCAGGATTTCCGCTTCCCGGGGCGACGCCCCGTTCGACTTGGTAAACCATACCTGATCCCGGGGGGTGCTCCGCCACTCGATAGATCACGCGACGATCAAGAAGCGTCGCGCCGCTGTCACGGGCGGGGCCGGGGTGGCGCTGGATAGGCTGGGGCGGCGGACGCCCGGTGGGGCGGGCCGTGCCAGTGAAGCCAGAGCATCAAGGAGACCAACACCCATGGCCGACTCCAGTTTCGACATCGTCTCGAAGGTCGAGTGGCAGGAGGTCGACAACGCGATCAACCAGACCTCCCGTGAGATCGCCACCCGTTTCGACTTCAAGGGCGTGGGTGGCGAGATCAGCCGCTCCGGCGAGAAGATCGAGATGAAGGCCAACGGCGAGGAGCGCGTTCGGGCCATCCTCGACGTGCTGCAGACGAAGTTCGTCAAGCGCGGCCTGTCGCTGAAGGCCCTGGACGCCGCCGAGCCGCAGCTGTCCGGCAAGGAGTACAAGATCTTCGCGAACGTGAAGGAGGGCATCACCACGGAGGATGCCAAGAAGGTCGCGAAGATCATCCGGGACGAGGGCCCCAAGGGCGTCAAGGCCCAGGTCCAGGGCGACGAGCTGCGCGTCAGCTCGAAGAGCCGCGACGACCTCCAGACCGTCCAGGCCCTGCTCAAGGGCAAGGACCTGGACTTCGCGATCCAGTTCGTGAACTACCGCTAGCAGACCCCGCTGACCTGCGGACACGCTAGTTCTTCGGCCCGGGAGGGCACATCGAGGGCACAGCGCTGGAGACATCGAGCGCTGTGCCCTTGGTGCCTCACCGTTTCCGGGCAGCCGCACGACTCGCCGCCCACCGAACCAGTTTCGGCAGTGCGCCGTCCGCCGCCAGTTCGCGCAGTGCCTCAGCCCCGCCGGGGCAGCCGATCAGGTCCGAGATCGCCAGCTGGCGGCGGACCGTTGTGGATGTGCAACTCGCCTATCGTCCGGGCCTGAACAACCGGTCCGTGGAACTCACCACCCGTGATCCGATTCTCCACCCCGACATTCTGCCGACGTCTGGTCTTGTGGAGGGCGATTCCAGCCGAAGAACGCATGCCCCGGGTGGACAAAGCGGCGGATGTTGCGGGCCTCGGTCCACTCGGTCGGCCAGCACCACGGCTAGTGCTGTGACCGGGACGGTTCACCGTGACCGGAAGGCGGCTCGCGGGACGAGCGCACGCGAAAAGGCTGGTATTACTGGGGCATGCAGGAAGAGACCGCACGCTCCGCGATCGACACGTTCATCTCCGCGTTCAACGCCTCGGACGAGAGCTATGTGCCTGCCCTGCTCTCCCAGGCCCTGACCTCAGACGTGGTCTTCTGGGGGCCGTTGGGCCGCAGCGAAGGAATCGCGGCGGTCGAGCGGTTCGTGCTGGACATCCGGCGCCACCCGGCGGGGACCGGCACGATGGTGCGCTGCTCAGAGGTGGACATGCCTGACGAGTGGGCCCGGTACCGGTGGGTCTTCACCACGCCGGATGGAGGCCCCCGCCTGGCGGGAACGGACGTCGTCCATCTGCGGCGGAGCCTCATCGACCAGGTCATCGTCTTTGCGGGGGAGATCGAGCCGTCCGCCTCCTGAGTCATCTGTCGCTGTCCTTCTCCTGAACTTGCCCCCCTTCGGCGCTCGGGGGCTGCGGTTCGCAGTTGGCCCGGTCAGGGGTGAGCGAGCAGGTGGTTACAGGTCTTCGCGCGAAAATCACCCGGATCTACGAGGAGCACCCCGACGAGTGGCCGTGCTCCACCGTTGAACCGGTGCAGGCCGGGGCACATTCAGGGCACATGCGGGCGGAAACGGCACTGACCGGTGAAACTCCCGACAAGAGCTTTCCCAGGTCAGCGCCATGATCGCCGTAAACTCGCAGGTCAGCGCGGCGCTGGTGCAGTACGTGAACTACCGATGACGTCGGTCCGGTCGGACCACGGCACGGCCCCGCTCCCGGGTTCGGGGGCGGGGCCGTTCGCGTCGGCGGGTGGCGTCAGTCGGCGGCGGGTCGGGGGTGGGCGGCGGCCAGGGCCTGTGCCTGGGCGCGCAGGGTGTCGAGCTGCTGCTGGAGGGTCTCGACGGCGGTCGCTTCGCCGGTGCTGCGGTGCGCGGCCAGCCCGACCGCGTCGAACTCGTCCGCCCGCCCCGGGGTGACGGACGCGCCGAGCCGGCGCAGCGCCCGGGAGATCGGGGTGCCCTCGGGGGCCGGCTCGAACTCCCCACCGACGAGCGGCCCGAGGACCACCCGTCCGTCCTCCCAGACGGCGGCGCGCTGGGTGCCGCTGCCGCCGAAGTACTCGGCCTGGACGCAGGCGATCGACCCGGCCTTGGACCAGGCGGCGAGCCGCAGTTCGAAGCCGTCCGAGGGCCATCCGAAACCGGCTCCGCCACCGACCTTCGGCATCGCGTCATCGCCTTGCAGCGCCGCCAGCACGGCGGAGGTGACCGGGATCAGGGCCAGCCCCTGGGCCAGCGGCACCACCCGGGCCGCCGGGACCTCCGCCGCCGCCAGCGTCAGCAGCTCCAACGTGCCTATCAGCGCCTGGAGTTCATAGGACATGCCGGACATGGTGTCCCACCGCACTGACAGTCGGCCCGAAATTTATGATTCCGTGCCCACTCGGAGACCGTAGAGCAGGGTGAAGAGGGTCACGTCCACCGCGTCCTCGGACGTACTCGGCCCTTCCTCGCTCAGCTCGTCGAGGATTTCGCCCAGTTGGGAGCGCAGGCGGGTCAGCCGGTCCGGGTCGAGCCGCAGGGTGAAGTTCGCGAACAAGCCGGGCGAACCGTCCTTCGTGGCGCTGAAGTCCAGTCGGCCGTCGGCCACATGGGCACGGAAGTCGCCGCGCAGCCGGTCGATCGCGGCCAGCATGGCGTCGTACGCCTCGGAGCGGGCCGGGGAGTCCGTGGTGAACATCGCCGGGGCGAACCGGATCGAGTCCTGGGCAGCCCTGCGGGTGATGCTCGACCTGCTGGTGTTCCGGCAGGTCCCGGACCGGCTCCGCGGCCGGGTGATCGCCGCGACCATCACGCTGCTCACCGCCGGGATGCCCGCCGGGGCCTTCGCCGCCGGCCTGCTGCTGGACCACTTCTCCCCCGCCGTCGCGCTGGCCGCGATCGCCGGTGTGCTCGCCGCCGCCCTGCTGCCCGCCACCGCGAGCCGCACGCTGCGCCGCGCCGTCTGGCCCGCCGCCACCCCGGGCGCCGAGCCGGGCTGAACGCGGGCCGCCGAGCAGGCTGACCGCGGGCATGACCGCGGCCGACCGGGCATCACCCGCACGGGCGTACGCCGCGTGCGGGGGCCTCGGCAACCGGGTGAACTGGCCGGGTACGGCCCGCCCCGGGCCCCTTCCCGGCGGCCACCCCGCGCACCCGACCGGGGCCGTACCGGAGGAGAACCGATGAGGTCCACGGACGCGCCATCACCCGACCGGGAGAAGCCGGACGGCCCGGCCGCCGGCTCCGCCATCCGGGAGTGGACCGGGTCGGCGGCCGGCCGGGTGGCGAGTGCCCCGCGGACGTCCTGGATCACGCCCGCGCTGATGACCACCGGTTCGGTGGCCGGCCCGCGCTCCGCGCCGACCATCCGCGGCACCGTCCGCAGGTAGCCGCGGCGCCGCCCGCAAGCAGCCTCCAGGAGCGCCGAATGACCGACGAACTCGCTCGTCGAATAGCCGAGTCGATGCCCCGAGCGCGGGCCGATCTGGCCGAGCTGGTGGCCATCCCGTCCGTCGCCGACCCCCGGCAGTACCCGCCGGAGAAGTGCCGGGAGGCCGCCGAGTGGGTCGCCGCCGCCTTCACGGAGGTGGGCCTGCGCGACGTCCACCTGGAGGAGACCCCGGACGGCAGCCTCGCCGTGGTCGGCCACCGCCCACCCCCGCCGGGCGCCCCGACCGTGCTGCTCTACTGCCACTACGACGTTCAGCCCCCGCTCGACGAGGCCGCCTGGACCTCCCCGCCGTTCGAGCTCACCGACCGCGACGGCCGCTGGTTCGGGCGCGGCGCCGCCGATTGCAAGGGCAACATCGTCATGCACCTCACCGCGCTGCGGGCGCTCGGCGACGACGTCCCGGTCGGCCTCAAGCTGGTGGTCGAGGGCTCCGAGGAGCAGGGCACCGGCGGCCTGGAGGAGTTCGTGCCCCCGCGGGCCGGGGAACTGCACGCGGACGCGCTGCTGATCTGCGACACCGGCAACGCCGCCGTCGGCATCCCCACCGCCACCACCTCGCTGCGCGGGGTCGTCACCGTGGTGGTCACCGTCCGGGCGCTCAAGGGCGACATGCACTCCGGCACGTTCGGCGGCCCCGCCCCGGACGCCCTGGCCGCGTTGATCCGGATGCTCGACTCGCTGCGCGACGCCGACGGCGGCACCCGGATCGACGGCCTGGACTGCGCCGGCACCTGGAGCGGGGCCGGGTACGACGAGGCACGGTTCCGCTCCGACGCCGGAGTGCTGGACGGCGTACGGCTGACCGGATCCGGCACCGTCGCCGACCGGCTCTGGGCCCGCCCGGCCGTCACCGTGCTCGGCATCGACTGCCCGCCCGTGGTCGGCTCGGCCGCCGCCGTCCCGGCCGTCGCCCGGGCCCGGGTGAGCCTGCGGGTGCCGCCCGGCACCGACGCCCGCGCCGCCCAGGACGCGCTGGTCGCGCACCTGGAGGCGGCCGCGCCCTGGGGCGTGCGGACGGAGGTCGAGCGGGAGAGCGCCGGCTCGCCGTTCCGCGCCGACACCGGCGGGCCCGCGTACGCCGCGCTGGACACGGCGATGCGGGAGGTCTACGGCAAGCCGATGTCCTTCCTCGGCCAGGGCGGCTCGATCCCGCTCTGCAACGTCCTCGCCACCGCCTTCCCCGAGGCGGAGCTGATCCTGATGGGCGTCGAGGAGCCGCGCTGCCTGATCCACGCGCCGAACGAGAGCGTCGACCCGGGAGAGATCCGGGACATGGCCCACGTGGAGGCGCTGTTCCTCCGACACTTCGCCAACACGCGCTGAACGTGCTGGAGTTGGAGGAAGTCCGCCCGGACACCGAGGAGGAAGAACCGTGCCCCGTCCGTTCACCACCGAGGACTACACCGCCCGGATGGCCCGGGCCGCCGCCGACGCGACCGCCGCCGGGCTGGCCGGTCTGGTGGTCGCCCCCGGCCCCGACCTGACCTACCTGTGCGGCTACCAGCCCACCGCGATCACCGAGCGGCTGACCGCCCTCGTCCTCACCTCCGGGCGCGAACCCGCCCTGGTCGTACCCAAGTTGGAGCGCCCGGACGCCGAGAAGGCGCCCGGCGCCCCGGCCGTCGAACTGCTCGACTGGTCCGACGGCGAGGACCCGTACGCCGCCGCCCACCCGCTGTTCGACCCGGCCGGGCGGTACGGCGTCTCCGACAACGCCTGGGCGATGCACCTGCTCGGCTTCCAGGCCGCGCTGCCCCGCGTCGCCTTCACCTCGCTCACCGAGACCCTGCCGATGCTGCGCGCGGTCAAGGACCCCGAGGAACTGGAGCGCCTCGCCGCGGCCGGCGGGGCCGCGGACGCCGCCTACCGGGGCATCCTGGAGGTCGCCTTCGCCGGCCGCCGGGAGACCGACGTGGCCGCCGACCTCGGCGCGCTGCTGATCCAGTACGGGCACAGCCAGGTCGACTTCACCGTGGTCGGCTCCGGCCCCAACGGCGCCAACCCGCACCACGAGGCCGGAGAGCGGATCATCCGGCCCGGCGACACCGTGGTGCTGGACTTCGGCGGCCTCAAGGACGGCTACGGCTCCGACACCTCCCGCACGGTGCACGTCGGCGGGGACGTCCCGGCCGAGGTGCGGAAGGTGCACGAGCTGGTCCGGCTGGCCCAGCAGACCGCGTTCGAGGCGGTCCGGCCCGGAGTGGGCTGCCAGGAGATCGACCGGATCGCCCGCCGGGTGATCACCGAGGCCGGCTACGGCGAGTACTTCATCCACCGCACCGGCCACGGCATCGGCATCACCACCCACGAGCCGCCGTACCTGGTCGAGGGCGAGGAGCGGCCGCTGATACCCGGGATGTGCTTCTCGATCGAGCCCGGGATCTACCTGCCCGGGAGTTTCGGGGTGCGGATCGAGGACATCGTCACCGTCACCGCGACCGGCGGCCGCCGCTTCAACAACACCCCGCACGAACTCGGCATCGTGGCCTGACCCGTCGAGCCCGTCGACCCCGCCGAGCCCGTCGAGCCCGTCGACCGACGTTCGGGACCTTCGCCCGGTGAGATTTGACCCAACCGTGCGATTTTCTTACGAGTCGGTCATGGTTCACCCAGAGTCCTCCAAGCTCGCGTTGCTAGTTTCCGTGGGCATGACGAAGCTGCTCAGTCCGGCCCCACCGCCCCCGGTGCGGGCCGGACGACTGCGCCCCGTGACCGCCCACAACCGCCGAACCGGCCTGTCGAGACTGCGGCTGCTGGCCTGGCCGGCCTACCTGACCGCCTTCGTCTGGTTCCTGAGCACCCAGGGCATGGCCTTCGCCAACGACGTGGTGTTCCTCTGGCTGATCGGCGCCCTGCTGACCGCCGCCGTGCACAGCGGGCACGGCCCGCGCGGCTTCCTGATGGTCCTGCGCGACTGGATCCCGGTGATGGCCGTGGTCTGGGTCTACTCGCTGCTGCGCGGCTACGGCGCCCACACCCCGTGGGCCCCGCACTGGCTGCCGCAGCTGCGCGCCGACGGGGTGCTCGGCCTCGGCGAGACCTGGACCGTCCGGATCCAGCACGCGCTCTACACCCCCGGCTCGCCGCACTGGTACGACTACGCGGCGACGGCCGTCTACCTCTCGCACTTCCTCGTGGTCTTCGTGCTGCTCGCGGTGCTCTGGCGGCGCGCCCGCCACCACTTCCGGCAGCTTCTCGTTTGCTACTTCACGCTGACCTTCGCCGGCTTCGCGACCTACCTGCTCTACCCGGCCGACCCGCCGTGGCTGGTCGCCCAGCAGGGCAACCTGCCGCCGCTGCACCGGGTGGTCTGGGAGACGATCTCCACCATGGGGCTGCCCCAGGCCGACTCCCTGCTGGAGAACGGCAGCCAGTTCGCCAACGACGTCGCCGCGATGCCCTCGCTGCACTCCGCCTATCCGGCGATGCTGCTGTTCCTCTTCTGGCCGACCGCCGGGCCCCGGCTGCGCGCGCTGCTGGTCGCCTATCCGCTCGCGATGGCCTTCACCCTGGTCTACGGCGCCGAGCACTTCATCGTGGACGTCTTCGCCGGCTGGGCGTACGCGGCCGTGGTGGTCTTCGGGCTGCGGTGGCTCGGCAACCGCCGTACGGCCCGGTCGGTGGCCGGGGCAGACTTGGCCGCGTGAACCCGCAGCCCGTCAAGACCCAGGCGCCGATGAAGCCGACGAAGCCGTCCCCGATGAGGCCCACGCCCGAGCAGCTCCGGGCCGCCCAGGACACCACCATCCCGGACGTCACCGGGCCCGGGCTGCGGGTGCTCTTCTGCGGCATCAACCCGGGCCTGTGGTCCGGCGCCACCGGGCACCACTTCGCCCGCCCCGGCAACCGCTTCTGGCCCGCCCTGCACCGCTCCGGCTTCACCGCGCGCCAGTTCCGCCCGGACGAGCAGGACGAGCTGCCCGCACTCGGCCTCGGCATCACCAACGTCGCCCCGCGCACCACCGCCAAGGCGGACGAGCTCACCGCCGAGGAGCTGCGCGCGGGCGGCGCGGCGCTCACCGAGCGGGTGCTGCGGCTGCGGCCGAAGGTTCTGGCGGTGCTCGGCATCGGCGCCTACCGGACGGCCTTCGGGCGGCGGCAGGCCGTGATCGGGCGCCAGCCGGAGGGCATCGGCGACACCGAGGTGTGGGTGCTGCCCAACCCGAGCGGGCTCAACGCCCACTACACCCTGGACGCGCTGGCGGCGGAGTTCCGCAGGCTCCGGGAGAGCCTGGAGTCCTCCGACGATTAGGCGGCGGTCAGCCCGGCCGGGAGCGGCAGCTCGCGCAGCTCGCGGATCAGCGCCCGGACGGCGGCCGTCCCGGCCAGCTCGGGCGTGGTGACGTACCCGACGAAGCGGCTGGGCGGGTTCGGGCCGAGCTCGGTGACGGCCAGCCCGGGCGGGGCGCCGAGCAGCGCCGTCCGGGGCATGATCGCCATACCGAGGCCCTGGGCGACCAGTGACAGGGCGACCGTGTCGTCCTCCGCGTCGACGGTCGCGGGCGGCAGCCAGTCCTGCCGCTGCCACCAGTCCTTGGTGTAGGAGTCGCAGTTCTCCGCCCAGTCCACCAGCGGCAGCCCGCGCGGCGCCGGGTGGTCCTGGGGGTGCGCCAGCGCGTACGACTCCCGGTACAGGCGCACCGCGACCAGGCCCGGCACGGGCGGCGGGCCGCCCGCGTCCAGGGTGGCCAGCCCGAGGTCGGCCCGGCCGTCGGCGACCTCCCCGGCGGCGCCGCGGCCGAGCTCCCGGACGATCCGCACCCGTGGGGTGAGCCCGGGGTGCCGGGCCGCCAGCGCGGCCAGGACGGGCGGCAGCAGCTGGGCGGCGGCGCTGCGGAAGGCGGCGATCCGCAGTTCACCGGTGACCGGGCCGCCGTCCGCGCCCGCGCCGCGCACCTCCGGGCCCATCGCGGCCAGCAGCCGTAGGATCCGACGGGCGTACGCCACCGCCCGCGCGCCGGCCTCGGTGGGGCGTGCGCCGCGGCGCCCACGCTCGAAGAGCACCGCGCCGAGCTTCCGTTCGCAGACGCGCACGGCGTGCGAGACGGCGGACTGGGTGGTGCCCAGGCGCGCGGCGGCCGCCGTGAAGCTCTGCTCCTCCTCAACGGCGACCAGAACGCGCAGCTCCTGCGGAGCGAGATCGGTCATGCGGGCGAATCTATCGGCAGCCGTCGGCATCCATCGACACCGCTCATGGAAGGCGCCGATCCATCGACATGGACCCCTGGTCGGCCGCTCCCCCCGCTCCCTACGGTGATCACGTCCCGCCCGATCTCCACCCGTACGGAGCACCGCCGATGTCCCGCCCCACCGCCCGCGCCGTCCACCTGGTCTCCCGCCCCACCGGCGCGCCGAGCGCCGAGAACTTCGCCTTCGTCGACGAGACCGTCCCGGCGCTCGCCGCGGGCGAGGCCCTGGTCGAGAACCTCTACCAGTCCGTCGACCCGTACATGCGCGAGGAGATGGACGAGGGCGGCTGGGAGCTGCACGCCCCGCTGGAGGGCCGCACCCTCGGCCGGGTGGTGGAGTCCCGGGCCGACGCGCTGCCGGTCGGCACCCTGGTCTTCCACCGCCAGGCCTGGCGCACCCACTCGGTGGTGACCGCCGAGCGCGCCCAGCCGCTGCCCGACTTCGCCGGCGTCCCGCTCAGCGCCCACCTCTCGATCCTCGGCGGCACCGGCCTGTCCGCCTGGGTCGGCCTGACCCGGATCGCCCGGCTCCAGCCCGGCGAGACCCTGTTCGTCTCGGCCGCGGCCGGGGGCGTGGGCACCGCCGCCGGCCGGATCGCCCGGCTGCTCGGCGCCGGACGGATCATCGGCAGCGCCGGCTCCGCCTCCAAGGTCGCCCACCTCACCGGGCAGCTCGACTTCGACGCCGCCTTCGACTACCACGACGGCCCGATCGCCGACCGTCTGCGCGAGGCCGCTCCGGACGGGCTGCACGTCTACCTGGACAACGTCGGCGGCGACCACCTGGAGGGCGCCATCAGCGCGATGCGCGACCGCGGCCGGATCGCCTGGTGCGGCGCCGTCGCCCAGTACAACAACCCGCAGGACCCGCCGCCCGCGCCGCGCAACCTCTACGACGTGGTCGGCAAGAACCTGCGGCTGGAAGGCTTCCTGGTCCGCGACCACCTGGACGCCCGGCCCGAGCTCTACGACTTCCTCGTCCCGCATCTGCGCTCCGGCGCCGTCGTCCCGGACGAGACCGTCGTGGACGGCTTCGACCACGTGGTGGACGCCTTCCTCGGCATGCTGCGCGGCGCCAACACCGGCAAGATGCTCGTCCGGATCGGCGGCTGAGGACCCCGCGCTACAGCGGGGTGACGGCCTTCAGCACCACCAGCAGGGCCACCGCGGCGTTCAACGCGCACAGCGCCGAGGCCGCCGTACCGACCGCGGCGACCATCGCCGCCAGGCCCGCCGGCGTCTTGGCCGGCGGCCAGTTGCGGGCCGTCGGCACCGGGCCGAGCAGGGCGGCCACCCGGCGCGGCACCGGGCCGGGCGTGGCGGCCGGGGCGGCGAAGGCCGCGAAGCCGGGCATCGGGGCGGCGTGCGAGACCAGGGCCGCCCGGGCCACCGCCCGCGCGGTGATCCGCCGGTCCCCCACTGCCTGGGCCGACTCCTCGTCCGCCCAGCGCTCGGCGCTGAACGCCACCGCGTCCTGCAACGGCCGCAGGAAGGGATTGACGCAGGCGGCGAGCTGGGTGGTCAGCAGGTAGCGGTGGTGCCGGTGGCGCAGGTGCGCCCGCTCGTGCGCGAGCAGCGCCCCGCGCTCGTCCTCGGCCAGCCGGTCCAGCATCCCGGTGGAGACCACGACCCTCCCGGGCGAGCCGGGCAGCGCGTAGGCGTACGGGCTGCGGTCCGGCAGCACCGCGAGGTCGCCGGCCTCGGCCGGCCCCTCGGGCAGCCCGGCCAGCGCCCGCCGGGCCCGGGCGCGGACCCGCAGGTGCCGCACGACCGTCCGGGTGCAGGCGAAGCCGACCAGCACCAGCAGCCACATCGCGGCCGTGCCGACCGTCTCGTGGTACGGCAGCGCGCGGCGCACCTCCGGGTCGGACCAGCTGTCCGGCAGCGGGTTGCCGGGGATCTGCGCAGTGCCCACCACGCCGATCAGTCCGAGGCAGAGCACGCTGCACACCGCCATCACCGCGCTGATCGCGGTCATCAGCCGGGCCGCGCCGCGCGGGTGCAGGTGCTGCTCGGTCAGGCGCGCGATCGGCACCGCGGTCAGCGGCAGGATGAGCGGGAGGAAGACGAAGAAGCCCACGGGTCAGCTCTCACGGTCGGCCGCTGCCGGCTCCGCGGACGCGGCGTCCAACAGCGCCCGCAGCAGCTCCTCGTCGTGCGGCAGCAGCGCGCTGACGAAACTGGCCAGGACGGCGTCCCGGTCCGCCTCGCCGTCGAGCATCCGGCGCATCCGCAGCGCGGCCAGCCCGGCGGCGTCGGCGGAGGCCTGCCACAGGTAGGAGCGGCCGGAGCGGCTCCGGGAGACGGCGCTCTTGGCGTGCAGCCGGGACAGGATGGTCATCACCGTGGTGTACGCCAGGTCGCCCTCCAGGCGCTCCTGGACCCACCCCGCGCTGGCCGGACCGGGCGCCTGCTGGAGCACCGCCAGCACCTGCGCCTCCAGCTCGCCCTGACCGCGTCGTCGGGTCGGCGCGTCCCCGGACGCCGGGGCGTGCCTCTCGTCTGCCATGACGGCCCACTCCCTCCGGATGCCGCGCCCGGACCGACGGGGCGCGGGATCATCCTAACGAGCGGGAGGCCGCTCCGGACGGCTCCGGACGAGGGTTCGGGGACGGAGGAGGTGGCTACGCCCGGGCCCGTTGGGTCACCGCGATGCAGACCAGCACCACCACCGCCGTCACCGGCGCGGCCGCCGGCAGGTGCTCGCCCAGCAGCAGCACCGACCACACCAGGGTCAGCAGCGGCTGCGCGAGCTGCAGCTGACTGGCCCTCGGCACCCCGATCCCGGCCATCCCCCGGTACCAGAGCACGAACCCGCCGAACTGCGAGACCGCGGCGATGTACGCCAGCCCGGCCAGCGCCTTCGCCCCGAGCCGCACCGGCTCGGTGGCCAGTCCGAACGCGGCGGTCAGCACCATCACGGGCAGCGCGGCCACCACCGCCCAGGCGATCACCTGGGCGCCCGGCATGTCCTTGGACAGCCGCCCGCCCTCGGCGTAGCCGGCCGCGCAGATCACCACGCCGACGAAGAGGTAGAGGTCGGCGAGGGTCGGCCGGCCGTGGCTCTGCAGCAGGGTGAAGGCGAGCACGGCGGCCGCCCCGGCCAGCGCCGCCGCCCAGAACGCCCGGGACGGCCGGCGGCCGGTGCGCAGCGCCGCGACCACCGCGGTGGCCAGCGGCAGGACACCGATGACCACCGCCGAGTGGGCGGTCGAGGAGGTCCGCAGGGCGAGCGTGGTCAGCAGCGGGAAGCCCAGGACGCAGCCGGCGGAGACCGCCAGCAGGCCGGGCCACTGCCGGCGCTTCGGCAGCGGGGCGGCGGCGGCCAGTAGGTAGAGCGCGGCCAGCACCCCGGCCAGGGCGCCGCGCAGCCCGGTCGAGGTCCACGGGCCGAAACCGGTCAGGGACCACGCGGTGGCGGGGAAGCTGAGCGAGAAGGAGGCCACCCCGAGGGCGGCGAGGGCGGTGCCGGGGGCGGGGCTGTGCTGAGGTGCTATCGCTCTGGGCAGGGTAGCGCTATCTTGTGCCGTCATGAACGAGCGTAGCAGCGTGGCCGAACTCGCCGACAGTCTGCGGAGAGAGGTCGAGCGCTACCCGGAGGGGCGAAAGCTCCCCTCCAGCCGTGCGCTGATGGAGCGCCACCAGGTCAGCCCGGTGACGGTCTCCCGGGCCATCGCGGTGCTGGTGGCCGAGGGGCTGGTGGTCTCCCGGCCCGGCGCGGGCGTGTTCCGGGCGGCGGCCTTCGCCGCGGCCCCGGCCTCCCCGGCCGCACCGGCCGCCCGGCCCGGCGACCTCTCCTGGCAGGAGATCGCACTCAGCGCCGATCACGGCCCGCGCGACCTGCTGGCGGCCCCGGTCTTCGCCACCCTCCGGGTGCCGCCGCCGGACGTCATCGACCTCAACAGCGGCTACCCGCACGCCTCGCTGCTGCCCGAGCGCCTGCTCGGTGGCGCCCTCGCCCGGGCCGGACGCCGCCCGGGCGCCTGGGACCGCCCGCCCACCGACGGCCTCACCGAGCTGCGCGGCTGGTTCGCCCGCGACATCGGCGGCCACGCCGGGCCGATCGGCGCCGGAGACGTCCTGATCACCTCCGGCGGGCAGGGCGGGCTGACGGTCGCGATGCGGTCGCTGGCCGCGCCGGGCTCGCCGGTGCTGGTCGAATCGCCGACGTACTCGGGCATCCTCGCGGTCGTCCGGGCGGCCGGGCTGCGGCCGGTGCCCGTCCCGATCGACGCGGACGGCGTCCGGACGGACCTGCTGGCCGAGGCCTTCGAGGCCACCCGGGCGCGGGTGTTCGTCTGTCAGCCGCTGTTCCAGAACCCAACCGGCGCCGTGCTGTCACCCACCCGGCGGGCGGAGGTGCTGCGGATCGCCCGGGTGGCCGGCGCCTTCGTGGTCGAGGACGACTTCGCCCGGCTCCTGGTCCACGCGGACGCCCCGGCGCTGCCGCGCCCGCTCGCCGCCGACGACCAGGACGGGGTCGTGGTGCACCTGCGCTCACTGACCAAGGCCGCCTCCCCCAACCTGCGGGTCGGCGCCCTCACCGCACGCGGCCCGGCGCTCGCCCGGCTGCGGGCCACCCAGGTGGTGGACAGCTTCTTCGTGCCCCGGCCGCTCCAGGAGGCGACCCTCGAACTGGTCTCCGACCCTGCCTGGGCCCGCCACCTGCGCACCCTCGGCGCCGAACTGCGCGACCGCCGCACCGCCGCCGTCGCCGCCCTGCACCGCGAGCTCCCCGGCGTCCTCGGCGCCTACCGCCCCGGCGGCTACCACCTCTGGCTGCGCTTCCCGGAGGGCATCGACGACACCGCCCTCGCCGCCGCCGCCCTGCGCACCGGCGTCCAGGTCACCCCGGGCCGCCCCTACCACCCCGCCGAACCCCCGGCCCCGCACCTGCGCCTCAGCTACGCCGCCGCGGACAGCCCCGCCCAGGTGGCGGAGGGCATCCACCGGCTACGGGTGGCGTACGAGGAGCTGGCGGGCTGAGGAGGCGATCCGCCCCACCGTCCAGGGGCGGACGGCGAACAGCCGCGCGCCCGATCGCCCCCCGGACCCCACCCCACCCTGCCCCGCGCAGCGGCCCTACTGCCGGTACCCGGCCATCCGCTCCAGGCGGGCGATCCGCTCGGCCATCGGCGGGTGGGTCGAGAACAGCCGGGTGCCCGCCTCGCCGGGGCGGAAGGGGCTGGCGATCATCATGTGGCTGGCGGTCTGCAGCTGGGGCTCGGGCGGGAGGGGGAGCTGACGGGTGCCGGCGTCGAGCTTGCGCAGGGCGCCGGCGAGGGCGAGTGGGTCGCCGGTGATCCGGGCGCCGTCGGCATCGGCCTGGTACTCACGGGAGCGGCTGACCGCCATCTGGATCAGTCCGGCGGCGATCGGGCCGAGGATCATGATCGCGAGCATCCCGAACAGGCCCGGGCCGTCGTCGTCCTCGTCCCGGCCGAACGGGATCAGCCAGGCGAAGTTCACCAGGAACATCACCACCGAGGCCAGCGCCCCGGCGACCGAGGAGATCAGGATGTCCCGGTTGTACACGTGGCTCAGCTCGTGTCCGAGCACGCCCCGCAGTTCGCGCTCGTCCAGGATCCGCAGGATGCCCTCGGTGCAGCAGACCGCCGCGTTGCGCGGGTTGCGGCCGGTGGCGAAGGCGTTCGGGGCCGGGGTCGGGGAGATGTAGAGGCGGGGCATCGGCTGGCGAGCGGAGGTGGAGAGCTCGCGCACGATCCGGTACAGCCCGGGTGCCTCGAACTCGCTGACCGGCCGGGCCCGCATGGCCCGCAGCGCGATCTTGTCGCTGTTCCAGTAGGCGTAGGCGTTGGTCCCGAGTGCGACCAGCAGGGCGATCACGAAGCCGGTCCGGCCGAAGAAACTGCCGATGACCAGGATCAGCGCCGAGAGGCCCCCGATCAGAACGGCGGTCCGCAGTCCGTTGTGCCGGCTGTGCACGTCAGGCCCTCCAGTGGTGCGGTGGGGAAGCCATTTCTGCCTCGTCCCTCTTGCCCGGTCAACGGGTGGGGCCGGGGGCCTTGTTCCCTTTTGACCGACGCGACGCCCGCCCAGGCGTCACCCGCACCCCGGCCGGGCCTCGCCCCCACCCCGCCCAACGGCTCAGAACAGGCTGCCGCCCGCCACCTGGAGGACCAGCTGCGGCGCGACCGAGAGCACCACCGCCGCGGTGGCGGTCAGCCCCAGCGTGGCGGTCAGGCTGACCGGCAGCCGCCGCTCGCCGCCGCCCTCGACCGCAGCCTCGGCCTCCGCCGGGGCGAACAGCCGGGCCGTCCAGAGCAGGTAGTAGTACAGGGCGATGACCACGTTGACCGCCATCACCACGGCCAGCCAGCCCAGCCCGGCGTCCACCGCGGCGCGGAACACCACGACCTTGCCGAACAGGCCGACCACGCCCGGCGGCAGCCCGGCCAGGCAGAGCAGGAAGAAGGCCAGCGCCAGCGCCGTCCAGCGGTTGCGGGCGAACAGGCCGCGGAAGTCGTCCACGCTGGTCCCGGCCCGGCGTCCGACGGCGGCGACCACCCCGAAGGCGCCGAGGTTCACCACGCCGTAGATCAGCGCGTAGGCGACGGTCGCGCCGAGCGGGTCGACCCCGGTGGGCGCGTAGCCGGCCGCGGCCAGCGGCACCAGCAGGTACCCGGCCTGGCCGACCGAGGACCAGGCGAGCAGCCGCACCGCGCTGTACCGGGTGTCGAAGCGCTGCCGCAGCGCGCCGACGTTGCCGACCGTCATGGTGACGGCGGCCAGTACGGCGAGCGCCAGGCCCCAGGTGTGGGCGTACGGGCGGAAGGCGATGGTGGTGGCGAGCGCGAGGCCGGACAGGCCGGCCGCCTTGCCGACCACCGAGAGGTAGCCGGCCACCGGCAGCGGGGCGCCGGTGTAGGTGTCGGGCACCCAGAAGTGGAACGGGACGGCGGCGACCTTGAAGGCGAAGCCGACCAGGGTCAGCACGGCCCCCGCCTCGGCCAGCGGCTTGAGCTGGCCGGGCGCGTGCTCCAGGCCTTGGGCGACGGCGCCGAGGTGCAGGCTGCCGCTGGCCGCGTAGACGAAGCCGATGCCGAGCAGCATCACGGCGGTCGCGGTGACCGAGGAGACGAAGAACTTGAGCGCGGCCTCCGCGCCCCGCCCGTCCCGGCGCAGCGCGACCAGGGCGAAGGCGGGCAGCGAGGCGACCTCCAGGGCGATCACCATGGTGGCGAGGTCGCGGGAGGCGGGCAGCAGGGCGGCGCCGGTGGCGCTGGAGAGCAGCAGGAACCAGTACTCGCCGCGCGGCAGCTTCTCCTGGTCCACCGTGTGCATCGACAGCAGCGCGGCGATCAGCGCGCCGCCGAGGGCGAGCAGCTGGAACACCAGGGCGAAGTGGTCGGCGACGTAGGAGCAGCCTCCCGCGGCAGAACCGCTGATCGATGGAGTGTCAGTGGCTCCTGCTACGTTCTGCGCACAGAAGGTCGCCCGGGGTGACCCGCTGGTGAGGGGGAGGAGTGCGATGAGCGCGAGGGCGAGTCCGGCCGCGGTGAGGCGGCCGAGCCACTTCTTGTGCCGCTCGGGCAGGAACAGGTCGGTGACCAGGACGGCGAGGGAGGCCACCGCGGCGATCAGCGGGGGCGCGATCGCCACCCAGTCCACGGACTGGATCAGGCTGCCCGGGTTGGCTACGGCGAGGGAGGTCACAGTGTGCTGCCCCGTGGAGTGAGGTCCGAGTGCGGCGGTGTGGGCTGCGAGCACGGTCAGCCACCCCCGAGGAGGTGCTTGACGGCGGGGTCGGAGAGGCCGAGCAGGAGCGCGGGCCAGACGCCGGCGGCCAGGGTGAGCGCGGCCAGCGGCGTCCAGCTGACGGCCTCGTACGGGCGCAGGTCGGCCAGCTCGGCCACCGGCGCGGGCTGCTCGGGGTCGCCCATGCAGACGCGCCTGACCACGATCAGCAGGTACCCGGCGGTGAGGAGGGTGCCGAGGCCGGCCAGGACCATGTAGGTGACGAAGGCGGGGCGCGACAGGCCGTCGGCCGGGTGGAAGGCGCCGAACATGGCGAGCACCTCGCCCCAGAAGCCGGCCAGGCCGGGCAGGCCGAGGCTGGCGACGGCGGCGAAGGCGAGCAGCGCGCTGATCCGGGGCGCCCGGCCGTACAGGGCGGCGCCGGTGGCACCGGAGAGGGTGTCGAGGTCCGCCGTGCCGTAGCGGTCCTTGATGGCACCGACCAGGAAGAACAGCAGACCGGTGATCAGGCCGTGGGCGATGTTGGCGAACAGGGCGCCGTTGACGCCCACCGGGGTGAGGGAGGCGATGCCGAGCAGCACGAAGCCCATGTGGCCGACGGAGGAGTACGCGATCAGTCGCTTGAGGTCGCCCTTGGATCCGGGGCGGGCGAGCGCCAGGCAGGCCAGCGAGCCGTAGACGATGCCGACGGCGGCGAACGCGCCCAGGTAGGGGGCGAGCGTCGCGGTGCCGTCCGGCACGATCGGCAGCAGGACGCGGACCAGACCGTACGTCCCCATCTTCAGCAGCACGCCGGCGAGCAGCACCGAGCCCACCGTGGGGGCGGCGGTGTGCGCGTCGGGGAGCCAGCTGTGCAGCGGCCAGGCGGGGGCCTTGACCGCGAGCCCGACCATGATCGCCAGCGCGGCGATCACCTGGGTGGTGTGGCTCAGGCCGTTGCCGTGCCCTGCGGCCAGCGCCTGCATGTCGAAGGTGCCGGCCTTGCTGCCGATCAGCAGGAAGCCGAGCAGCATCACGGCCGAGCCGAGCAGCGTGTAGAGGATGAACCGGTTGGCGGCCGGGGCCTTCGCGCCGCTCCCCCAGCGGGCGATCAGGAAGTACATCGGGATCAGCACGATCTCGAAGGCCACGAAGAAGAGCAGGAGGTCCAGCACCGCGAAGGTCGCGAGCATGCCGACTTCGAGGAGGAGGAACAGCCCGACGAAGGCCTGCGCCGACGGGACGCCTTCCCCGTCCGGCAGGCGCTTCTCCGAGTAGAGCGCGCAGAGGAAGGTGAGCAGCGCGGTCAGCACGATCAGCGGCAACGAGACGCCGTCCACGCCGAGGTGGAAGCGCACGTGCAGGGCCGGGATCCAGGACACGTCGGTGGTGGCCTGCATCCGGGCGGGGTGGTCGTGGTCGAAGCCGGCCGCCAGGGCGACGGTGAGCAGGAACACCGCGCCGGTGACGACGGAGTTCAGCCGCAGGGCCCGCCGGTCGGCGGCGGCCCGGTCCGGCCCGAACACCGGCGCCAGGGTGAGCGCGGCGCCGAGCAGTGGCAGCACCAGGAGGGCGATGAGGACTGCGTTCATCGGGGGCTCCTAGGGGCGGCGGTGGAGAGGACGGGGATGGAGGAGAACGGCACCGGCTACACCGCCACCAGGACGGCCAGCAGGACGACCGCGGCGAGCAGGGCGCTGAGGTAGGTCTGCGCGTTGCCGGTCTGCGCGAGCCGGACGGCCCGGCCGAGCAGGTTGGCACCGATCCCGCTGCCCTGGACGTAGCCCTCGACGACCTCGCGGTCGAGGAAGCGGACCAGCTGGGCGGCGGCGGCCACCGGCCGGACGAACAGCGCGTGGTACAGCCGGTCCACGCCGAAGCCGTGCCGGGCCGGGCCGAACAGCGGGCCGAGCAGGGTGCGCCCGGGGTCGGCGACGATCACCTCGGCGACCGGGGCTCCGGCCTGCACGGGCACCCGGTCGACAGCGGCCGGGGCCGGACGTCCGGTGGCCACCCGCGCGGTCGCCGAGCGCCAGGCGCCGTACGCGGCAAGCGCACCGACCACGGCGAGCCCGGTGCCGGTCACGGCGGTGACGCCGGTGGGGCGCAGCGAGCCGCCGTCCAGCAGCGCGGGCAGCCAGTCCGAGCGCAGCCCGGCGATGCCGAAGGCCATGGTCGGGACGGCCAGCACCCAGAGCGGCCAGCGCATCGCGGGCGGCTCGGCGGTGGCCGGGTCGGCCTCGTCCAGCTCGGGCGAGTACGGCGCGTCGGCCTCGTGGTCGGCCGCCGCGGTGGCCCGGTCGGCGGCGGGCAGCACCTCGGGTGCCGCCGCCGAGGCCCCGGCCGGGCTGTGGAAGCCGAGCAGGAACAGCCGGGTCGCGTAGGCGCCGGTGAGCAGCGCGGTGAGCGCCGCCGAGATCAGCACGATCCACCCGGCCGCCTGCGGCACCGCCGAGACCGGGCCGAGCCCGTTGGTCAGCGCCTCGCCCTTGGCGGCGTGCTCGGCGGCGGTCAGCACCGCCTCCTTGCTGAAGAAGCCGGAGAACGGCGGCAGGCCGGCCAGGGCGAACAGGGCGATGCCCATCGTCCAGTACGCGTCCGGCACCCGTCGGCGCAGCCCCGGGATCCGGGACATCGCGGAGAGCGAGTTGGTGTGCGCGGCGTGGATCACCACACCGGCGGCCAGGAACAGCAGCGCCTTGAACGCGCCGTGGCTGACCAGGTGGAAGACGGACGCCTCGCGGTCACCGCTGGCCAGCGCGCCGGCCATGTAGCCGAGCTGGCCGACGGTGGAGTAGGCGAGCACCCGTTTCAGGTCGTCCTGGGCGAGCGCGCAGAGTGCCGAGCCGATCATCGTCACGGCGGCCGTCACCGCGAGCACCACCAGCGCCGCACCCGACAGCAGGAACACCGGCAGCAGCCGGGCGACCAGGTAGATGCCCGCCGCGACCATGGTGGCCGCGTGGATCAGCGCGGAGACCGGCGTCGGACCGGCCATCGCGTCCGGGAGCCAGGTGTGCAGCGGGAACTGCGCGCTCTTGCCGGCCACGCCGGCGAGCAGCAGCAGGGCGGTCAGCGTCGGATGGCCGAGCTTGCCCTCACCCGCGGCCGCCAGCACGTCCGGGATCCGGAAGCTGCCGGCGTCCGCCCCGAGCAGGAAGATCCCGAACAGGAACGGCACGTCGCCGAGCTTGGTGACCAGGAAGGCCTTGAGCGAGGCCGAGCGGGCGTCCGCGGTCTCCCAGTGGTGGCCGATCAGGAAGTACGAGCAGACGCCCATGACCTCCCAGCCGACCAGCAGCACGATCAGGTCGCCCGAGTAGACCACCAGGAACATCGCGGCGGTGAACAGCGAGACCAGCGCCGCGTACGAGGGGTAGCGGGGGTCGGACTTCAGGTACGCGGTCGAGTAGACCTGGACGCAGGTGGCGACCACACCGACCAGCACGGAGATCAGCGAGCTGAAGCCGTCCAGGTGGATGGCGAGCGCGATGTCCGGGCCGCCGGTCGGGGTGAGCCGGGTGGCGGCGTCCAGGGCCTGGCCGGTGCCGAGCTGGAGGGCGACCACCAGGGCGAGCACGGCCGAGACGGCGACCGGGACGATCGCCAGCGGCCGGGCCAGTCCGGGCGCCTTCTTGCCGACGGCGAGGGTCGCGGCGGCGCCGAGCGCCGGCAGCGCGGGGACGAGGGCGGGCAGGGCGAGGTTCATGCGGCGGCCTGGCCCTTCAGCGCCTCGGCTCCGTTCGGCGCCTCCGCGACGGGGAGCGTCTCGGCCGGGTCGCCGAGCGCGGTGGCCCGGTCGATGTCCGCGGTGCCCCGGGTCCGGAACAGCAGCAGGACGATGGCGAGCCCCAGCCCGATCTCGGCGGCGGCGACGGTGATGGTGAACAGGGTGAGCGCCTGCCCGGCGTGCAGCGAGTCGCGCAGCCAGGCGTCGAAGGCGACCAGGTTGAGGTTGACGGCGTTGAGCATCAGCTCGACGGACATCAGCACCAGGACGGCGTTGCGCCGGGCGAGCACGCCGTACACACCGACGCTGAACAGCAGCGCGGCGAGGACGACGGGGTAGGCGAGGTGCATCAGCTCTCCTCCGACGCGGACGACGCGGGTGCGGACGACGCGGGTGCGGAGGGCTTGGGCGCGGTCGCGGCGACCGTCCCGTTGGACCCGACCGGCCGCCCGGCGCGCAGCTTGCCCGCCCGGGGCGCCGGCACCCGCCGCTTGGACCCGCGTGACAGCACGATCGCGCCGACCAGCGCCGCCAGCAGCAGCACGGACAGCGCCTCGAAGGGCAGCACCCAGTGCCGGAACAGGCTGGCCCCGGTGACGGAGGCCGAGCCGCCGCCCGCGCCGAGGTCGATCCAGGAGGTCCGGAAGGCGTCGACCACCAGTGTCACCAGCGTCCCGGCCGAGGCCAGCGCCACGACCAGCGCGACCCAGCGGTTCTTGGAGTCGGCGTCCGGCGAGCGCCCGATCGGCGCCTTGGTGAGCATCAGTCCGAACAGCACCAGGACGATCACCGAGCCCAGGTAGATCAGCACCTGAACCCAGGCGATGAACTCGGCCGTGAGCAGCAGGAACTCCACCGCCAGCCCGCCGAGCGCGACCACCAGCCAGAGCGCGGCGTGCACCAGCTGCTTGGTGGTCACGGCGACGATCGCCGAACCGAGCACCGCGATGCCGACCAGCAGGAAGACGATCTCCTGGCCGGTCGGGGACAGGAACGAACGGGCGGCCGGCTCCAACGAACCGGTCGCCGCGAGAAGCGTGGCAGCGGCGGTCATGCGTCGTCACCCTTCTCCTCAAGAGCGGCCGCGGCCGCCAGCTTGTCCGCCGCCTTGCGCGCGGTGGCGATCTCCTTGGGCTCCTCGGCCGCCGGGTCCAGGGCCGGCGGCGCCGGGACGGTCCACATCCACTCCCGGAGCTTCTCCCGCTCGTGGGTCAGCTCCAGGATGTCCGTCTCCGCGTACTCGAACTCCGGCGACCAGAACAGCGCGTCGAAGGGGCACACCTCGATGCAGATCCCGCAGTACATGCAGAGCGAGAAGTCGATGGCGAAGCGGTCCAGCACATTGCGGGTGCGGGCCCGCGCGTTCGGCTCGGCGGCCGGCAGCGTCTCCTTGTGGGAGTCAATGTAGATGCACCAGTCCGGGCACTCGCGCGCGCAGAGCATGCACACCGTGCAGTTCTCCTCCAGCAGCGCGATGACGCCGCGCGAACGCGGCGGCAGCACCGGCTGCACGTCGGGGTACTGCGCGGTGACGCTCTTCTTCGTCATCGTCCGCAGCGTCACGGCCAGCCCCTTGGCAAGGCCGACACCGGGGAAACTCATGCGCCCACCTCGCTGCGCTCGGCAGGGGCATGCGCCCGTACGCACCTTTTGATGATTCGCTCTCCCCCAGCCTTCGGCCGGGGGTACCCCCATTGCTCGCTCATGAGATCGCCACCTTGATGATGCCGGTGAGGGCCAGCTGGACGAGTGCGAGCGGGATCAGCACCACCCACGCGAAGCGCATCAGCTGGTCCTCGCGCAGACGCGGGTAGGTGACCCGCAGCCAGATGACCACGAAGGCCAGCGCGAAGGTCTTGAGGATCATCCAGAGCCAGCCGAGCTGGTCCGACATCGGTCCGTGCCAGCCGCCCAGGTAGAGCACCGCCGTCAGCGCGGACACCACCAGGATGCCCGCGTACTCGGACAGCAGGAACAGCGCGAAGCGCAGGCCGGTGTACTCGGTGTACGCACCGAAGATGATCTCCGAGTCGGCGACCGGCATGTCGAACGGCGGCCGCTGGAGCTCGGCCAGACCGGCCGTGAAGAAGACGAAGGCGCCGATGATCTGCCAGGGCAGCCAGTACCACTGCCAGGCGTCCAGGATCCCGGGCAGCGACAGCGTGCCGGCGGCCATCGCCACCGAGGCCGCCGCCAGCACCATCGGCAACTCGTACGACATCAGCTGCGCGGCCGTGCGCAGACCGCCGAGCAGCGAGAACTTGTTCGCCGAGGCCCACCCGGCCATCAGCTTGCCGATCACGCCGACGCCCATCACGGCCAGTACGAAGAACAGGCCGGCGTCGATCGCCTGGCCGACGAAGCCGTTCGGGCCGACCGGGACGGCCAGCAGCACGAACAGGTACGGCAGCAGCGAGACGGCGGGGGCCAGCTGGAAGATCCGGCGGTCCGCCCCGGCCGGGACGATGTCCTCCTTCTGCGCGAACTTCACGCCGTCCGCGACGAGCTGCGCCCAGCCGTGGAAGCCGCCCGCGTACATCGGGCCGAGCCGGCCCTGCATGTGCGCCATGACCTTGTGCTCGGTCTGGCCGATGACCAGCGGGAAGACCAGGAAGACGACGAGGGTGGCGACGCAGCGGAGCGCCGTGTCGAGCAGGTTCACGCGCCGTCTCCGTCCTGGTCGGCCGCGTCGGCCGGGTTCTCGTCCTGCTGCCCGCCCGGCTCGCCCGGCTGCTCACCCGACGGCTTCTCGTCGTGGGCGGGCACCGGGTTGTGCCAGGGCGCGTCGGAGGACCGGGGCCGGGCGGGGACCTTGGGCTCGGCGGCCGGTTCGTCGGCCGTCTGGCTGACCGACCCCTCGGACACCGACCGGGTCCGCCGCGGCCGGTCCGCCCGCACGGCCGGGGCGCCCTCGGCCGGAGCAGCGGGAGCAACCGGAGTGGCCGGAGCCTCAGCGGCCGCCGGAGCCTCGGCACCCGTCTGGCTCGCCGACCCCTCCGACACCGACCGGGTCCGCCGCGGCCGGTCCGCCCGCACCGCGGGCGCACCCTCGGCACCGACGGCACCGGCGGCACCGGCGGCGGCACCGGCCGCAGCCGCCCGGGGCGTCCGCCCCGCCGCGCCCGCCGCCCGCGCACCGCGCGCGGGCCGCTCGGCCACCGGCGGCAGGGTGCCCTTGAGCGGCCCCCACTCGTTCGGGTCCGGCACACCGGCCGGCTGCATCTTGCGCCGGGCCGGCCCGTCGCCGTGGTCCGACTCGCCCGGCTCCTTGGCGCCCGGCCAGGCCTTGGCGACCCGTGCCGCGAGCACGAACTCCTTGCGCAGCGGGTGCCCCTCGAAGCCGTCCGGCAGCAGCAGGGTGGCCAGGTAGGGGTGCCCGGAGAAGCCGATGCCGAACATCTCGTGGGTCTCGCGCTCGTGCCAGGCGGCACCCGCGTACACCGCGACGGCGCTCGGCAGCGCGGCCCCGTCGCGCGGCACCCGGGTGCGCAGCGCGAGGTGGCGCACGCCCGGCGCCTCGACGGCGGCCAGGTGCGCGACCACGGAGAAGCCCTCGGCGAGCTCGTCGACCGCGCTCAGCCAGTCGAAGAACGCCAGGCCCAGCACGTCCCGGGCGTTGGTGAGCGCCTCGATCCAGCGCTCGGCCGGGACGTCGACGGTGATCAGTCCGTACGCCTCGGCGCCGGTCGCCCACTCCCCGACCGACGCCGCACACTGCTCAGGCGTGGTCACGAGACCCCTCCCTCAGAGGAACCGGCCGACGAACCGGCCGACGAACCGGCGGAAGGCCCCGCCACCAGCGGACGGCGCAGCGCCGCCGCGGGCGCGGCGTAGCGGCCGGGCAGGGACTCGGCGGCGATCTTCTCCTGCAGCTTGAGGATGCCCTGGAGCAGCGCCTCGGGCCGGGGCGGGCAGCCGGGCACGTAGACGTCGACCGGGATGATCTGGTCCACGCCCTTGGTCACCGAGTAGGAGTCCCAGTACGGGCCTCCGGAGTTGGAGCAGGCGCCGAAGGAGATGACGTACTTCGGCTCGGGCATCTGCTCGTAGAGGCGCTTGACGGCGGGCGCCATCTTGTCGGTGACCGTGCCGGAGACGATCATCAGGTCCGCCTGACGGGGCCCGGGCGCGAAGGGGATGACACCCATCCGGATGAAGTCGTGCTTGGCCATGGACGCGGCGATGAACTCGATCGCGCAGCAGGCCAGGCCGAAGTTGAAGCACCAGAGGCTGTAGCGACGGCCCCAGTTGAGCACGACCTTGACCGGGTCGGGCGCGAGCCGCGCGAGCGGGCCGATGCCGCGGCGCTCGACGGCGCCGGGGCGGGACGGGTCCGGCAGGCCGAGCGCGACGGGACCGCCCTGCGTGCCGTGCGAGTGGGTGTGCGTCACGTCCATTCCAGAACGCCCTTCTTCCAGGCGTAGAGCAGCCCGACCGCGAGGAAGCCGATGAAGAGGAACATCTCGATCAGCGTTCCGGCCCCGTACCCGGCGCTGGCGAAGACCGTCGCCCACGGGAACAGGTAGATCGCGTCGACCGCGAAGATCACGTACAGGAACGCGTACACGTAGTAGCGGATCTGGGTGTGCGCCCAGTCCTCGCCCACCGGGTCCACACCGCACTCGTAGGTGAGGAGCTTCTCGGGCGAGTAGACCACCGGCCGCAGCAGGCGGTTGGCTGTGAACGCCACGGTGACGAAGAGCACCCCGACGACGGCCAGCAGGCCCATCGCGGCGTACGCGTCGAAGTAGCCGCTGCCGACCGCCGGGTCGGCCACGACGGCAGCCGCCTGCTGCCCCTTCATGCTTCGCCTCCACCTCGGCCGTGAATCCGTCCCTCAAGACAGTTCTACGACTTTTCCTCGCACACTCTTAACGATGGCCAATGCGTGAGTCTAAGGGGACGGCTCCGCTCCACCCGAACCGTGCCCGATCGGCAAGACGGCTCGTGGACACCCGGGCACGTGCCCGGGTGCCGGGGCAGGGGGGTGGGGCAGGGGGTGAGGCAGGGGGTGAGGCAGGGGGTGGGGATAACCCCCGGCCGGGAAGACGCATCACCCCCATGGCACCTCCTGTCCCCGGTTCGGGAAGCTTGGTCCACCAGTCCACCAGCTCGACCGACAGGAACGGATGATCCGATGAAGCCGCTGCACCGCCGAGCCGTGGACGCCGTCAAGGAGCAGGACGCTCGGATGGAGCGCCCGCCGCTGTACGGCGCAGGGATGTGGCGGCAGGTCGGTCAGCTGATGCTCAACCTGCCGCTCGGCATCGCCGGCTTCGTCCTGGCGGTCATCACGCTCTCGGTCGGCCTGGGCCTGTCGATCACGGTGATCGGTCTGCCGCTGCTGGCCGGCGGGCTGGCCGCCTCCCGCTCCCTGGGCGGGCTGGGCCGGCGCCGGGCACGCTCCGCGTACGGCTCCGCGATCGACGATCCGGAGCCGGTCCGGCCGCGCCGCCCGGGGCTGGTCGGCTACACCATCGCCCACCTCACCGACCTGCTGAACTGGCGGTCGGCGCTCTACAACGTGCTGATGCTGCCCTGGGGCATCCTCGGCTTCACGCTGTCCCTGGTCTCGGTCGTGGTGCTGTGGCCGGTGCTGCCCTGGGTGGTGCGGGCGCTGGCGGCGGTCGACCGGATCCTGATCGAGTCGCTGCTCTTCCCGGGCGCCCTGGCCGAGCGGGTGCGCGAGCTGGCGGACGACCGCGGCACCGTGGTCGACACCGCCGCCGCCGACCTGCGCCGGATCGAGCGCGACCTGCACGACGGTGCCCAGGCCCGGCTGGTCGCGCTGGCGATGGACCTCGGCATGGCCAAGGAGCGGCTGCGCGAGGTGGAGTCCGAGGAGGACATGGCGGCCGCCACCCGGATGGTCGACAACGCGCACGGCGAGGTGAAGCTGGCCCTGCAGGAACTGCGCGACCTGGCCCGCGGCATCCACCCGGCGGTGCTCACCGACCGCGGCCTGGACGCGGCGCTGTCCGCGGTCGCGGCCCGCTGCACCGTCCCGGGCGGGGTGAAGGTGAACGTGGACCTGGCGGGGTCGGACGGCGAGCCCGAGCGCCCGGACTCGGCGGTCGAGGGCATCGCCTACTTCACCGTCAGCGAGCTGCTGACCAATGTCTCCAAGCACGCGGGCGCCCGCACCGCCTCGGTCGAGGTCTGGCGCTCGGACGACCAGCTGATGCTGCTGGTCCAGGACGACGGCAAGGGCGGGGCGGTCCCGTACCCGGGCAGCGGCCTGGCCGGGCTGGCCGAGCGGATCCGGGCGGTGGACGGGGTGTTCCTGGTGGACAGCCCGGCGGGCGGCCCGACCGCGGTCACCGTCGAGCTGCCCTGGCGCACCCACACCGCCCGCCGCTGAGCGCCCGCAGGCGGCGAGAGGCGCCGGGACCCGGTCGAGGCGGTGGACGGGGTCCCGGCGTCGGTCCGGTGCGGCGCCCGGCCCGCGGAACCCTTGCGCGGCGTGCGGGCCGACGGCGCACCGGAGCTCAGGTCACGTCTACGAGCCGGTCGCCAGCGTGCCCAGCGTGACGTCGGCGGTCTGGCTTCTGCCGTCCCGGGTGTAGGTGACGGTGACCTTGCTGCCCGGGGTGAGCGAGGCGAGCGCGGTGGTGAGCGCGTTCAGCGAGTCGACCGGGGTGTCGTCGATCTTGGTGATGACGTCGCCGGGCTGCAGCCCCGCCGCGGCGGCCGCGCCGCCCGCGCTGATCGCGACGATGACCGCGCCGGCCGGCTGGAACTGCTGGTTGAAGCTGGTCCGGGCGGTGATGCCGAGGGCGGCCCGGCCGGAGTTGGTGACCTTGCCCTGCTTGATCAGCTGGTCGGTGATGCTGGTGATGGTGGACGCCGGGATGGCGAAGCCGATGCCGGGGGCGGACGCGCCGTTGGTCTGCGGCTCGGCCGCGGCGAGGGTGTTGATGCCGATCACCTGGCTGTCCAGGTTGACCAGCGCGCCGCCGCTGTTGCCCGGGTTGATCGCGGCCGAGGTCTGCACCATGTTGCCGATGGTGGCGCCCGGCGAGCCCGCGCCCCGGGGTTCGGTGACGGTCCGCCCGGTCGCCGAGACGATGCCCTGGGTGACGCTGCTGGAGAGCCCGAGCGGGCTGCCCATGGCGAGGGTGATCTGGCCGAGCTCGACCTTGCTCGAATCACCGAAGGTCGCGGGCTTGAGGCCGCTCGGCGGGCTGCTGAGCTTGATCACCGCGAGGTCGGAGTCGGGGTAGCTGGCGACCAGGGTGGCGTCCAGCGACTTGGTGGTGTTGGCGAGGGTGACGGTGAAGGCGGTCGCGGTGCCGACCACGTGGGCGTTGGTGACGATGTCGCCCTTGTCGTCGTAGACGATCCCGGAGCCGAGGCTCTCCCCGGTGGTGATCTGCACCACCGAGGGCAGTACGTCGGCGATCACCTTCTGGTAGGCGCCCTGGAGCTGGTTGCCGCCGCCCGGCTGGCTGGAGGGGGCGGAGGCGGCCTGCTTGGTGGCACCGGACGAGGAGCCGGCCGACGCCGGGGAGGAGGCGGAGGACGAAGGGGAGGGCGAAGGGGAGGACGAAGGGGAGGACGAGCTGCTGCAGCCGGCCAGCGCCAGCGCCGTCAGCGCCGCGACCGCGCCCGGGGCGAACAGCCGGCGGTGGGCCGCCTTGGGCCCGGTCGGCCCGGGGCCGGCCGGCAGCGGACGGTTGCGTTCCTTCTTGCGGCTCACCTGGCGCCTCCGATTCGTCACCACGCCGAAGGGCGCGGGTGTGAGAGCACGGAAATCTTTGTCAGCATTTCACCGATTTGTCTGAATTGCTGGCTGGACTCGCCCGCCCGGGGTGACCCGCATGCGAACGCCTAGGATTGCCGCATGACTTGGTTGATCACCGGCGGTGCCGGATACATCGGCGGGCACGTCGTCCGTCAGCTGCTCGACGCCGGCGAGCGCGTCGCCGTCCTGGACGACCTCAGCACCGGCGACGCCTCCCGGGTGCCGGCCGGCGTCCCGCTGATCCAGGGCTCCACCCTGGACCGCGCCGCCCTGGACGCCGCGATCCGCGAGCACGGCGTCGAGGGCATCCTGCACTTCGCCGCCAAGAAGCAGGTCGGCGAGTCGGTCGAGCAGCCGTTCCTCTACTACCGCGAGAACATGATCGGCCTGCAGACGGTCCTGGAGGCCGCGGCCGAGGGCGGCGTCAAGCGCTTCCTGTTCTCCTCCTCCGCCGCCGTCTACGGCATGCCGGACGTCGACCTGGTCACCGAGTCCACCCCGTGCGCCCCGATGAGCCCGTACGGCGAGACCAAGCTGGCCGGCGAGTGGCTGGTCGCCGCCGCGGGCAAGGCCCACGGGATGTCCACCGTGGCCCTGCGCTACTTCAACGTGGCCGGCGCCGCCTCGCCCGAGCTCTCCGACGCCGGTGTGTTCAACCTGATCCCGATGGTCTTCGAGCGGCTCACCGCCGGCAAGGCGCCGCTGGTCTTCGGCGACGACTACCAGACCCCGGACGGCACCTGCGTCCGCGACTTCATCCACGTCTCCGACATCGCCTCGGCCCACGTGGCGGCCGCCAAGCGGCTGGCCGCCGACCCGGCCGGCGCGACCTCGCTGGTGCTCAACATCGGCCGCGGCGAGGGCGTCAGCGTCAAGGAGATGATCGAGGTGATCGGCAAGGTCACCGGTTACGACACCACCCCCGAGATGGCCCCGCGCCGCCCCGGCGACCCGGCCCGGGTGGTGGCCTCCGCCGACCTGATCCAGCGCGAGCTGGGCTGGAGCGCGAGCCACGACGTGGCGGAGATGGTCTCCTCCGCGTGGGAGGGCTGGTGCAGCCGCCACCCCGAGGCCCGCAAGGCCTGAGGCCTGATCGCCCGGGCCTGACCGCCCGGGCCCCGGCCCTCGGCCACCACCGGACCGGCGGTGTCCGCCCCGCTCAGCGGACGGGCACCGCCGTGCCGTAGTAGGCGTCCAGCGCGTACACGCAGCGGTCCCTGGAACCGACGAAGACCCGCCCGCCGACCGCCACCGGGGAGCCGGTGAGCTCGCCCTTGGTGCCGAGCTCCCAGCGCAGCTGACCGGTCGCCAGGTCCAGCGTGTGCAGCGAGTGGTCCCGGCTGCCCAGGTGCACCAGGCCGTCGGCCACCGCCGGGGAGCCGACGATCTCGCCGCGCGCGGTGTAGCGCCAGCGCTCCCGGCCGGTCGCCGCCTCGAAGGCGTACAGCACCTCGCCGCTGCCCAGCAGCACCATGCCGTCCCCGACCACCACCGGCTCGGCGCCCTGGCGGCTGCCGGTGACCCCGCGCCAGCGGTCCAGGCCGGTGGCCGCGTCCAGCGCGTAGACCGTGCCCAGGTAGTCGGCCACGTAGACCGCGTCGGCGTCCAGGGCGGGCGGGGCGAACAGCACGACGGGAGCCTCGAAGCGCCAGCGCTCGGCCCCGCTGGCCGCGTCCAGCGCGTACACCCGGGTGCCGGCCGTCACGTACAGCACGCCGCCGCGCTCGACCGGGTGCGAGGGCACGTCCTCGCCGACCGGGAAGGACCAGCGCAGGCCCGCGCCGCGCGGGTCCACGCAGCGCAGCCGCCCGGCACCGTAGTAGTAGGCGGCGCCGGCCACCAGGACCGGGCCGGACTGCGGGTTCTCGTAGTCCTGCTGGGCGTCGTCCGCGCGCCACAGCTCGGCGCCGGTGGCGGCCGCCCGCAGCTGGACACCGCCGCCCCGGACGCCGCAGCAGAGCACGCCGTCGACGGCGGAGAGCGAGTAGACCCAGCCGTCCAGCGAGGTGCGCCAGCGCTCGGTGCCGTCCGCGACGTCCACGGTGTACAGGTGCGGGCCGTCCGCGGCGTGCACCCGGCCGGCGTCCACCGCGAGCGCCCAGGCGACGTCCCGGGTCTTGTAGCGGCGCTCGCCGGAGGCGATGTCCAGCGCGTGCACCTCGAAGCTGGAGACGAAGAGCGTGCCGTCGGCGACCACCGGGGTGCCCCAGACGTCGTTGGACATCCGGAACCGCCAGGGGCGCCAGCGGGCGGCCGGGGCAGGGAGCGGGGTCGGCGCCGGGGGTGCCGGCGGGGTCGGGGTCGGTGCCGTCCGACGGACCCAGTCGGTCTCGGCCGGGGCGGTGGTCGGTCCGGGCTGCTCGTGCTCGGCCCGCGGCCCCGGGCCTATCCGCACCGAGGCGCCGGACAGCTGCACCTCGACACTGACCCCGCCGGTGGGCGCGCGGTGCTTGTTCTTGGAGGGGATCTTCGCGGTCGGGATCTCGGTGTCCGAGCCCGGCCCGGGGCGCGGCACGCTGTGCACCGGCCCGGCCGGCGGCGCGTGCCGGGCGCCCGGATGGGTGCGCGGGTCGTCCAGGCCGGGGTTCTGCGGCGGGATCTGCGGCTGCGGGGCCGACGGGTGCGACGGCTGCGGGTGCGACGGCTGCGGCTCGACCGGGCCGGCGTACGGGCGGGGCGGCGGCGCGCTCGGGCGGCGCCCGCGCTTGCGCTCGATCAGCTCCAGCGCGTTGGCGGGCAGCCAGTCGCCGGCCTCGCCGGAGGCGTCGTCCCGGGAGAACAGGTGCGGGGCCAGCTCGGCCTGGATCTGCGCCGGGGTCGGCCGGCGCTCGGCCGCCTGCTGCATGCAGGCCCGGACCAGGTCCATCAGCTCGGGCGGCATGCCGGACAGGTCCGGCTCCTCGCGCAGCAGCTGGAACACCGTCTCGACCGGGTTGGAGCCGCGGTACGGCGGGTGCCCGGTGGCGCAGAAGACCATCAGCGAGCCGAGCGAGAAGACGTCGCTGGCGCCCCGGACGGTCCGGCTGTCCCGGGCCTGCTCGGGCGACATGTAGGCCGGGGTGCCGACCGCGACGTTGGTCATGGTGAGCCGGGTGCTGGAGACCCCGGACGCGATGCCGAAGTCGATCACCTTGGGGCCGTCCTCGACCACCAGGACGTTGGAGGGCTTGAGGTCGCGGTGGATCAGCCCGGCCCCGTGGATGGACTGCAGCGCCTCGGCGATGCCCGCGACCAGCCAGCGGGTGGCCTCCACCGGCAGCGGGCCGCACTCCTCGACCAGGTCCTCCAGCGAGGGCGCCGGGATGTACGCGGTGGCCAGCCAGGGCACCCGGGCGTCCGCGTCGGCGTCCACCACGGCCGCGGTGTAGAAGCCGCCGACCGTCTTGGCGGCCGCGATCTCCCGCGCGAAGCGGACCCGGAACAGCTCGTCCTCGGCCAGTTCCCCCCGGACGGTCTTGATGGCCACCCGGCGCCCGGACGCGGAGCGCGCCAGGTAGACCAGCCCCATCCCACCCGCACCGAGTCGCCCCAGCACCTCGAAGGGCCCGATCCGCCTCGGATCGTGCGCCGTCAGCTGGTCCACTCCGCTGCCACCTCCCCGTTTCCGCACCCGCCGCGTGGTGCCGGTCCCGATTCTCCAATGCCGCCCGGCGCATCTCCAACCTCCCCCGCCCGGAGGGGCCCGCCGGACAGTGGCCTGGTCAGCGATGACGGAACGGCCGGATTCTGACGCCCGCTCCGGCTGCGGCTTGCGCCAGCCGACCCGGATCGCCGGCTTTCCATCCCGTAGATGGTCACGCTCTGTCACCCGACCACCCCTCAGCGGACTCGCCGTCACGCTATGGGGTCAAAAGCACACGGGGGGGCTTCAACAGCACCCTCGGAGCCCGGTGAATATCCGTCCGACGTGGTTCATGCCGCTATACCAGCCCCCGTGCGGAGTAATAGTCGCATCACCGAATCGCGCCAAGATCGTGCCACGGTAAGCTGACGGCATGACAGGACAAGTTCGCACCGTCGACGGTCGCGTCGCCGGGCGACGCGGACAGGAGACGCGGCAGAAGCTGCTCGACTGCCTCCGCGAGATGCTCAGCACGTCGCCCTATCGGGACGTCAAGGTCATCGACGTCGCCCGTATGGCGGGTACCTCCCCCGCGACCTTCTATCAGTACTTCCCGGATGTCGAGGGCGCAGTCCTCGAAATCGCCGAGGAAATGGCCAAGGACGCCGACACCCTCAAAGAGCTGGTGGCCGGAAAGTCCTGGGCAGGGAAGTCCGGACCGACCACTTCGGAAGAACTGGTCGACGGATTCCTTGCCTTCTGGCGCAAGAACGACGCCATTCTGCGAGTGGTCACGCTCGGTGCCGCGGAAGGGGACAAGCGGTTCTTCAAGATCCGCATGACCGTCCTCAACTCGGTCGCCAAGCCGCTCGCGGAGGCCGTCAAGGAACTCCAGGCGAAGGGTCAGGCCGACAAGTCGCTCGATCCGAACGCCGTCTCCGGGGCCCTGGTCTCGCTGCTCGCATCGGCGGCCGAGCACCAGAAGGCCTTCACCTCCTGGGGCGTCAAGGTCAAGGACCTCAAGCCCAACCTCGCTCCCCTGGTGTACCTGGGCGTCACCGGGAAGAAGGCGCCCAAGTAAGACCATCCGTTCGATCCACCATCCGCTCCGCGCGCAGCCCCGGCCTCCTGTCCGGGGTACGACGGACGGCGGCCGTGTCCTCGGGGGAGGTCCGCCGACGTACCGCAGGCGCGCCCGACATGCCGGTGGGCGAGCACCCCTCACACAGGGTGCCCGCCCACCGGCATTTTCGGTTTCCACGTTCCGTTATCGGGGCCGAATGGGAGGAGCGAGAGAGCGACGCCCCGTCGGCGCCGGGTCAGGAGCGCCTGGAGGCGAGCGGGTGAGTCACGGCGTCCCGAGCCGAAGGGCGCGCCGGCGCCGAAAGGGAGAAGCGAGGGAGCGACGGAGGAGCGAGGGAGCGACGACCGTCGGCGCCGGGTCAGGAGCGCCCGGAGGCGAGCGGGTGAGTCACGGGCACCGGACGACCTGGCCCGCGTAGGCGAGGCCGCCGCCGAAGCCGAAGAGCAGCACCGGGTCGCCCGGGGAGAGCTCGCCGCGTTCGACCAGCTTGGAGAAGGCGAGCGGGATCGAGGCAGCCGAGGTGTTGCCGGAGTCGACCACGTCCCGGGCCACCACGGCGTCGCCGAGGCCCAGCTTCTTGGCGATCGCGTCGATGATCCGCAGGTTGGCCTGGTGCGGGACGAAGCCCTTGAGCTCCGAGGGGTCGATCCCGGCCCGCTCACAGGCCTCCCGGGCGAGCGGGGCGAGCTGGGTGGTGGCCCAGCGGAACACCGACTGGCCCTGCTGGCTGATCACCGGGTCCCAGCCCGTGATCACCACGGCGTCGCCCTTCTCCGGCTCGGAGCCCCAGACCACCGGCCCGATGCCGGGCTCGGCGCCCTCCTCCTGGGCCTCGACCACCGCGGCGCCCGCGCCGTCGCCGAAGATCACACAGGTGGAGCGGTCGGTCCAGTCGAGGGTGTCGGACATCCGCTCGGCGCCGATCACCAGCGCGCGGCGGGCCGCGCCGGCCCGGATCGCGTGGTCGGCGGTGGCCAGCGCGTAGGAGAAGCCCGAGCAGACCGTGTTGATGTCGTACGCGGCGGGCGAGCGCACGCCCAGCCGGGCGGCCACAGCGGCGGCGGTGTTGGGGCTGCGCTCGATCGCGGTGCAGGTGGCGACCACGACCAGGTCGATGTCCTCGGGCGCCCGGCCGCTGTTGGCCAGCGCCTTCTGCGCGGCCTCGGTGGCGAGGTCGACCAGGGTCTCGCCCTCGGCGATGTGCCGGGTGCGGATGCCCACCCGGGTGCGGATCCACTCGTCATCGGTGTCGACGAGCGCCGCCAGGTCGTCGTTGCTGAGGACCTTGGGGGGCTGGTAGTGGCCGAGTGCCACAATGCGCGAACCGCTCATAGTGCCATGGAACCGGGTTACTCGCTGGTCAGCGGGGCATGACCGGCTACAGGATCCGAACCTGTGATCTGTAGGAGATCGACAAGGGCTGTTGGGGCGCCTGGGTTGGGCGTATGCCGAGGTCAGGCCGCCAGGGCGGTGGCGTCGCCCATCACGATGACCGGGTGGGCGCTCGGGTCCAGGGTGCGGATCAGCTGGGCCATCTTGTCCTCGGGAATCGAAACGCAGCCGTGGGTGGGCCCGTCGTGGTCCACGTGGAGCCAGATGCCTCCGCCCTTCTTGGCGCCCATCGGGCGGCGCGTGTCGAGCGGGGAGTTGCCGGGGACCCGGTTGTAGTTGATCGCGACCACGTAGTCGAAGGAGCCGGCCAGCTGGTCGCCGAAGAAGCCGGTGCCGGAGACCACGAAGCTCGGGTCCTTGTCGTACGGGAGCTTGCTGCCCGGGTCGGCGTTGCGGCCGCCCGCGTCGGTGAGCGAGAAGACGCCGATCGGGCTGCGCAGGTCGCCCTCGTTGTGGTCGGCGGTCCAGCCGTTCTTGCCGTTGTGGCCGTTCCACGTCTCGCCGGCCAGCCAGCGGCCCTCGGGGGTGCGGGTCCAGAGGACGACGGTGTTCTTGTCGGTGTTCTTGTCGGCGCCGGAGGCGACCACGACCTGGGTGGTCTCGGCGGGGATCTTCGCGGTGAAGGCGGCGCCGAGGCCGGGTATCGCGGCCAGCGAGCCGTCCGGGCGGGTCTCGCCGCGACCGGCGGCCGGGGGCGCGGACTGCCGGTCGGCGGCGGCCTGGACGGCGGCGGGCGCGGGTGCGGGCTGGTCGGGCTTGCTGACGTCCTCGGGGCCGGGGCCGTCGGCGGCGGTGATGCCGGGCTTGGCGTCGTCCTGGCCGACGGTGTACCAGCCGGCGGCGGCCGCGACCAGCAGGGCGGTGCCGGCCAACACGGCCTTGCCGTGACGTTTCTGCTTCGCCTTGCGCCGCCGGCCCCGGGCGGCGGCCCTGCCACCCGGCACAACCGCCGCGGCGGGGACGACGGAGGCGAGGGGAGCGAGGGGCTCGACCGGTGCGGGCTCCTCGTGGACCGGCTGGTCGTACGCCGGCTGCTCGTACGCCGGCTGGTCGTACACCGGCTCCGGCTCCGCCGGGTACGGCTGGAACGGCTGCTCGTACGCCTCGAAGTACCCCTCAGCGGCCTGCGGGGCCTGCTGGTACTCGCCGTAGTAGTAGTCCTGCCGGACCGGCTGCCGGTACGGCTCGTACGCGTCGTACGGCGCCTCGTGCGACTGCTGCGGCACCCCGTACACCGGCTCCTGCATCGGCTCGTACGGCGGGTACTCGGTGGCGCGATGAGAACCGGACATGCCGTCGATCCTGCCAAACGCCGTACCCGTTGGTAAACCCGGGTCGCGTGCGGGGGCCGTGAAGACGCCGCCGTCCGGGCCCGATTACGGCCCGGACGGCGGGGAGTTCGCAGGTCAGAGGCGCATCGCCTGCGGGGCCTCGCGGCGCATCGGGTCCGGGCCCTCGTACTCGCGGATGACCTCGTAGCGGGTGTTGCGCTCGACCGGGCGGAAGCCGGCGTCGCGGATCAGACCGAGCAGGTCCTCGCGGCCGAGCTTGTTCGGCGTGCCGAAGTTGTCCGCGTCATGGGTGATCTTGTACTCGACCACCGAGCCGTCCATGTCGTCCGCGCCGTGGCTGAGCGCCAGCTGCGCGGTGGTGACGCCGTGCATCACCCAGAAGACCTTGACGTGCGGGACGTTGTCGAACAGCAGCCGGGAGACGGCGAAGGTCTTCAACGCCTCGGCGCCGGTGGCCATCTCGGTACGGGCCATCAGCTTGTTGCGCACGACGCCGTCCTTGGAGTCGTGGAAGTCGTGCTGGTAGCGCAGCGGGATGAAGACCTGGAAGCCGCCGGTCTCGTCCTGCAGCTCGCGCAGCCGCAGCACGTGGTCCACCCGGTGGCGGGGCTCCTCGATGTGGCCGTACAGCATGGTGCAGGGCGTCTTGAGGCCCTTGCTGTGCGCGAGGCGGTGGATCCGCGACCAGTCCTCCCAGTGGGTGTCGTGGTCGACGATGTGCTGGCGGACCTCCCAGTCGAAGATCTCCGCGCCGCCGCCGGTCAGCGACTCCAGGCCGGCGTCGATCAGCTCGTCCAGGATCTCGTCGGCGGACAGGCCGCTGATCTTCTCGAACCAGTGGATCTCGGTCGCGGTGAAGGCCTTCAGCGAGACGTTCGGCAGGGCCGCCTTCAGCTCCCGCAGCGAGCGCGGGTAGTAGCGCCACGGCAGGGTCGGGTGCAGGCCGTTGACGATGTGCAGCTCGGTGAGGGACTCGCTCTCCATCGCCTTGGCGAGGCGGACGGCCTCCTCGATGCGCATCGTGTACGCATCCTTCTCGCCCGGCTTGCGCTGGAACGAGCAGTACGCGCAGGACGCGTTGCACACGTTGGTCATGTTGAGGTGGCGGTTGACGTTGAAGTGGACGACGTCGCCGTTCTTCCGCGTCCGCACGTGGTGGGCCAGCCCGCCCAGCCAGGCCAGGTCGTCGCTCTCGTAGAGCGCGATCCCGTCCTCGCGGGTCAGTCGCTCACCCGCGTAGACCTTCGCCTCCAGCTCGCGCTTGAGCCCTGCGTCCATGCGGTGCCCCGCCTCCTCCGACATTCGATTCCTTGCCGGACTGAGCGTACGCCTATGCCGAGAGCAGCTCCGCGAGCAGTGCGGGTTCGATGTTCCCACCGCTGACCACGGCCGCGACCGTCTGGCCCCCGGTCTCGGCGGCGCGGTGGAAGTACGCGGCCGGGGCGACGGCACCGGAGGGCTCGGCGACCAGCCGGCCGCGACGGGCCAGCAGGGCGACGGTGGCGCGGATCTCGTCCTCGGTGACGGTGACGATGTCGTCCACGTAGGTGGTGATGTGCTCGTACGGCAACACGCCGACCGAGGGGGTGCGCAGCCCGTCCGCGATGGTCCGGTAGGTGTCGGCGACCGGCCACTCCACCCGGCGCCCGGAGCGCAGGCTGGCCTGCGCGTCGGCGGCCAGCTCCGGTTCCACGCCGATCACCCGGATGCCCGGGCGGGTGAGCTTGAGCGCGGCCGCCGTCCCGCCGATCAGGCCGCCGCCGCTGACCGGCACCAGGACAGTGTCCAGCTCGGCCGGGGCGTCCTCGGCCATCTCCAGCCCGACCGTGCCCTGGCCCGCGATGATGAACGGGTCGTCGTACGGGGGCACCCAGACGTAGCCGTGCCTTTCGGCCAGCTCGCCGGGCAGGGTGTCCCGCTCCCCCGGCGACACCAGGATCACCTCGGCGCCGTACGAGCGGGTGGCCTCCACCTTCACCGCGGGCGAGGTGTCCGGCATCACGATCACGGCCTTGATGCCGAGCAGCTGCGCCGCGTACGCCACCGCCTGCGCGTGGTTGCCGCTGGACTGGGCGACCACGCCGCGGGAGCGTTCCTCCGCGGTGAGCGCGGCCAGCCGGTTGTAGGCGCCGCGGGTCTTGAAGGCCCCGGTCGGCTGGAGGTTCTCGGGCTTGAGCCAGAGCCGCCGCTCCCCCTCGGCCGCCCAGGGGGCGGGAACCAGCGGGGTGCGCACGGCGACCCCCGCGATCCGCTGCCGAGCGGCGCGCAGCTCCTCCAGACCGACCAGTGCCATACGTCACTCTCCTACAGGAGGAAGCTCACTCACCCGGTTCTCCCACTTCGTGGAGAGTACGACGGTGGTGCGGGTCCGGGCCACACCCTTCGTGCCCGAGATCCGCTTCACCACCGACTCCAGGCCGGCCACGTCGGCCACCCGGACCTTGAGCATGTAGGAGTCGTCACCCGCGATGAACCAGCAGTCCTCGACCTCGTTGAGGTCCTTCAGCCGGAACGCGACGTCCTCGTGGTCGGCCGCGTCGGTGAGCTGAAGGCCGATCAGGGCCGTGACGCCGAAGCCGAGCGAGGCCGGGTTGACCGTCGCGCGGTAGCCGGTGATGACCCCGGCCTGCTCCAGGCGGTTGATGCGGTCCGTGACGCTCGGGCCGGAGAGGCCGACCAACCGGCCCAGCTCGGCGTAGGACGCGCGGCCGTTCTCCCGGAGCGCCTGGATGAGCTGTCTGTCCACCGTGTCCATATACCGTCCGCGTCCTTCCGAACCTCACCAGACCCACAGATCATTATCCGGATTCAAAGGCGCCATGCGCTGACCGACCCGGATATCGCAGAGAAGATACTCTCCCGCCCTCGCTCTCCTTACTCCCCCTCAGCCGCAGCGCCCCCGCCGCTCACGCTCTGGCGGGCCGCCGCCCCCAACTCCCCTTCCCAGCGCAGGTACAGGGAATGCGGCACGCCCACGGCGTCCAGCACCCGGCCGGCCACGAAATCCACGAGTTCGCGCACGGTGGAGCCGCCGGCGTAGAAACCGGGCGAAGCGGGCAGGACCACCGCGCCCTGCGCGTCGAGTTCCACCAGGTGCTTCAACGTCACCCCGTTGAGTGGTGTCTCGCGCACGCAGACGACGAGCGGTCGGCGCTCCTTCAGGGTGACACTGGCGACCCGCTGCAGCAGGTCCTTGCTCAGGCCGAGCGCGATCCCGGCCACCGCGCCGGTGGTCGCGGGCACCACCAGCATGCCCTTGGCGGGGTACGAGCCGCTGGAGGGGCCGGCCGCGAAGTCCCCGGCGGACCAGTAGCGGACGTCCTCCAGGCCCTGGTCGGTCCCCAGCCAGGCGGCGAGGTCGGTGCGCCAGTGGGCGTCCCGGAAGGAGATGCCGGTCTCGTCCAGGATGGTGAGCCGGGCGGCCCGGCTGACGATCAGGTCCACCGCCTCGCCGGCGGCCAGCAGCGCCCGGATCACCGAGGCCGCGTACGGCGTCCCCGACGCCCCCGAGACCCCGACCACCCACGGCTGACGCTTCGTGATTCCCATGGGGCATTTCTACCCCGGCTTCACCCGGGGCCCCGGCCGGGGCGTGCCTCGGAGGCCGCCGCCCGGCCGGGCGGAACGGCTCCGGGAGCGCGCGCCCCCTGGGAGGATGGGGGCATGGCAGCGACCCTCGTCGACCTCACCCATCAGGTGACCACCGCGATGCCGGTCTACCCCGGCGATCCGACCGTGCTGTTGGAGCCCGCGCTCACCACCGCGACGGCCGGGGTGAACGTGCTGGCCCTGCACCTCGGCTCGCAGTCCGGGACCCATGTGGACGCGCCGTACCACGTGGACGTCACCTGGCCGACGCTGGACGGGCTGCCGCTGGAGCGGTTCACCGGGCCCGCCGTGGTGGCCGACCTGCGGGGGCTGGAGCCCCGGGCGGCCGTCACCCCCGAGCTGCTGGCGCCCGCGCTGGAGCGCTGCGGGGAGGGTTCCGTCCTGCTGCTGGCCACCGGCTGGGCCCGGCACTGGGGCACCGACGCCTACCTCGCCCACCCCGGCCTGACCGCCGAGGCGGCCGAGGCGATCGTCGCCGCCGGGGTGCGCACGGTCGGGGTGGACGCGCTGAGCGTCGACCCCACCCCCGACCCGGGCCCGGGCGACCCGGCGGTGGCCGCGCTGCTCGCCGACCTCACCGACGAGCACGACCAGCCCGCCGAGGAGCCGACGCTGGCCGCCCACCGGGTGCTGCTGGGGGCGAGCGGCGGCGGGGTGATCGCCGAGAACCTGACCGACCTGCGGGCGCTGCTGGAGGCGCAGGAGGCCGGTCGGCCGGTGGAGGTCTCGCTGTTCCCGCTGCGGCTGGTGGCGGCGGACGGCGCCCCGGTTCGGGCGGTGGCCCGGCTGGGCTGAGCCCAGCGGCCCGCCCCGGCCCGGGACTTGGTCTAGACCATCCCCCGGTGGCGCCAGTACGCTGTCCGGCCATGGCTGAGATCATCGGAGTGATCGAGCGACTCTGGCGCTACCCCGTGAAATCCACCGGCGGCGAGCGGCTCGACTCCGTCGAGGTGGACGTGCGCGGCCTGGCCGGCGACCGCCTCTACGCCGTCCGCGACTCCTCCGGCAGGCTCGGCTCGGGCAAGACCACCCGCCGCTTCCGCCGGATGGACGGCCTGCTGCGACTCTCCGCCCGCCTCGGCCACCGGATCGACGGCCCCGAGCTGTTCGACCCGCTCGGCCGCCCGGTCGACCACCCCACCGCGTTCCTGCGCGCCTACCTCCAGCGCGAGGACGTCGGACTCGCCCGCGAGGACGCCGTCCCGCACTTCGACCGGCTACCGGTCAGCGTGCTCACCACCGCCACCCTGGACTGGGTCCGCGAGGCCGTCCCCTTCGCCGTGGTGGACGAGCGCCGGTTCCGCCCCAACATCGTGCTGCGCACCCCGCCCGGCACCCCACCGTTCGTCGAGGACGGGTGGTTCGGCCGCCAGGCCCGCGGCGAGGCCCCGGACAGCGCCCGACTCGCCTTCGTCACCTCCAGCGAGCGGTGCGCGATGACCGCCGCCCCGCAGCCCGGGCTGCCGCACGCCCCCGAGATCCTCAAGGCGATCGTGCACGCCCACGACGGCCGCCTCGACGCGCTCGCGGAAGTGGCCGCCCCGGGGCGGCTGCGGCTGGGCGACCGGCTGGTGCTGGACTGAGCGGGGAGCCGTTTCCTCAAGCCGTTCAGCCGCGGACCAGGCAGAAGGGGTGGCCGGCCGGGTCCGGGCAGTCGAGCACCAGGCACTGCAGTTTGCCGATCACGGTTCTCCTCAGAGTGCTTTCTCGTCCGGTCCGGACGGGGTGACCGCCCGCAGGTAGGCGTCGGCGAAGAGCTCGAAGGACTCGTCCAGCGAGGGCAGCCCGTCGCCGAGGACGGGTTCGAGCACCGGCCGCACCAGGACGTGGCTGAGCAGCGGGCCGAGCAGCAGCTGCACCAGCACCGGGAGCGGCAGCGGCCGGATCCGCCCGGCCTCGACGTGCGGCAGCAGCAGGCGGCCCAGGCCGTCGATGATCTGCGGCATGTTGGCGGCCATCATCCGGGCGGCGGGCCCGTCCGGGCGGCCGAACAGATCGGCGAAGACCGCCGGGATGATCCGCGGCTCGCCGGTGAAGGCGGCGAGGAAGGTGCGGTGGAGCGCCCGGACGGTGTCCTCCAGACGCTCGGGCGGGTCGGCCGCCAGCGCCTGGATGTCCGGCAGCGGGCCGTACTGCAGGAAGACGGCGGCGAGCAGGCCGTCCCGGCCCGCGAAGACGGTGTGCAGGCTGGGCAACGAACACTCGGCGCGGTCCGCGACCGCGTCCAGCGTGACCCCGCCGAGGCCGCGTTCGGCCACCAGGTGGGCCGCCGCCGCGATCGCGCGCTCCCGTACCGGCGGCCGTCCGCCCGGGTCGATGCCGGTCCGCCGGACCGCTTCGTCCAGGGGTGCCCGGGAGCCGCCGAGCCGGCGCAGCAGAGTGCTGCGCGAGACGCCGGCCGCCGCCGCGATCGCCGTCAGCGGGACGTCCGCGACGTCCTGGCCCCGTTCCTTCGCCGCCGTGAGCGCGGCCGACACCAGATCCTTCATGTGGAGCATCATACTACTTGACACCTGAGACGGTTCCAGAGAGTCTGTATATGCGAGTTCCACGCAGAGGTCGCAAGGGAACCAGGGATTCACGGATCGAGGGGAGAGAGCCATGAGCGTCGTCATCTCCGGGGGCGGGCCGGCCGGAATGGTGCTGGGCCTGATGCTGGCCCGGGCCGGCGTCGAAGTGACCGTGCTGGAGAAGCACGGCGACTTCCTGCGCGACTTCCGCGGTGACACCGTCCACGCCTCCACCGTGCGGCTGATGGACGAACTCGGCCTGGGCCGGGAGTTCGCCGCACTGCCGCAGAGCCGGCTCGGCAACCTGGTGGTGCCGGTGCCCGGCGTCGGGCAGGTCGCGCTGAGCGCCTTCGACAAGCTGCCCGCGCCGTACAACTACATCGCGATGATCCCGCAGTGGGACCTGCTCAACTTCCTGGTGGCGCAGGCCGAACGGGAACCCACCTTCACCGTCCGGATGAACACCGAGGCGACCGGGCTGATCCGGGAGGGCGGCCGCGTGGCCGGCGTGCGCTACCGCACCCGGGACGGCGAGGAGGGCGAGATCCGGGCCGCGCTCACCGTCGCCGCCGACGGCCGGCACTCCACCCTGCGCCGGGAGGCCGGGCTGGTGCCCGAGGAGTACCCGGTGCCCTTCGACGTCTGGTGGTTCCGGCTGCCCCGGCACGCCCACGAGCAGGCCGCACCGCCCAACCTCGCCCCCGGCTTCGGACACGGCGAGATGGCGCTCAGCCTGACCCGCGACGACTACTTCCAGATCGCCTACTTCCTGCCCAAGGGGGCCGACGCGCAACGCCGCGCCGAGGGCATCGAGCGCCTCCGCGACCGGATCGCCCGGCTGATGCCCCAGTACGCCGACCGGGTCGACCAGTTGGCGAGCCTGGACGACGTCCACCTGCTCGACGTCAGGCTCAACCGGCTGGACCGCTGGTACACCGACGGACTGCTGCTGATCGGCGACGCCGCCCACGCGATGTCCCCGGCCGGCGGGGTGGGCATCAACCTCGCCATCCAGGACGCCGTCGCCGCCGCCACCCTGCTCGCCGAGCCGCTGCGGCGCGGCCGGCCGACCGTCACGGCGCTGGCCCGGGTGCAGCGGCGGCGCCAACGCCCGACCGTGATCATGCAGCGGATGCAGCGGATGCTGCACGGCCTGATGTTCACCCCGGTGCTCAACGGGCGCCGGGTCGGCCCGCCCCTCCAGTTCGTGCTGCTCGCCCGCTACGTCCCGGCCGTGCGGCTGGGCATCTCACGGATGATCGCGCTCGGACCGCGGCCGGAGCACGCGCCGGACTTCGCCCGGCGGCCGGCCGCCTGAGAACGGCGCCGGTGCCGGCCATCCGGACCGCGAACCGGCCGTTCGGGCGGGCGGTTTCCGGGGAACCACCGATGGCATGACGATCCCTCACCGCTTGACCGGCACCGGCGACCACCACGTCCTGGTCCTGCACGACTGGTTCGGCACCAGCGCGGGCTGGGGCCCCTTCCTCGACTACCTCGACGGCAGGACCTTCAGCTACGCCTTCCTGGACTACCGCGGCTACGGCGAGCGCAAGGACGTCCCCGGCACGTACACGCTCGCCGAGATCGCCTCCGACGCGCTCGCCCTCGCCGACCAACTCGGCTGGGAACGCTTCTCCTTGCTCGGCCACTCGATGGGCGGCAAGGCCGCCCAGCAGGTGCTCGCCGAAGCACCGCTGCGGGTGCGCAAGCTGGTCGGCCTGGCCCCGGTGCCGGCCGGGTCGTACCCGCTGGACGAGGCCGGCGAGTCGCTGTTCTACGGCGCCGCCGAGGACCGGGAGAAGCGCTACGCGATCCTCGACCTGGTCACCGGCCGGCGGGCCGGGCGGGTCTGGCTCGACCGGATGGTCGACCAGTCCCTGCGGCTGTCGACCGCCGAGGCCTTCGACGGCTACGTCCGGGACTGGACGACGGCCGACCTGTCGGAGCGGATCAGCGGGAACCCCGTCCCGGTCAAGGTGATCGTCGGCGAGCACGACCTCGCGCTGACCGCCGACGTCATGCGGGGCACCTGGCTCAGCCACTACCCCAACGCCGAACTGGAGGAGCTCGGCGGCAGCGGGCACTACCCGATGTACGAGACGCCGGTGGCCCTGGCGTCCGCGCTGGAGGGCTTCCTGCACAACTGACGCGGGCGCTCACCCGTTCGGGTGGCGGTCGCGGCCGGGGGCGGGGATCTGTAGCAGGCTCCTCCCGACAGATCACCAACCCATCGGTGGAGGGGCCCTCCGTGTCCGACATCCCGGCGAACCTCAGCTACACCACGGCGCACCAGTGGGTGCTGATCGAGGGGAACATGGCCCTCCTGGGCATCACCGACTTCGGGCAGACCCAACTCGGTGACGCCGTCGACGTCGTACTCCCGACGGTGGGGGCCACGGTGGCGGCCGGACAGTTCCTCGGCTCGGTGGAGTCGGTCAAGGTGCTGTTCGAGCTGACCTCGCCGGTGTCCGGGACGGTCGCAAGGGTGAACGAGGTGTTGAGCAGCCAGGCCGGGCTGCTCAACACCGACCCGTACGCCACCGGTTGGATGATCGAGCTGACGCTGTCCAACGCCGACGAGCTGAGCCAGCTGCTCACGGCGGAGCAGTACGCGGCCCAGCTCCGGGCGGGCACGCCGGGGTAGTCCCTATGCTCCGGTGATCACGAGTGATGAGCAGCTGCGGCACCGTCTGGACCGCGTACGGCGCGAACGGCCCCTCGGCTCATCCAGTAGCCGCGCACAGGAAGTCAAACCCGCCGACTCCACGCGGCGCTGTTTCGTCGAACCGGGCTTGACCTTGACCCAAGGTCAAGCCTCACGCTCATACCCATGACGACGAACACGAACGCGAACGCCAAGCCCAACACCACCTGGACCGGCATGGTCCGCGTCGAGGACACGGCGCTGGCCGTCACCGACACCCGGGGCACCGGCCGTCCGATCATCTACCTCAACGGCTCCTACTGCACTCAGAAGGACTGGCGGCACGTCATCGCCCAACTCGGTGACGGCTACCGGCACATCACCTTCGACGAGCGCGCCCGCGGCAAGTCGAAGCGCTCCTCGGACTACTCCTTCGAGGCCTGTCTACGCGACATCGACGCCGTCCTCGGCGCGACCGGCGCGCAGAAGCCGATCATCGTCGGCTGGTCCTACGGCGCGGCCCTCGCGCTGCACTACTCCACCCGCAACCCCGACCACGTCGCCGGTGCGGTGATGGTCGACGGCGGCTACCCGTGGGACTACCTGGCCACCGTCGAGGGCGGCCGGGAGGCCGGCAAGGAGCAGATCCGCACCCTGTTCAAGCGCTTCGGCCCGCTGATGCCGCTGGTACGCCCCCTGGGCATGGCCGCCCGGATGTCCGCCGCCGAGCACGCCGAGATCAACATCGAGCTGAACGAGATCGTCGCCGCCAGCGACCCGGTCTTCGACCTCGTCTCCTTCCCCATGCGCTACGTCGTCGCCACCGGCGCCAGCCTCGGCGGCACCGCCGAGGGCCTGGCCGCGATGCGCGCAACGCTCGACCCGATCCTCGCCCGCAACCCCAACGTCCAGGTCAGCGCCACCGTCCCGAGCAAGCACACCACCATCGTCCGCAAGGACTTCCGCGCCATCGCCACCGCCGTCCGCGAGGTTGCCGCCATGACGGGGGGTGCGGTCAACTGACCGCATGACAGACGGAGTGACCATCAGCCAGGCCGCGGCCTTCGCCGGCGTCACGGTGAAGACCATCCGGCACTACCACAAGAACGGCCTGGTCGAGGAGCCGGAGCGCGACCTGTCCGGCTACCGCCGGTACGGAACGGCCGAACTGCTGCGGCTGGTGCAGGTGCGGACCCTGGCCGGGGCGGGCGTACCGCTGGCCGAGATCGGCCCGATCCTCGACGCCGACCCGGACGAGTTCGCGGCCTCCCTCGTCGAGGTCGAGGAGACCCTCAGCGGCAAGATCGACGAACTGATCGCCCGACGTGAGACCCTGCGCCAACTCGCCCACGGTGACCGGGTCCTGTTGCCGAACCGCGCCCTCGCGCTGCTGGACCGGATGCCCGGGCTCGGATTCTCCGCCGCCGACATGACGACCGCCCGCGAGGCCCTGATCCTGGTACGGGCCCTGATGCCCGAGGGCTTCGAGGAGTACCTCGCCCAGATCGAGCACGGCCTCGACGACCCCAAGCACGTCGCCATCGTCAAGATGACCTGGGCCGCCGGGAATTGGGACCCGGACGATCCCCGGATCGAGGAACTCGCCACCGAGGTCGCCGAGCACTTCATCGCCGACCCCTCCCTGATGCCCACCCTCTCCGGCCTCCAGAACCGCGAGGACGGCGACACCCGCAAGGAACTGCTCACCCACCACGGCGAGGACCAGCGGCCGGGCTGGACCCGGCTGACCACGCTCATCGAGCACAAGGTGCGGGCGGCAGGCGTCAACATCCGCTGAGGCCGACCACGGTGGGGTTCTGACCGCGCAGCGCCGTGCCGATGCGGTCGGCTCGCCAGTCGGCCGTCACGAACCGAACTCGCCGTCGCGGACGGCGGTGACGAAAGACTGCCAGGCAGTCGTAGTGAAGCGGAGGCTCGGACCTTCGGGGTCCCTGGAGTCACGGACCGAACCGGGGCGGGCGTCATCGACATCGACGCACGCACCCACGGCAACGGAGTCGACACAAGTGGTGACCGTGCGGGACTCAGATTCCGAGCCCACGAAGGAGCAGGTCCACGAGCGCGAAGAAGAACAGCGAAACGCCGACGAAGCTGTTCGTCTGGAAGAACGCGCGGTCGAGCTTCGACAGGTCGTTCGGCTTCACGATGGTGTGCTCGTACACGAATGCGCCCGCAACGACCGCAAGGCCGATCCAGAACGCCGCACCGGCGTCGGTGAGCACCGCGAACCAGCCCAACAGAAGCGTTGTCAGGACGTGGCACACCCGCGCGCCCCAGATCGCCGCCGGCACGCCGAAGCGGGCCGGCGGCGAGCCGACGCCGTGCTCGCGGTCGGACTCGACGTCCTGGCAGGCGTAGATGAGGTCGAAGCCGCCGATCCAGATGCCGACCGCGACGCCCAGGACGACGGCCTCCCAGGACCAACTGCCCGTCACCGCGAGCCAGGCGCCCACCGGGCCCATCGCCTGGGCGACGCCCAGGATCGCCTGCGGGAAGTTGGTGAAGCGCTTGCCGTACGGGTAGACCACCATCGGCACCACGGCCACCGGCGCCAGCACCAGGCACAGCGGGTTGAGCATCGCCGCCGCGCCGAGGAACACCACCAGCGCCACGGCCGAGCCGACGTACGCCGTCTTCAACGACACGGCCCCGGTGACGAGTTCGCGCGAAGCCGTGCGCGGGTTCCGGGCGTCGAGCTCGCGGTCGATGATCCGGTTGGCCGCCATGGCGAAGGTGCGAAGGCCGACCATGCACACCGTGACGATGAACAGCTCGCCCCAGTGCACCCGCCTGTCGGCGAGGAACATGGCCGTTAGCGCGGCGATGTAGGCGAAGGGCAGGGCGAAGACCGAGTGCTCGATCATCACCAGGCGAAGGAACGCCTTCGTGCGCCCCGGGGTCTCAACTGCGGCCGTGCTCACAGCCCGTACTCCTTCCAGCGGCGCGAAACCAGCTCAGCCGTCGCCGGGTCCGAGGAGACCATCTCCGGCCAGCCGCCGTCCCGGGTGTAGCCCTCCTCCGGCAGCTTCCTCGTCGCGTCGATGCCCGCCTTGCCGCCCCAGAACTGCTGGTAGGAGGCGTGGTCGAGGTGGTCGACCGGGCCCTCGACGACGGTGAGGTCCCGGCTGTAGTCGACGTTGCCGAAGGCCCGCCAGGCGACTTCCTGGTAGTCGTGCACGTCGCAGTCGGCGTCCACCACGATGATCAGCTTGGTCAGCGACATCATGTGGGCGCCCCAGATGGCGTGCATCGTCTTCTGGGCGTGCTTGGGGTACTTCTTGTCGATCGAGACGATCACGCAGTTGTGGAAGCCACCGGCCTCGGGCAGGTCGTAGTCGACGATGTCCGGGATGATGATCTTCAGCAGCGGCAGGAAGAAGCGCTCGGTGAACTTGCCGAGCGGGCCGTCCTCCGTCGGCGGCCGGCCGACCACGATGGACTGCAGGATCGGACGGCGGCGCATCGTCACGCAGTCGATCTTGAGCGCCGGGAAGGGCTCCTGCGGGGTGTAGAAACCGGTGTGGTCGCCGAACGGGCCCTCGGGGAGCATCTCCCCGGGCTCCAGCCAGCCCTCCAGCACCACTTCGGCGTCGGCCGGGACCTGGAGCGGGACGGTCTTGCAGTCGACCATCCGCACCCGCTCGCCCGCGACGAAGCCGGCGAAGAGGTACTCGTCGATGTCCCCGGGCAGCGGGGCGGTGGCCGCGTAGGTGACGGCGGGCGGGCAGCCGAAAGCGATCGCGACCGGGAGGCGCTCACCGCGCTTGGCCGCCACGGCGGCATGGTTGCGGCTGTCCTTGTGGATCTGCCAGTGCATCCCGATGGTCCAGCGGTCGTGCCGCTGGAGCCGGTAGAGGCCGAGGTTGCGGATGCCGGAGTCCGGGTCCTTGGTGTGGGTGAGGCCCAGGTTGAAGAAGGAGCCGCCGTCCAGCGGCCAGGTGAAGAGGGCGGGCAGCTCGTCCAGGTTGACGTCGTCGCCGGTGAGCACGACCTCCTGGACCGGGGCGTCACCGGACTTCACGTGCCGGGGCGGGACGTGCGCCATCGAGGCGAGCTTGCCGAAGGCGTCCCGGAAGCCGGTGAAGCCATGCGGCAGCTCGGGCTTGAGCAGGCCGGCGATCTTCTCGGAGATGTCATCCGGGCCCTTGAGGCCGAGCGCCTTGGCCAGTCGGCGTTCGGTGCCGAAGACGTTCATCGCCAGCGGCATCGACGAACCCTTGACGTTCTCGAACAACAGCGCCGGACCCTTGGCCTTCTGCACGCGATCGACGATCTCGCCGATCTCCAGGTGGGGGTCCACCTCCGCCTTGATGCGCTTGAGATCGCCCTCGCGGTCGAGGGCCCGGAGAAACGAGCGGAGATCGTCGTATGCCATGCCTGTCAGTATCCGCCACCCGATAGCCTGGCTTGCGTCAAGGGCCCCGGGAAGGCGCCCGCCACTACCGCCGTCGCCGGGGGGAGATCGCAGCCGTGCTGAGGATTCTTCTGACCATCGTCCTTCCGCTCGCGCTGTGGGTGTGGGCGTTCATCGACTGCCTGGTCACGCCCGAGGGCGAGGTGAAGCACCTGCCGAAGCCGATCTGGCTGATCATCGTGCTGCTCTTCCCGCCGCTGGGCCCGATCGCCTGGCTGGTGGCCGGCAGGCAGCGCGGGTTCCTGCGGGCCGGCGGGCCCGGCGGCTACCCGGGGCAGCCGGCCGGTGCCGCGCGCCGCGGGCGTCCGCTGGCACCGGACGACGACCCGGAGTTCCTCGCCTCCCTGAAGGGTGACCCGGCGAAGGGCGACCCGGCGAAGGGCGGCGACGCGAAGACCGGCGGCACCCCGAAGGGCGACTCCTTGAAGAGGAGCGACAAGGAGCACGAGGACATGCTCAAGCAGTGGGAGGCCGATCTGCGCCGCCGCGAGGAGGAGCTGCGCGGCAAGGACGAGCCGGAGGACGGCCGAAAGAGCTGATCGGAGCGGTTGGACCATTCGCTCGGACAGCCCACCCGGGGCCCCTCGGGTGGGCTTCGGCGTTTTTGGCGCTTCCCTACGACTGCGGGCCCTCTACCACGAGTCGGCCCCACTGGAGCGCCGGACTTGAGCGTCGCTTGACCGGCGCACAAGATGTCCCCCCTACATTGGTGAGAGACAGCCCTGACCTGCACTTTTCTTCATGCTCAGATCATCGGACCATCACCTGCCCGACAACCCCCAGTATTCGAACAGATACCGAGCGCTGAGACTTCGGCCCGACCGCTTCTGTGCAGCCCTGACAGCTAAACGAACTCGACCTTGTACGGAATCGACGCCGAAACCAGCGCACGGCCCCTCGTACAGTCATAAGTGAAGAACGTGATTCGCAGCTGGGGGCACAGCAGACGTTGGCTGTCGGACAGTTCCCTCACCCTTGGAGTGGTTCGAGATGACGGTTGTGCATGAGGCGCCGGTCGGCGGCGAGGTCCCCGAGGTCCCGGCCGACGCCCGCGGGCGAGTCGCCGAGCTGCACGAGCTCCGCGAGAAGGTACGGCGCGGCCCCAGCGAGAAGGCCACCGAAGCCCAGCACGCGAAGGGCAAGCTGACCGCCCGCGAGCGCATCGAGCTTCTGCTGGACGAGGGCTCCTTCCACGAGGTCGAGCCGCTGCGCCGGCACCGCGCCCAGGGTTTCGGCCTGGAGGCCAAGAAGCCGCACACCGACGGTGTGATCGTCGGTTGGGGCACCGTGCACGGCCGGACGGTCTTCGTGTACGCGCACGACTTCCGGATCTTCGGCGGCGCGCTGGGCGAGGCCCACGCGCAGAAGATCCACAAGATCATGGACATGGCCATCGCGGCCGGTGCCCCGCTGGTGTCGCTGAACGACGGCGCCGGTGCCCGCATCCAGGAGGGCGTCACCGCCCTGGCCGGCTACGGCGGCATCTTCCAGCGCAACACCAAGGCCTCCGGCGTCATCCCGCAGATCTCGGTGATGCTCGGCCCGTGCGCCGGCGGCGCCGCCTACTCGCCCGCGCTGACCGACTTCGTCTTCATGGTCCGCGAGACCTCGCAGATGTTCATCACCGGCCCGGACGTGGTCCAGGCGGTGACCGGCGAGAAGATCAGCCAGAACGGCCTGGGCGGCGCGGACGTGCACGCCGGGGTCTCGGGCGTCTCGCACTTCGTCTACGACGACGAGCAGTCCTGCATCGAGGAGGTCCGCTACCTCCTGTCGCTGCTGCCGCAGAACAACCGCGAGATGCCGCCGTCCGTCGCGACCGAGGACCCGGTCGAGCGGCGCAACGACAGCCTGCTGGACCTGGTGCCCGCCGACGGCAACCGCCCGTACGACATGCGCAAGGTGATCGAGGAGATCGTCGACCACGGCGAGTACCTGGAGATCCACGAGCGCTGGGCGACCAACGTGCTGTGCGTGCTGGCCCGCATCGACGGCCACGTGACCGGCATCATCGCCAACCAGCCCCAGTCGCTGGCCGGGGTGCTGGACATCAACGCCAGCGAGAAGGCCGCGCGCTTCGTCCAGATGTGCGACGCCTTCAACATCCCGCTGCTCACCCTGCTGGACGTGCCGGGCTTCCTGCCCGGCGTCGACCAGGAGCACGGCGGCATCATCCGCCACGGCGCCAAACTGCTGTACGCGTACTGCAACGCCACCGTGCCGCGCATCTCGCTGATCCTGCGCAAGGCCTACGGCGGCGCCTACATCGTCATGGACTCCCGCTCCATCGGTGCGGACCTGTCCTACGCCTGGCCGACCAACGAGATCGCGGTGATGGGTGCCGAGGGCGCCGCCAACGTCATCTTCCGCCGCGAGATCAACGGCGCCGAGGACCCGGACGCCATGCGCGCCCAGAAGATCAAGGAATACAAGAACGAGCTGATGCACCCGTACTACGCGGCCGAGCGCGGCCTCGTGGACGACGTCATCGACCCGGCCGAAACCCGCCAGGTGATCGCCGCCGCCCTCGCGATGCTCCGCACCAAGCACGCCGACCTGCCCAGCCGCAAGCACGGCAACCCGCCGATGTAGCACCTGCACGACGTACCACCCGTACGACGCAGCACGCAGCAGGCCTTCCGAGCGACACCACACCACTTTCACCGGGGGAGAAACCAGGACATGACCGCTTCCGCCGAACCCCTCGTCCACATCGTCCGCGGCAGCCTCTCCGACGAGGAACTCGCCGCCCTCACCGCAGTGCTGATGGCCCGCGCGGCCGCCGCGCAGCAGGCCGCCGCCATCGCGCCGATCGAGCCGATCGCCAGCTGGCAGCGGCTGGAGCGCCGCCCGGCCTACTACTCGCCGGTCAGCTGGCAGCAGGCCGCCTGACGGTCCGGAGCCCTTCCGACGGCCGGTCACCCCACCCGGGTGGCCGGCCGTCGGGCGTACCCGAGCCGTGCGCGAGGCCGTACGCAAGCGGTACCCGCCCGTCCGGTCGGGTGCGAAGCGGCTCGGTAGGATACCTACTGGACGGTATGCGCCCGTCGCCCCGTCGGCCCCCATAGGATCGGCCGCTGCTGAGGTAGAGAACTTTCCAGGGAGGCTGCGATGGCCAGGCAGGCCCGCGCGCTGGCAACCCGCCAGGCGGTACTCCTCGCGGCGGCCGAGGTGTTCGACGAACGGGGCTACGCCGCCGCCACGATGTCCGAGATCCTGGACCGGGCCGGCGTCACCAAGGGCGCGCTCTACTTCCACTTCCACTCCAAGGAGGAGCTGGCGCTCGCCGTGATCGAGGGCCAGGGCGCCTGGATCGCCTCCTGGGAGCCCTCCTCGGACAGCCCGGTGCAGACCCTGATCGACCTCGGGTACGCCTTCGCGCACGCGCTCCAGGAGGACCCGCTGGTGCGCGGCAGCATCCGGCTGACGATCGAGCACGGCAGCTTCACCCAGCCGCAGATCGCCGCCTACCAGGGCTGGATGGACCTGGTCCGCGAGCTGCTGGAGCGCGCCCGGGACGCCGGGGACCTCCACCCGGGGATCGACCTGGCGGCGGCCTCCGGGGTGATCACCGGGGCGGTCACCGGAATCCAGCTGAGCTCCCAGGTGCTGGCCGACCGGCGGGACCTGATCCAGCGGATGGCCGACCTGTGGACGCTGCTGCTGCCGGGGCTGGTGCAGCCGCACGCGCTCGCCCGGCTGAGCGTGGCCGAGCGCACCTGAGTCCGGCGGATCAGACCCGGTAGCCCGGGCAGCGCTCCGCCGCCACCAGGGCGGGCAGCGCGGTCGTCCAGAGCCGGCGGACGGCCTCCGGGGCCGGCCGGCCGAGTTCCTCGGCGGCCAGCAGCACCTGGCCCGCCACCACCGAGCTGAGCAGTTCGGCGCAGGCCCGCCGGTCCACCCCCGGGCGCAGTTCGCCGGCCTCGGCGGCGCGGTCCAGCAGTCGGTGGACGACGGCGGTGAGGCCGCGCCAGGTGGCGTCGGCGGGCCGAGCGTCCGGGGCACCGGCCGGGCGCGGGCCCGGGCGGCCGAGCCGGACGCCCGCCCGGACCACGACGTCCTCGCGCAGCAGTCGGGCCAGCTCGTGCGAGAGGTCGATCAGCCGCTGGACGGCCGGGCCCTCCGCGCGCAGGGCGCGCAGCGCGGCCGAGCCGATCTCCCGCCCGGCGGCGGCCCGTACGCCGTCGGCCAGGGCCTGCTTGGAGACGAAGTGGAAGTAGAGGGCGCCCTTGCTCACCCCGGCCCGGCGGCTGATGTCGACGAGGCTGGCGGCCTCGAAGCCGACTCGGGCGAAGGCGTCCGCCGCGGCGAGCAGGACGGCCTGCCTGGTCCGCCCCGCGCGTTCCTGCTTGACCACTGGCCCCTCCGGACTCGGCCGGACGCGTTCCCCCGCCTCGTCCGGCTGCTGTCGGCGCGCCCTCGGTGGGGGCGGCGCCTCGCATGCGGACGACCCCGGCCGAAACCGCATGGTTGGTATCTAATCTAGCGCCCTTGTCGACCCCGCCGTCCAGCGGGGACAGGCCCCCGCCCAAGGTCTGCCCTCCCCGTTTCGGGCATTCCCGCAGTCCAGAGGCCGGGTAGCGTGGTCAGGCCGGGCATTGCGGCCGGGGTGACCCCGACCACAGAACACAAACCGGGTGGTATGTATGTTTTGCTGTGGGGCGTCCGTAGCGGCCGCTCGACCGACACCCTGGAGCGGGGCCAGTCATGCCATTGATCGTAGAGCCGGACGCCGGCGGCCCGTACGCCCACCCCGGCTCCGCCGCCCTCCCCAACCCGGGTTACGACTTCCACGACCGGACCGTCTCCCGGCACCTGGTGCACCGCGCCTCGGTGTCCGAGGTCTTCCTCACCGGCTGGCAGGCCACCGGCCCGTACGACTTCCTGCTCGGCGCCCAGTGGCCCCGGCTGCACGGCTTCTACCGGCTGCCCGGGGACCGCTACCACGACCCGGTGCTGGTGGCCGAGACCGTCCGGCAGGCCGGACTGCTGATCGGCCACGCCGGCTTCGGGGTGCCGCGCGGACACCACTTCGTCATGGAGGAGCTGGGCTACGCGCTCGGCGAGGCGGGCCTGCCAGGCCTCGCCGTCACCGCCGGGCCGGCTTCGCTGATGCTGACCGTCGGCTGCGAGGACGTCCGGATGCGGCACGGCCGACTGGCCTCGCTGCGGGTGCACGCCGAGATCACCCGGGACGGCCTGCGGATCGGCCACGGCTCCGGCCAGCTGCGGGTGATCACCCCCGCCTCGTACGAGCGGCTGCGCGGGCCCGGGCGCCGGCCCGTCATCCCGCCGCGGCCGCCGGAGCCCGCCGCGCCCGAGCTCGTCGGCCGGGCGCAGCCCGCGGACGTGGTGCTCAGCCCGACCCTGCGGCCGGACACCTGGCTGCTGCGGGCCGACGCCGGGCACCCGGTGCTGTTCGACCACGAGCTGGACCACGTCCCCGGGATGCTGGTGCTGGAGGCCGCCCGGCAGGCCGCCCAACGGCTGCACCACCCCGAGCCGGTGGTTCCGGTCGAGCTGGTGACCTCCTTCGACCACTACATCGAGCTGGACCGGCCCTGCTTCGTCCGGGCGGTGCGCGAGCAGTCGCCGGACGGCCGGCGTACGCCCGTACTGGTCCGGCTGGTCCAGGACGGGCGGACGGCGGCCGAGTGCCGGCTGCTCACCGAACCGGTCGACGGCCCGCGGGTGCCGGTCCGGCGGGACGCCTTCGACGGCCGCCCCGCCACCCCGGGCCTCGGCAGCACCCGGCTACCGCTGGCGAGTTGACCCAAGGGTCAGGCCCTCTCCCGTTACGCCGCCACCAGCGCGGCCGGCCGCCGCCCGGCGTGCATCACGCTGAGGTTGGCCGCCAGCCGGACCGGATCCTGGGCCAGCCACAGCCGCAGCGCCGCGCCCAGAGCCGCGCTGGCCGACTCGATCCGGACGTCGGTGATCTGGGCGATCCGGGCCGCGCCGGGCACCAGCAGGTCGGCCAGGGCGGTCGGCAGCCAGACCGTCAGGGCGCACGGCGCGGGCGTGGCGAGGGCGCTCAGCAGCCGGTAGGCGTCCCCCGGCGCGCTGAGCGTGGGGATGATGTCCAGCAGAGCGTCGGCCACCACTTCGGAAACGTCGCTTCGGTGTCCCTGGGCGAGCCGGCGGAGCAGCAGTTGCTCGGCGGCGGTGATTCGGACGGTCAGCATGACCTCGTCGCACTCCATTGCGCGATTTCCTCCTCGTTCCTCCCCGTACCGGCACGGACGGCCGGCACGAACTACCCCTGTTGCACCTCGGCCCGGCTACCTCCTGCGGAAAGCCGGGCCGGTGGGTGGGTGCCCCCGGTCAGATCCCCGCGTAGGAGTGCTTGCCGGTGACGAAGATGTTCACGCCGTAGTAGTTGAAGAGCCAGCAGGCGAAGGCCGCCAGGGCCAGGTACGCGGCCTTGCGGCCCTTCCAGCCGGCCGTCGCACGGGCGTGCAGGTAGCAGGCGTAGGCGACCCAGGTGATGAACGACCAGGTCTCCTTCGGGTCCCACTCCCAGTACTTGCCCCAGGCCGCCTCGGCCCAGATCGCGCCCGCGATGATGGTGAACGTCCACAGCGGGAAGACCAGGGCGTTGATCCGGTAGGACAGCTTGTCGAAGGTGGAGGCGGCGGGCAGCCGGCGCCAGATCGAGGGCGCGGTGCCCAGCGGGCCGGTGGTCAGGCCGGCCGCCATGCGCCTGTCGAAGGAGTCCTTGCCGAGGTACAGCAGCGTGGCGATGAACGCCGCGTAGAAGGCGCCGCCGCAGAAGATCGCGGTGGAGACGTGGATCGCCAGCCAGTACGAGTGCAGCGCCGGGACGAGCTGCTCGGAGTCGGTGTACAGCACCTGGGTGGCGATGCCGAGGGTCAGCAGCACCGCGACGACGACCGGCAGGCCGAGCCAGCGGACGTTCTTCCTCGCGGCCAGCAGGACCAGGTACGCGGCCGTCATCGCGAAGGCGAAGGCGCAGGAGAACTCGTACATGTTGCCCCACGGCCAGCGGGACACCGACAGGCCGCGGGCGACGATGCCGCCGCCGTGCAGCAGCAGCGCCAGGACGGTCAGCGAGACCGCGATGCGGCCGGCCAGGTCGGCCTTCTCGCTGGTGCCGGCCGCGCCCGGACCGTCCACCTCGTCGTCGCCGCGACCGCCGGTGACGACGGTCGCGCCCTCGCCCGCCAGGACGGTGCGGGTGAGCGTGGTGGTGCCGCCCTTCGCCCCGGCCACGGTGACGGTGACCCGCTTGGCGGCCTTGGGCTCCGCGGCGGCGACGGTCTCGGCCAGGCTGCCCGACTGCTCCTTGGAGCGGACGGCGACCGCGCCCTTGCTGCCGAACGTCCACTCGAACATGTGGGCGAACATGGCGATCGTGTAGACCGCCATCGCCGAATAGATCAGCTTGTTGGAGAGGTCGGCCAGCTGTGGGTCGACCCCCGAGGCGAGATGCACCGTCTACTCCTTGGAGTTCTGGTCGGCAGGGGCTGTGGGGTCTTCTGCTGCGTGATCTTCTGGTGCCCGGTCGTCTTCCCCGGGCGCGGATCCGTTCTCGTCCTCGGCCGCCGGGGTCTCCCCCTCGCCCGCCGGGGCGTCGTCCTCAGACGCCGGGGCGTCGTCCGCAGACGCCGGGGCGTCGTCCTGGAGGTCGACCGCCAGTTCGGCCAGCTCCTCGGCGATCTTCGCCGACTCGCTGCGGCCCAGACCGGCCAGCTCCACCTGGGTACCGCCGCCCGGCAGGGCCACCGCCCGCACCCAGATCCGGCGGCGCTGGATGAACAGCGAGCCGATCAGGCCGAGGATCGCCATGACGGCACCGGTCAGCGCGATCGCGTTGCCGGGGCGGTGCGAGACGTTGAAGCTCGCCCACTGCTTGTAGCCCTCGAAGGTGACGCTGCCGTAGCCGTCCGGCAGGGTCCAGCCCTGGCCGGGCTTGAGCCGGGCCTTGGCCGGCTGGTCGTCCACCTTCATCTGGGTGAGCTTGCGGGTGTTCAGCTGGTAGATGTTCTGCGGCAGGCCGGAGTCGGTGCCGAGGTCCCCGGAAAAGGCGTTCAGCACCAGCTCGGGCTCGGCGTCGCCGGGGAACAGCGAGACCGGGCCGGTCCCCGCGAAGCTCACCGGCGCCGTCGGCAGGAAGAAGCCGGAGAAGCCCAGCTGGGTCTTGTTGCCGTCCGGGCCGGTGCCGTAGTCGGAGACCTTCACGACACCGGTCGAGGTCAGGTTGGCGTCCTGCGGCAGGAACGGCACGACGTCGTGGTAGACCACGTCGCCCTTGCCGTTGCGGACGGTGATGACCGGGGCGTAGCCGTGGCCGATCAGGTAGACCTTGCTGCCGCCGATCTCCAGCGGGTGGTTGACCTCGATCGTGCCCTTCTTGAGCTTCGACTCGTCGCTGCCCTGGTAGTACTCCACGTTCGCGGTGAACTGCCGGGCGGCGCCGATCTGGTCGCCCTGGTTCTGGAACTTCGAGGTGAAGTCATCGAGCTTCAGGTAGAAGGGGTCGAGGTCCTGGTTGTTGTAGAACCGCGTGCCGGTGAAGTCGTCGAGCTGGGTGATGGTGTTGGAGTAGCCCTGGCCCTCGACTATCAGCTTGCCGCCGGTGCCGGAGGCCAGGCTCGCCCAGGCGAAGCCGCCGAGCAGCGCGAACAGCGACAGATGGAACAGCAGGTTGCCGACCTCGCGCAGGTAGCCCTTCTCGGCCGCCACCGCGCCGCCGGCCAGGTTGGCCCGGAAGCCGCGCTTGCGCAGCAGCCGGTGGGCGGCGGCGTTCACCTTCTCGGCGTCCGCCTCGGTGCGCCAGGCCGCGTGGACCGGCATCCGGGTCAGGTTGCGCGGCGCGGCCGGCGGCTGGGACCGCAGCACGCCGACGAACTGCCAGGTGCGCGGGATGATGCAGCCGGCCAGCGAGATGAACAGCAGGATGTAGATCGCGGAGAACCAGACCGAGCTGTAGACGTCGAACAGCTGGAGCTTCTCGTAGATCGGCGCGACCGTGGTGTGCTGTGCCTTCCAGGTCTGCACCTTGAACTGGTTCTGGCCGTTCTGCGGGATCAGCGAGCCCGGGATGGCGGCCAGCGACAGCAGGAACAGCAGGATCAGGGCGACCCGCATCGAGGTCAGCTGGCGCCACATCCAGCGCGCCCAGCCGAACGCCCCTATGCCGGTGGGCCCCTCGGACTCGACCGGCGCGGTGCTGAGCCGCTCGGCGGCGGTGTCGTCCGGCGCCGGGGGCAGCTCGGTCTCGGTCGTGGTCTTGCTCACGGTCAGATTCCGATCCGGAAGTCGGCGGTCCAGGACTGCAGTTCGCTCATCATCGAGTCCCAGATCCCGGTGACGAGCAGCAGACCGACCGCGACGAGCATGCCGCCCCCGATCCGCATGACGAGCGGGTAGTGCCGCTTGACCCACCCGAAGGCGCCCAGCGCCCGGCGGAAGGCGACCGCGGCCAGGATGAACGGTACGCCGAGGCCCAGGCAGTAGAAGGTCGTCAACAGCGCGCCACGCTGGGCGTCGGCCTGGTTGAGGGCCAGGTTCTGCACCGCGGTCAGGGTCGGGCCCATGCAGGGGGTCCAGCCGACGCCGAAGACCACGCCCAGCATCGGGGCGCCGAGCAGGCCGACGGCGGGGCGGCGGTGCGAGCGCACCTCCAGCATGTTCAGGCCGGGGATCAGGCCCATGAAGGCCAGGCCCATCACGACGGTGAGCGAGCCCAGCACGATGCTGATCGGCCGCTTGTAGTCCTGCAGCTCCTGGCCGAAGAAGCCGAACAGCGCGCCGGTGGAGACGAAGACGGCGGTGAAGCCGAGGATGAACAGCACCACGCCGAGCAGCATCCGGCCGCGCTTCGAGCCGCGGGCGTCCGCGAGATCGGCGGCGGAGAAGCCGGTCACGTACGACAGGTAGCCCGGCACCAGCGGCAGCACGCAGGGCGAGAAGAACGACACCAGCCCGGCCGCGAGCGCGATCGGCGCCGCGGCCAGCAGCGCCCCGCTCTGCATGGTCGTGGTGGTGTCGGCCAGCTGGAGTTCGGCCAGCCGCAGTGCCCCACTCACTGCTTCTGCTCCGCGACCACCGGCTGGAGGATCGACTCCAGCGCGTCCTCGGTCGTACCGCCGACGGCGCGGGCGGCCAGCTTGCCGTCGCGGTCGACGACCAGGGTGGTCGGGATGGACTGCGGGTTGAGGCTGCCCTTGGGGAACTTGAGCAGCTGGGTCCCGGCCGGGTCGAAGATGCTCGGGAAGGTGACGCCCTGCTCCTGCTCGAAGCGGACGGCGTTGGTCTTGTCGGTGTCCCGGGTGTTGATGCCGAGGAACTGGACGCCCTGGTCCTTGTACTTCTCCGAGACGGTCTGCAGGCTCTTCGCCTCGGCCCGGCACGGCCCGCACCAGGAGCCCCAGACGTTCAGCACCACGACCTTGCCGCGGTAGTCGGAGAGCTTGGCCTGGTTGCCCTCCAGGGTCTCCCCGGTGATGTCCGGCGCGTCCCCGCGCTTGCCGGCGTCCGCCTTCGACAGGTTGGTGCCCGTGACGGTGACGAAGCCCACCTGGCCTTCGCCGCTGCTCGACGAGCCCGAGGAGGAACAGCCGGTGAGGACGAGCGCAGCGGCGGCGACGGTGGCAGCGGCTGCGGCGACACGGGGACGGGGGCGCGTCATGGCGGACATGTGAAAAGTTTCGCATGGAGTTCCGGGCAGGTTCGCCGGGGTCCTGCCTTGCGCGCCGCACCCCATCTGACCTGCAACGGAACCGGGCCACCCGGCGGTTGCCGGGTGGCCCGAAGCCATACTTACCCAGGGCTTACACGCGGTGGCGGATGCTCGTACGCGCGGTGCCGCGGGCTCGGGCTCCGAAGCCGCCGCGGGCTCAGGCTCCGAAGCTCTTGCCCACCGGCTTGCCCTTGCCGCCCTTGCCGACCAGGTGCGCCGGCAGCAGGTCGCGGGCCGGCTCGCGGTAGCCGACCGAGACGATCCGGTCGCCCTCGAAGGTGAAGCTGGTCAGCGAGGCCAGCGAGCACTGCCGACGGCGCGGGTCGTGCCAGAGCCGGCGGCGCTCCACGAAGGAGCGGACGATCCAGACCGGCAGCTGGTGGCTGACGCAGACCGCCTCGTGCCCGCGGGCGGCGTCCCGGGCCGCGCCGAGCGCGCCCATCATCCGCACCACCTGGTCGAGGTACGGCTCGCCCCAGGAGGGCTTGAACGGGTTGGTGAGGTACTTCCAGTAACCGGGGTTGCGCAGCGAGCCGTCGCCGACGCCGAAGGTCTTGCCCTCGAAGACGTTCTCCGCCTCGATCAGCCGCTCGTCCACCGCGATGTCCAGGCCGTGCGACTTGGCGATCGGCGCGGCGGTCTCCTGGGCGCGCTCCAGCGGGGAGGCCACCACGTGGGTGATGTCCCGGCCGGCCAGGTCCTCGGCGACCCGCTCGGCCATCTCCCGGCCCAGCTCGGACAGGTGGTAGCCGGGGAGCCGCCCGTACAGGACGCCCTCCGGGTTGTGCACCTCGCCGTGGCGCATCAGGTGGACGACGGTGATCTCTTTGGCGCTCACTTCTCAACTGCTCCTGGGGCTCGGGGTGGACTGGGCCGTGGCGGCTAGACCGTGGCGGCGGCAGCGGCGCGCGCGGCGGCCGGCAGGGCGGCGGCGATCCGCTCGATCGCCCGCGCGTCGTGGGTCGCCGAGACGAACCAGGACTCGAAGGCGGACGGCGGCAGGTAGACGCCCTCGGCCAGCATCGCGTGGAAGAAGGCGGTGAAACGGTACGCCTCCTGGGTCCGGGCCTCGTCGTAGTTGGTGACCGGGGCCTCGGTGAAGAACACCGAGAACATGTTCCCGGCGGTCTGCAGGCGGTGCGCCACGCCCTCCTTGGTGAGCGCCTCGGCGACCAGGCCGGAGACCTCTGCGGCGACCTTGTCCACCGTCGCGTACACCTCGTCGGTGCAGCCGCGCAGCTGGGCCAGGCCCGCCGCGGTGGCGACCGGGTTCCCGGACAGGGTGCCCGCCTGGTAGACCGGGCCGGCCGGGGCCAGGTGCGCCATCACGTCGGCGCGACCGCCGAAGGCCGCGGCCGGGAAGCCGCCGCCCATGACCTTGCCGAAGGTCAGCAGGTCCGGCGCCCAGCCCTCGTTCGCCGCCTCCAGGCCGTACCAGCCGGCCTTGGAGACGCGGAAGCCGGTCATCACCTCGTCGGAGATGAACAGCGCGCCGTTGTCCCGGCAGAGCCGGGCCAGTCCCGCGTTGAAGCCGGGCAGCGGCGGGACGACGCCCATGTTGCCGGGCGAGGCCTCGGTGATCACACAGGCGATCTCGCCCGGGTGGGCGGCGAAGGCCTGCTCGACGGCGGCCAGGTCGTTGTACGGCAGCACGATGGTGTCGCCGGCCTGGGCACCGGTGACGCCCGGGGTGTCCGGCAGGCCGAAGGTGGCCACACCGGAACCGGCGGCGGCCAGCAACGCGTCCACGTGACCGTGGTAGCAGCCGGCGAACTTGACCACCTTCGCGCGGCCGGTGAAGCCGCGGGCGAGCCGGATCGCGGACATGGTGGCCTCGGTGCCGGAGGAGACCAGCCGGACCTGCTCGACCGGGGCGACCCGGGCGACGATCTCCTCGGCCAGCTCCACCTCGCCCTGGCCGGGCGTGCCGAAGGAGGTGCCGTTGGCGACGGCCCGCTGGACGGCGTCGATCACGGCGGGGTTCGCGTGGCCGAGGATCATCGGACCCCACGAGCACACCAGGTCGACGTACTCACGGCCGTCGGCGTCGGTGAGGTAGGGGCCGGTGCCGGACACCATGAAGCGCGGCGTGCCGCCGACCGCGCGGAAGGCGCGCACCGGGGAGTTGACGCCGCCGGGCGTGACCACGGAGGCGCGATCGAAGAGCGACTGGGACTGGGGGGCTTCGTAGGGGTAGCTCACGGGAGACATGGTCTCAAATCGTGTCCTTGAGCTCTGCATGTCCGGCCCGATCATCTGGAACGATGATCCGGGCACCGTTGTCTGTACGGTTGTCCGTGACGGGTTGTCCGTACGGACGGGGCCGCTGGCTGCCCCGGAGCACGGACCAGTCAGACTGTGTACACAGAGTGCGCGAGCGCTCCGGTTGTGTGCAGGGGTGTGGAGAGGACTGCTGTGTGCCGCGAGTGGGTACGGCCCGCGAGTGGGTACGGCGGCGCATGACGGGTAAGGAGCACGTCCGGAGGGACGCCGGGCGTGCGGGGGTCTGTCGATTCCGGCGAATTCCGGTGAGGATGGTCCGAGTGTCCGAGGCGCAGGACGGCTACGACGAGGCCGCGGGGGGCTCCCGCAGGCCCGCCGAAGCCGCACGCGGGGGTACGGGAGCGGGTACGGGTCGTGGTCGCCGCGGCGGCGAGAGGCGGGGTGAGGGACGCGTGGGGGTGACGTACAAGTACTTCGGCGCACCGGACCGCGCCACCGCCGCCAGGGTCCCCACCGCCCTCGGCCCGGGCGGCCTCGGCCTGGACGCCGGCGAACTCGGCGCGCTGGGGCGGCTCGGCGACCTGATGGAGACCAGCGGATCCCCCACCGGCCACCTCTCCACCAAGATCAAGCCGGAGACCATGAGCGCCATGGTCCTCACCGGCATCCAGGGCGTCCCGCTGCACCAGGTCCCGCCGCTGGAACTCGTCGTGCTGCACCCCGACTACGCCGTCGTCCAGCTCCCGCACAACGTGGTCGAACCGCTCCGCAAGGCCGACGTCACCGAGCTCGGCGCGGCCGCCTTCATCTGGTCCACCGTCCCGGACCGGCGCGGGCCGCGCGACGCCTTCGTGATCTACAGCATGCTGCACGAGTGGCAGGACTTCGCCAACCGGCTGCACGACGCCGGGCACCAGCTGTACTGCCTGGTCTGGCCGTAGCGCCGAACCCCGACCCGCTGAACGCGGGCCGGGGCTCCACAGGCTGACGACTCGTCATAACGTGCTCATTTGTCAGTTCCTGGCGGCCGGTCGGAGCACCACCGCCGCCAGCACCAGCGCCACCGCGAGCAGCCCGGCGGCCACCGCGAAGGCGAGCCGGAAGCCGCCGGTGAGCGCGTCCGGCGCGGAGTGCCCGGCGGCGAGCAGGGCACCGGTGCGGCCGTCGGCGAGGGTGGTCAGCACCGCGACCCCGAGCGCGCCGCCGACCTGCTGGCTGGTGTTGAACAGGCCGGAGGCGGTCCCCGCGTCCTCCGGGCCGGCGCCCGACATGCCGAGCACGGCGAGCGCCGAGAGCACCAGCCCGCCGCCGCCGATCAGCAGCATGGTCGGCAGCAGATGGGCGGCGTAGTCGGCGTCGGACGGCAGCCGGGTCAGCAGGCCGAGCGCGACCACCAGCGCGGCCAGGCCCACCAGCAGCACCGCGCGCTCACCGAACCGGGCGCTCAGCCGGGCCGAGAGCAGCAGCGACACCGCGCCGATGGCGACCGCGGCGGGCAGCATGGCGAGACCGGTGGCGGCCGCGCCGTAGCCGAGGACCTGCTGCATGTAGAGGGCGACCAGGATCTGGAAGGCGAACATCCCGGAGATGGTCAGGATCTGCACGGCGTTGGCCCCGGAGACGCTGCGGGAGCGGAACATCCGCAGCGGGAGCAGGGGCTGGGCGGCCCGGGCCTGGCGGAGCAGGAAGGCGGCCAGCAGGGCGAGCGAGAGCGTGCCGAGCCCCAGGGTGCGGGCGGAGGCCCAGCCGTGCGCGCCGGTGCCGACGATGGTGTAGATGCCGAGCATCAGGGCGGCGGTGATCAGCGCGGCGCCCAGCGCGTCGGCGCCGGCCCGCAGGCCCGGGCCGCGCTCGGACTCCAGCACCCGGACGGCGAGCAGGGCGGCGGCGAGGCCGAGCGGCAGGTTGATCAGGAAGATCCAGTGCCAGCTGAGGGCCTGGGTGAGCACGCCGCCGAGGACCTGGCCGATCGAGGCGCCGGCCGCGCCGACGAAGCTGAACGCGCCGATCGCGCGGCCGCGTTCGCCCGGCTCGGGGAAGAGCGTGACGATCATCCCGAGGCTGACCGAGGAGGCCATCGCGCCGCCGACGCCCTGCAGGAAGCGGGCGGCGATCAGCACCCCCTGCCCGGTGGCGAGGGCGCAGAGCAGCGAGGCCGCGGTGAAGAGGGCGAGTCCGGCGACGAAGACCCGCTTGCGGCCGATCAGGTCGCCGAGCCGGCCGGCCAGCAGGAGCAGCCCGCCGAAGGCGATCAGGTAGGCGTTGACCGTCCAGGTGAGGTCGGCGGGCGAGAAGTGCAGGTCGTTCTGGATGGCGGGCAGCGCCACGGTGACGATCGAGCCGTCCAGGATGATCATCAGCATCCCCGCGCAGAGCACCGCGAGGGCCAGTGCGCGGGAGCGGACGGGGGTCGCGGCCGCCGCGTCGGGCGCGGCCGGGGCGTGCGTGGTCATGGCGGGTCTCCCGGTTCGTCGAGTACCGGGAGGGACGCTATCAGATTGTCTTGTTCGGGACTATCTATCTCGGGAGCAAGCCATGGGGGTGCGGTACCGGATCACTGCCCCCGGGGGCGGCGGGCGCGGCGGACGGTGCGGTCGCTCTCGACCGGCTCCGCGAGGTGCCCGTCCACCAGGCGTGTGAGGGCGGAGACGAAGGCGTCCTGTTCGGGCTGCGGCAGTGACTCCAGGAGTTCGCGGTGCACCCGGTCGGCGATCGCGGTGCCCTTCACCACGGCGCGGGCGCCCTCCTCGGTGACCGAGATGATCCGGGCCCGGCGGTCGGTGGCGGACGGGCGGCGCTCGGCCAGGCCCGCCTTCTCCAGCTCGTCGACGGTGACCACCATGGTGGTCTTGTCCAGGTCCGTGAGCTCGGCCAGCTGGATCTGGGTGCGCTCGGCCTCCTGCGCGTGGAACAGCACGCAGTACGCGCGGGGCGTGATGCCGAGCTCGGTGAAGGCGGCCGCCATCCGGGTCGCCAGCACGTGGCTCGCGTGGTCCATCAGGCCGGAGATGTCGCGAATCTGGCGCACGGGCGGGGTCGTCGTCATACGTCCGAGGTTAGCAACGGCCCGTCTGCTGCCGGATGATCCCGTTGCCAACCAACACCCGGGTTACGGGATACCCAACTCGAACAGCGCATACCCCGCGTACCAGCCCGCCGCGATGGCCGGCATCGCGAACAGGCCGATCAGCGAGGGGGTCCGCACCCGCCGCAGCGCCACCGCCAGGCCGATGAACAGCGGGAAGGCGGGCAGCAGGTAGCGGGAGATGTTGCCGAAGATCTGGTTGCTGCTCAGCGCGGTGAAGATGGTCATCGCGGTGTACACCCACAGGACCAGCGGCGGGCGGACCCGCCAGAGCAGCACCAGCAGGCCGGGCAGGGCGATCAGCAGGGCGATCGCGATCAGGTCCGGGACGGGGTTGGACTGCCAGAAGTCCCAGTGACCGGTGATCACGTCCATGATCGTGCGGAGGGTGGAGGCGCCGAAGTCGAAGTAGCGGTTCCAGGCGCCGCGCTGGAGCTTGAAGTAGCCGCCCCAGTCGCCCATCCGCCAGCCGACCCAGGCCACGTAGCCGATCAGGCCCCACGGGGTGATCAGCATCGCGGTCAGCGGGCGGGCCACCCCGTCGGTACGGCGGATCAGCGCGACCAGCGCGGCGATCGACACGGCCGCGATCAGCGCCGCGGCGGTCGGCCGGTTCAGGCCTGCCACCAGTGCGAGCAGGCCGGCGGCCGGCCAGCGGCGGGTCATCACGCAGTAGCAGGCCCAGGCGGACAGCGCCACGAACAGCGAGTCCGAGTAGATCGCCCACTCCACGCCCGAGCCCGGGAACAGGCCCCAGATCACCGCGGCGATCACACCCGCCCGGAAGCCGCCGAGCCGCTCGGCGATCGCGAAGATCCCGGCCGCGGCGACCAGCGAGGCGACCACCGAGACCACGATCCCGGAGCCGTACGGGCCGAGCCCGGTGACCGCGCCCACCAGCCGCATCAGCCAGGGGTAGAGCGGGAAGAAGGCGGCCGAGTTCTCGTAGTAGGTGGCCAGCGGCCAGCCGTGCAGCGGGATCAGCTGCGGGTCGTAGCCGTTCTCGGCGATCCGCTGGTACCAGACGCCGTCCCAGGTGCCCAGCACGTCCCACGCGTGGGTGCCGCCGCCGCGGCCGACCTGCTTCTTCAGGTAGTCCCCGGTGTGCTCCAGCAGCACCAGGAAGACGGTCAGACCGATCGCCTTGACCACCGCGTACGCGCCCAGCGCGGGCGCGAAGCGGTCCACCAGCGCCCCGAACCGACCGGGCACCCGGCCCGCCCGCTCCTCAGTCCGCTTCTCGGCCGGCGCCGCCGGCGACTCGGGCTCGGTACTGGACGACTCGATGCTCGATGCCGTGCTCATCTGCTCTGGGTACTCCCCGCCCCGCTCAAGGTGCGCGCGGCTCCGGCGCAACGATTTTCCCGTGAGCCTACGGCACGCCCCCGCCGGCCCCGCCCTCCCCCGCCGCCCTCCCCGATGAGCGCGGCCGTCGCCGCCCGGCTGGGGGCGGCGACGGCCTGAGGTGCTCCGGGGCCTGCGTCAGCTGTGCAGGTAGACGATGCCGAGCTTGGTGAGTTGCCAGAGCTGGGCCGGGGCGCCGGTGTCCTGGGCGAGTTCGACGTAGGGGTTGCCCTTGGCGTCGAGGTTGGCGCCGGCGGCGAGGACCTTGGTGGGGTCGGCGGAGTCGGCGATCTCGTAGTTGCCGTTGCCGGCCGGCTTGAAGATCCAGTGCTGGTTGGCGCCGCCGTTGCAGCCCCACTGCTGGATCCGGGTGCCGACGGCGGTGGCGGCGGCGTTGGCGTCCAGGCACATGTCGCGGTTGCCGCTGAAGTCCAGCTCGTAGCTGCCGCCGGCCTTGGCCTCCAGGACGAAGGACTGGTTCAGCCCGCCGCTGGCCGGGTAGCTGATGGCGGCCCGGCCGTTGGTGGAGTCGCCGTAGGTGCCGCCGCCGGTGAGGTCGAGGGCGTTGCCGGTGGCCGCGTTGGTGAGCTGGTACCAGGAGCCGTCCTCGGGGACGTCGCCGAAGGGCTTGCCGGGGGTGAGCGGCTGAATGGACGTGGTGTTCTGCTGGTTGAGGGTGCAGTACGCCTCCGGCTGGTCGGGCTCGGCGAAGAACTGGCCGAGGCAGACGCCCTCACCGCGGTAGCCGGCCACCCGCAGGTGGTACGACTGGCGGACCATGTTCATGCACAGCCCGGGGATGCCGATCTGCGAGTCGCAGCCGTTGCGCGCCCACTCGGAGAGGTTGATGACGTCCCCGTTGGTGTACTCGTACGGCGAGCTGGTCCACTCCGCGCACACCTCGTGCCCGAAGGCGACCCTCCGCTGGTCCAAGTACCTTACGCCTGGCACCTGTTCGGCCGCGCCACGGAGCGCGTCGCTGAACGTCGGCACCACCCAGTTGTGGCCCCAGGCGAGGTCCTCCGGGAAGGCCGGGCAGCCGTCGGCGATCTTGCCCAGGTAGTCGTTGCGCCGGATGTCCGGGGTGATCGGGTTGAAGTACGACTGGTAGACCAGCTGGTACGAGGAGTCGGCGTAACCGGCCCTGCGCATGGTCTGCCGGATGTTCTGCAGCGCGGCCACGACCTTGGGCTGGACCCGCTTGGCGCGCTGGCGGATCTCGTCGCTGCCGATGGTGTCCCGGCAGCCCTGGTCCTTGGGGATCGGGAAGTACTGCGCGAGGCAGTGCATCATGATGCCGCTGAAGTCGAAGTCGTCGTTGGCGCCGATCGTGACGACGACCAGCTTGACGTCGTACTTGGCCGCCGTGTCGGCGAGTTTGACGTCCTGCTTGGGCTCACCGTAGTCACCGCTGCCCGAGCCGGTGATCTTGGCCAGCTCGGGGTCGCTCACCAGGTCACCGGTCTGGGCGCCGGAGCAGGCGAGGTCGATCGGGGTGACCCCGGGGATGTCGGTGGTGAAGATCTCCGACTTGGGATGGCGGTGGCAGTAGTTGGTGGGGCTGTCGGTCTCCGGGAAGTAGCCGTCGTTGGTGTCGGTGCCGGCGCCCTCCCCGGAGATGGCGCTGTCGCCGAGGGCGACGATCGCGGCCGGGCGGACGGCGTCGGGCGCCGGGGTCGGGGTGGTGTCGGCGAGGGCGGCGGGGGCGCCCGCCAGACCGAGGGCGGCGACGAGGACGCCGGTGGCGAGCAGCGCCGCGGACCGGGATGCGCCCGTTCGCGTTCGCCGCGCCGCTGGGATGCGGAACCTGATCACACGCGACTCCTTGCGGGGGGGTGGGGGAACCGCCCGGCCGGGGGCGCCGAGCGGCGCGGAGCAAGAGAGGGGCAGGAAAGGTGAGCAGGTCTCACATTCTAGGTACTGACAAGTAGTGCAACAAGGCTTGTGACACCACCGCGCATTGACGCGGCGACAGCGGCGGGCGCACGAAAAGAGCCGCCGCCCCGCGCCCCAGGAGGGAAGCGCGGAACGGCGGCTCTCACCGGCCGAACCGGAGGTGGAATCAGCCCACGTTGGCGCAGTGGTTGCCGAACGCCGGGTTCAGCAGGCCCCCGACGTTGACGGTGTTGCCGCACAGGTTGACCGGAATGTGCACCGGAACCTGGATCTGGTTGCCCGAGATGACACCGGGGGAACCCGCGGCGACACCCTCGGCGCCGGAGCTGGCCATCGCGGTGCCGGCGCCGGCGGCCACGATGCCCACCACGGCCGCGCCAACGGCGGCGGTCTTCTTGACGCTCATGTGAGCCTCCTGACTGTTCAACAGAAATGCACGGGGAGTGCGACATCTAGAACGAGACCCGTCCGGGGCGGTTGCGACGGTGCGCATACTGTCACCCGCCTGGCCCAATGGGGGCCGGTGACCGGCATTCGGGTGATCTCGGGCGATCGACGGGCCGGACCGTTTCCCTCCGCGCGCTGCCTCGTTCTCCCTGACGAAGACGATCCACCCGGCCCTGCTCCTGAATCGAGTACCGCCCATGCGCAGCTCGCCCACGGCCTCGTCGGCACCGAGGCCACCGGCAAGTCGGTCGACGTGGCGGGCCCCTCAGAACCCGGCGTTCGGCGACACCGCCTGAACGCCTGACCGGGAATTCCTGGTCGCGCCTCGCCCGAACCGTTCCCGGCCGTGCGGGAATCGTTCGCCAGGCGCTGGAACAACGCGGCGGCTGCGGCGACGCCCGAGCCATGGGCGGAACACGCCGGTGTGCGCCGTCGGAGTGACAATCACGGCAATCCCTGAACCCTTCGGGTGAGTATTCCCGCTCGCCCGGCACCCGACATTTCCCTTCCGTCGGGCAGAAATCGGAGGAAAGACAATGCGTAACCTCAAGAAGGCCGCCGCCCTGTCGCTGGCCGCCACCGGTCTGGTGCTCGGTGCCGCCGGCGGAGCGTTCGCCAGCGCGGGCGCCGAGGGCGTGGCCGCCGGCTCCCCCGGTGTCATCTCGGGCAACCAGATCCAGGTGCCGATTCACATCCCGGTCAACATCTGCGGCAACACCGTCAACGTCGGGGGCCTGCTGAACCCGGCGTTCGGCAACCACTGCGCCAACGTCGGCTGAACCGGCGGTCGCCGCACCGGCGACAGCTGATTCACCGAGCCCGTGCCGCGCCCGCTGCGTCGGGGCGCGACACGCTCCACCCGTGCGTGATCGAGGAGATCAATCCCCATGCAGAACATGAAGAAGGCCGCCGTCCTGTCCGCCGCCGCTGCCGGCCTGGTGCTGGGCGCGGCGGGCTCCGCCGCCGCCAGCGCGGGCGCCGAGGGCGTGGCCGCCGGCTCCCCCGGTGTCATCTCGGGCAACCAGATCCAGGTGCCGGTGCACATCCCGGTCAACCTGTGCGGCAACAGCATCAGCCTGGTCGGTGCGCTGAACCCGGCGTTCGGCAACACCTGTGTCAACGCCGAGGCCCACCCGAAGCCCGCGGACGACTGCTGATCACCGATCGGCACGCGTTTCGGCCGTACTGCCCCCCGACCAGCCGGCCGGGGGGCAGTTCGGCATCCCCGGACACCCGACCGTCCGGGACCCCGATCCACCGAAGGGTGATCCGTATGGTTTCGATGGTTTCGATGAAGAGCGGCGCCGGCCTGGCCGCCGCCGTGGGTGCCGTGGTGCTGCTCGGCACCGGTTCGGCGCAGGCCGCCACCGCCTCGGGCCAGGCGCCCGCGGCGGGCCCGACCACGCTGGCGAAGACGGACGTCGGGCAGGCGCTCAACGGGACGACGTCCGGCCTCGGCTACGGCGTCGCGCCGATCAAGAGCCTGCGCCTGGACCCGTGGGCCAACTCCTCGGCCGACGTGCTCAACAACGGCGCGACCGTCCAGCCGGACCAGGGCCTGGCCCCGCTGGGCACCGGCACGCTGACCGGTCCGCTGAGCGCGGGCGGGGGCGTCAAGGACCTCCCGCTGGTCGGCGGGCTGACCGGCGTCCTGCCGGGCTGAGGCCGGACGCGGCGGAGCCCGGCACCCCTGATACGAGGAGGGTGCCGGGCTCCGCCGTGCCCGGGGCGGCTCGGCTCAGAGCTTGGTCAGACCGGCGAGCCCGCTCTGCTGGACCAGGCCGGTGGCCGTCGCGGTGGTGGTGTCGGCCAGGTCCGTCCGCTGCAGGACGCCGGTGGCCGTCGCGGTGGTGGTGTCGGCCAGGTCGTTGACCTCATCGGTGGCGGAGAGCCGGCTCTGGTCGCCGCCGAGGCTGGCGGTGGCCCCGGGCACGGTCTGCACGGCGCCGGGCACCAGGCGCGGGTCCACCTCGTCCACCTTAAGCCGGCCGTCGGCGAGCTGACCGGTGCCGTCGTGGACCAGCGCCAGCGGCTTGCCGACGTCCAGGCCGGGGGTCTTGGCGTTCAGCGGCGCGGCCGGGGCCTCCAGCAGCACCTCGCCGAGGTCGGCACCCTGGTCGACCAGCGGCAGCGGCAGCTGAGCCTTGGCGCTCGGGCCGACCTTGCCGGTGGTCAGCTGGGGCACCAGGTGGTCCGGGAGCAGCCCGTTGTCGGTGGTCCGGCCGGGCACCGGCGGCATGAGCAGCGAGGTCGGGATGTCGGAGTGGACGTGGCTGCCCAACGGGGCGAGCGGCACGTCCGCCGGCACCTGCTGGGTGGCCAGCTTGTCCTCCAGGGTTCCGACCTGGCCGGGGCTTACCGGGGCGGCACAGGCCGCTCCCTGAGAGGCGAGCACGCCCGCACCGACCGCCAGCAGCATCGCGCCGGCCCGCTTGGAGAACTTCATGCTTTTCACCGTTCTGCCTGTCCGTACTGAAGGCGTACTGGAGATCCAGGGGGAAGGGCTGCGGGGCCGCAGCCGGAAAACAATCTGCCTCAACGAGTGACCGCGAGTTCGGATTGCGGGCGTTAACCAATTCGGCCTAGTAATCCGACCGGAAACCACCCTTGGACGCGCCTCCCGGACTCTTTTCAGAAATCCCCGTAACCTTCCGTGCCGTCATTCTTTGATCTGGACGTCAGTGACTGCAGACCGGGTCTGAGCGTTCTACGCGTTGCTACGCACGGAAATCCGAAAGCATTTCAGAGAGGGATCACCCCATGATCCAGAAGTCCTTCGCCGCCGCCGGCCTGGCCGTCGCCGCGCTGGCCGCTGCCGCCGCGCCCGCCTCGGCCATCAGTGACGCGGACGGCGCCGCTGCCACCATCCAGGGCAACGGCGGCAGCAACTTCACCGGCACCGTCGGGAACAACAGCCCGAACTTCCACTTCCTGGACAACGCGAACGTCTGCCTCCCGGAGATCCACAACATCGCCGTGGGCGCGGTCGGGGGGATCGCGGTCCCGATCGAGGTCCCGATCGCCAACAGCGGCGGCAAGCAGTACTGCACCCAGGGGCAGGGCACCCAGAGCCACGGCGACGCGGGCGTGTCCCACCTGATCGGCTGACCGCTCCCCGCGCTGCTCTCCCCAGCACCGCTCCCCGAACCACCCCGAACCACCCCCGAATCGCTCCCCGATTCACCCCCGAGAGGAAAAACCGGAAATGATCAAGAAGTCCCTCGCCGCCGCCGGCCTGGCCGCCGCCGCCCTCGCGATGTCCGCGGGCTCGGCCTCCGCCATCGCCGACTCGGATGGCGCCGCCACCTCCGTCCAGGGCAACGGCGGCACCAACCAGACCGGCACCCACGGCAACGGCAGCCCGAACTTCCACACCCTGGACAACCCGAACGTCTGCCTGCCGGAGATCCACAACATCGCCGTCGCCGCCGCGCTCGGCCTCGCGGTTCCGGTCGAGGTGCCCGTCCTGAACAGCACCCCGAAGCAGATCTGCAACGTCGGCCAGAACACCCAGTCCTCGGGCGACGCGGGTGTCTCGCACCTGATCGGCTGATCAAGGGGCATGGCACGGACGGAGGGCCCGGGGAGGAAGGTCTCCCCGGGCCCTCCGGGCTTGCGGGACGAGGAATCCGACCGAGCCGACGGCCCGGCCGGGTGAGCGCCCGTCCGGCCCGGTGCGTGGGGCGCCGGGCCGGACGGGCGGGATGTGATCACGAGTCAGAGCACGAGTCAGAGGCAGAGCGCCCGCGGGGGCGCTCCCACAGAGAGGGCAGATCCATGAAGAGCAGGCTGGCCAAGGCCGCCCTGACCGCCACCGCCGCGCTGGCGCTCGCCGGCGCCGCCACCCCGGCGTTCGCGCACGTCGGCCTCGTGGGCGGCGAGGGCATCACCGCCTCGGCCGACGAGCCGTTCGTGGCCGGCGGTGCCTGGGGCGTCGCCCACACCTCCGACGTCACCGCCGGCGGCAAGGGCGGCGGCGCGGCCACCGCCACCGACCTGGTCGGCGGCGGCGAGGGCTTCGCCCACATCAACGGCTGGAAGTAGGACGCCGGAAGGCCGGGTCGCTCCCCACGGGGAGCGGCCCGGCCTTCCGTCTGCCGGGCAGCGCGCCGGTGCCGGGTCACAGCGCCCCGGAGGCGAGCGGGCGAGTCACAGCCGCTTGAGCATCCGAGCGGCCTCGACCGCCCAGTAGGTGAGGATCTGCTCGGCGCCGGCCCGGCGGATCGAGGTGAGCGTCTCCAGGATGGTGCGCTCCCGCTCGATCCAGCCGTTGGCGGCAGCGGCCTCCACCATCGAGTACTCGCCGGAGATCTGGTACGCGGCCACCGGCACCGGCGAGACGTCGGCGACCTGCCGCAGGACGTCCAGGTACAGCATGGCCGGCTTGACCATCACCAGGTCCGCACCCTCGGCGAGGTCCAGCTCCAGCTCGCGCAGGGCCTCGCGGGCGTTGGCCGGGTCCTGCTGGTAGGTCTTGCGGTCGCCCTTGAGCGAGGAGTTGACGGCCTCGCGGAACGGGCCGTACAGCGCGGAGGCGTACTTGGCGGTGTAGGCGAGGATGCTGACGTCCTGGTGACCGGCCTCGTCCAGTGCCCTGCGGATGACGGCGATCTGACCGTCCATCATGCCGGACGGGCCGACCATGTGGACACCGGCCTCGGCCTGGACCACGGCCATCTCGGCGTAGCGCGCCAGGGTCGCGTCGTTGTCCACACTGCCGTCCTCGGCCAGTACGCCGCAGTGGCCGTGGTCGGTGAACTCGTCCAGGCAGAGGTCCGACATGACCACCAGCTGGTCGCCGACCTCCGCGACCACGTCGCGGATGGCCTGCTGCAGGATCCCGTCCGGATTGGTCCCCTCGGAACCGACGGCGTCCTTCACTTCGGGCAGGCCGAACAGCATGATGCCGCCCACACCGGCCTCGGCCGCCTCCACCGCGGCCTTCCGCAGGGAGTCCCGGGTGTGCTGGACCACGCCGGGCATCGAGGCGATCGGCTTCGGCTCGGTGATGCCTTCGCTGACGAAGGCGGGCAGGATCAGCTCCGCCGGGTGCAGCCGGGTCTCGGCGACCAGGCGGCGCATCGCCGGGCTCTGGCGCAGCCGGCGGGGGCGAACGTACGGGAATTCAGCGGACACGGCTTCTCTCTCCGAACGGTTGTGCCGTGCCGGGGGCGGTGAACCGCCGCCCCCGGCACCCTGATTGGGACCCTCAGCGGGCCTTGCGGCGCGAGCCCGGACGGCGCTCGCTGGGCCGGTAGACCGGCTCGCCCGCGGCCGTCGCGGTGTCGCGGCGCTTGGCCCCGAAGTCTGCCAGCGCCTGGGCCAGCGCCCCCGCCGACGGCGCCGGAGCCATCACGTCGACCCGCAGGCCGTGCTCCTCGGCGGTCTTGGCGGTGGCCGGGCCGATGCAGGCGATGACCGTGACGTTGTGCGGCTTGCCGGCGATGCCGACCAGGTTCCGGACGGTCGAGGACGAGGTGAACAGCACCGCGTCGAAGCCGCCGCCCTTGATCGCCTCGCGGGTCTCGGCCGGCGGCGGCGAGGCGCGCACCGTCCGGTACGCCGTCACGTCGTCGACCTCCCAGCCGAGCTCGACCAGGCCGGCCACCAGGGTCTCGGTGGCGATGTCGGCGCGCGGCAGCAGCACCCGGTCGATCGGGTCGAAGACCGGGTCGTACGGCGGCCAGTCCTCCAGCAGCCCGGCCGCGGACTGCTCGCCGGAGGGCACCAGGTCCGGCTTCACGCCGAAGTCCACCAGGGCCTGCGCGGTGGTCTCGCCGACCGCCGCGACCTTGATCCCGGCGAACGCGCGGGCGTCCAGGCCGTACTCCTCGAACTTCTCCCGGACGGCGCGAACGGCGTTCACCGAGGTGAAGGCGATCCACTCGTAGCGGCCGGTGACCAGGCCCTTGATGGCCCGCTCCATCTGCTGCGGGGTGCGCGGCGGCTCGACCGCGATGGTCGGCACCTCCTGCGGCACCGCGCCGTACGAGCGCAGTTGCTCGGACAGGCCGTGGGCCTGCTCCTTGGTGCGCGGCACGAGGACGTTCCAGCCGAACAGCGGCTTGGTCTCGAACCACGAGTGCGAGGCCCGGTGGGCGACCTGCTCGCCCACCACGGCTATCACCGAGGTCGCCGGGTCCACCGGGGCGGAGACCGGCGAGGGCAGCACCCGGGCGGCCTTCAGGTCGGCCGCGATGGCGGACAGCGTGGAGGTGAAGGTGCGCTGGCGGGTGGTGGTGCCGGAGAGGGTGGCGCTCAGCGCCGAATCCGGCTTGCGGCCGTTGGAGACCAGCGCGTTGGCGGTGGCCGGCAGCTGGCCCAGGGTGGTGCGGACCACCAGGGTGGTCTCCGGCGCGCCCAGATCGACCGGGCCGCCGGACAGCAGCTGGGCGCCGTCCACGAAGCGGACGTCGGCGCCGGCCGCGCCGCGCAGCGGGACGCCCGCGTAGGCCGGGACGCCGACCGACTGGGCGACGCCCGGGATCACCTCGAAGGGGATCCCGTCGCCCGCGCAGCTGAGCATCTCCTCGGCGGCGCAGCCGTCCAGGCCCGGGTCGCCGTCGACGGTACGGACCACGTGCTTGCCGGAGCGGACGGCCTCGGCGACCAGCTTGGCCAGGTCGAAGTCGGTGCCCTCGGCGGCCGGGGTGTGCACCTGCACACCGGCCGGACAGTGGGTGCGCACGGCCGCCGCGGTCAGCGGGTCGGCCACCAGGATGTCGGCCGAGGACAGCACCTCGACCGCGCGCAGGGTCAGCAGACCCGGGTCCCCGGGGCCCGCGCCCAGGAAGGTGCACCGTCCGGTCGGCTGGCCGGCCGGGAAAAGGGCGTCGGTGGCGGCGGTGGGGCTCATCGGGCTCGCTCCCCCATCAGGGTGGCCGCGCCCGCGTCGAGCAGCCGGGCGGCCAGGGCGCGGCCGAGGGCCCGCGCCTGCTGCTCGGCGGTCTCGTCGAGGACGATCGGACCGTTGGCGGACATCTTCAGCAGGGCGGTGCCGTCGGGGTTGCCGACCACACCGTCCAGCCGCAGTTCGTTCTCCCGGCCCCAGGTGGCCAGCGCGGCCACCGGGGCCGAGCAGCCGGCCTCCAGGGTGGCCAGCAGGGCGCGCTCGGCGGCCACGGCGACCCTGGTGGGGGCGTGGTCCAGCAGGGCGAGCGCGGCGGCCAGTTCGGTGTCGGCGGCGGTGCACTCGATCGCGAGCGCGCCCTGGCCGGGGGCCGGGATCATCAGCTCGGGGTCGAGGTGCTGGGAGATCTCGGCGCTGCGGCCGAGCCGGTTGAGGCCGGCCGCGGCCAGCACGACCGCGTCCAGCTCACCGCCGGTCACGTAGCCGATCCGGGTGTCCACGTTGCCGCGGATCGCGACGGTCTCCAGCTGGGCGTCGCGGGCGAGCGCCCAGGCGTTCAGCTGGGCCATCCGGCGCGGCGAGCCGGTGCCGATCCGGGCCGGGCGGCCGGCGCCGGCGAGCTTCTCCACCAGCTCGTCCAGGTTCAGGCCCTCGGCCGCGACCAGGGCGTCCCGGACGTCCTCGCGCTGGGGCACGGCGGCCAGCACCAGGCCCTCGGGGGAGGCGGTGGGCAGGTCCTTGAGCGAGTGCACGGCGAAGTCGATCCGGCCCTCCAGCAGCGCGTCCCGCAGCGCGGAGACGAACACGCCGGTGCCGCCGATCTGCGCGAGCGCCTCCCGGGAGGTGTCGCCGTAGGTGGTGATCTCGACCAGCTCGACGGGGCGCCCGGTGAGCCTGGTCACCTCGCGGGCGACCATGCCCGACTGGGCCATGGCGAGCGCGCTGCGCCGGGTGCCGAGCCGCAGGGCCGGGGCTCCCGGGGCCTGCTCGGTGAGCGGTTGACCATTCATGACGTGATCGTCCCGGTGGTACTCGTGGGATGGCTGACGGTTCATCTGGCGCCCCCGCCCGAGGGCTGGGGCCGGCCGCCGACGGGCGTGCCCGACACGGCGTGCACGGCAGCCGGGTCGAGGTCGAACAGCTCGCGAAGGGCGTCCGCGTAGGAGGCGCCGCCGGGCTCGGCGGCCAGCTGCTTCACCCGGACGGTCGGGGCGTGCAGCAGCTTGTCGACGACGCGACGGACGGTCTGGGCGATCTCGGCGCGGGAGCGCTCGTCCAGGTCGGGCAGCCGGGAGTCCAGCCGGCCCAGTTCGGCGGCGACCACGTCGGAGGCCATCGCCCGCAGCGCGACCACGGTCGGCGCGATCCGGGCGGCCCGCTGGGCGGCGCCGAAGGCGCTCACCTCGTCGGCGACGATCCGGGTGACCTGGTCGACGTCGCCGGCGCCGGGGCTGGCGGCGTGCGCGTGGGAGAGGCTCTCCAGGTCGACCAGCAGGGCGCCGGCCAGCTCGTGCACCGCGTGGTCGACGTCGCGCGGCATGGCGAGGTCGAGCAGGGCGAGCGGTTCCGGCGAGGTGCGGAGGGCGACGGCGGCGGCCACGTCCTCGGCCTTGATCACCACGCCGGCCGCGCCGGTGCAGGAGATCACCAGGTCGACGTCGGCCAGCGCCTGCGGCACCTTGGCGAGGTCGAGGGTGCGGGCCACGTCCGGGCCGAGGATCTCGACCAGGCGCTCGGCGCGGGCCGGGGTCCGGTTGGCGATCAGCAGGTCGGTGACGCCGGAGCGGACCAGGGTGGCGGCGGCCAGCGAGCTCATCGAGCCGGCGCCGACCACCAGCGCGCGCTTGCCGGCGATCTCGCCCGCGCCCGCCGCGACCTGCTCCAGGCCGAAGGTGACCAGCGACTGGCCGGCCTTGTCGATGCCGGTCTCGCTGTGCGCCCGCTTGCCGACCCGCAGGGCCTGCTGGAACAGCTCGTTCAGGCCGCGCCCGGCGGTGTGCTCGTCCTGGGCCTTGGCCAGCGCGTCGCGCAGCTGGCCGAGGATCTGGCCCTCGCCGACCACCATCGAGTCCAGGCCGCAGGCCACCGAGAACAGGTGGTGGACGGCGCGGTCCTCGTAGTGGACGTACAGGTGGGAGGTCAGCTCCTCCAGGTCCACCCCGCTGTGGTGGGCCAGCAGCAGCGACAGCTCGGCGACGCCGGCGTGGAACTTGTCCACGTCCGCGTACAGCTCGATCCGGTTGCAGGTGTTGAGCAGCGCGGCCTCGGCGACGGTCGAGGTGGCGGCCGCGTCGTGCAGCAGCCGGGTCGGGACCTCACCGGTGAGCGCGGCGCGCTCCAGTACGCCGACCGGTGCCGTCCGGTGGCTCAGTCCGACGACGAGAAGACTCACGCCCGCCCCCCACAGCTCTCGGTGTTCATGCGGGCATCACCGCGGACAGCTCGCCCTCGCCGCCCTTGGCGGACTTGCCCTTGGCCGACTGCTCGGCCTGGTCCTTGGCCGCCGGCTCGCCGGAGCGGCCCTTGCCGTTGCCGCCGCCGGCCGCACGGCGCAGCTTGGCGGCCGCCGCGCGGACCGGACCGGGGGCGCGGTCCAGCACCGACTCGGTGCGGTCCGGCTCCTCACCGGCCTTGCGCTGCTCGTGGAAGGCGAGGATCTGCAGCTCGATGGAGAGGTCCACCTTGCGCACGTCCACGCCGTCCGGGACGGTCAGCACGGTCGGGGCGAAGTTGAGGATGCTGGTGACGCCGGCCTCGACCAGCCGGTCGCAGACCTGCTGGGCGGCGCCGGGCGGGGTGGTGATCACGCCGATGGAGACGTGCTGGCTCTCGACGATCGACTCCAGCTCGTCCATGTGCCGCACCGGGAGTCCGGCCGCGGTGGAACCGACCACGTTGGGGTCGGCGTCCAACAGGGCGGCGACCCGGAATCCGCGGGAGGCGAAGCCGCCGTAGTTGGCGAGGGCGTGCCCGAGGTTCCCGATGCCGACGATGACGACCGGCCAGTCCTGGGTCAGGCCGAGCTCGCGGGAGATCTGGTAGACGAGGTACTCGACGTCGTAGCCGACGCCGCGGGTGCCGTAGGAGCCGAGGTAGGAGAAGTCCTTGCGCAGCTTGGCCGAGTTCACGCCGGCCGCGGCAGCCAGCTCCTCGGAGGAGACGGTCGGCACCGAGCGCTCGGAGAGCGCCGTGAGGGCCCGCAGGTAGAGGGGCAGGCGGGCGACGGTCGCCTCCGGGATGCCCCGGGCACGCGAGGGTCGGCGCGCGGCGCCCTGGTCGGGCGTCTGCGAACTGCTCTGTGGTGATCGGCCGATTGCCACGGTGCTCCTGTGGGTGAAGCTGGGCTTTGACAGCCAGGCTATGCGTTTGTGAACGTGTGCACAAAGATGGTGTCCGTTTTGTCCACGCACAGTGACACGCATCACGCCGTCGAGCTCATAGCACCGGCCTTGGTCAGGACCACTTCCGGGGCCTGGGAACCGGGCAGCCAGGGGCCGTACGGCGCCTCCCGGCGCAGCAGCGGGACGGCCGTCCCGGACGGGCGGGAGCGGGCCCGGCCCAGCCGCGGCCAGGGCACCCGGGCGGCCTCGCGCAGCGGGCCGGCCCAGTCGTCCGGCGGACAGGACGGGGCGCCCAGGCAGTGCAGCAACAGCTCGGCGGTCACCCGGGCGTCGCCCAGCGCGGTGTGCGCCGGGTACCAGCCGAGGCCGGCCGCCTCCACGCAGGCCGCCAGGCCGTGGCTGCGGGCCTGCGGCAGGTGCTCACGGGCCAGCCGCATGGTGCACAGCAGCGGGACGGGCGGCAGCGGCACCCCGATCCGGGCGAACTCGCGGTCCAGGAAGGCGTGGTCGCAGCTGACGTGATGGCCGACCAGCACCCGGCCGGCCAGCAGCTCCAGCAGCCTCGGGGCGATCTCCCTGAAGCGCGGGGCGCCCTCGACGTCGGCCTGGCGTATCCGATGCACATGGGTCGGGCCGACCGGGCCCAGCGGGTCCAGCAGGGTGGCGAACTCGCCCTCGGGGCGGAGCCGCTCGTCCAGCAGCACCACCGCGACCTCGACCACCCGGTGCCGCCACGGGCTGCGGCCGGTCGCTTCCACGTCCACCACGGCGAAGCCCCGGTGGCCCTGCGAGGCTTCGGGCATCCCAGGGGTCGGGCGGGGAAGCATGGCGGCACTCCTCGTGTGCTCAGCCCCCCATGGGCGCAAACGCGTTCGATCGTAAGCCGACCACGGCGCCCCGCCCCAAGCCGAAACGGAGTGTCTTTGGCAACGATTCGGCGAACCGCCCCCGCCGGTCGGCGGGGGCGGTGGCGTACGGACGGATGTTTCCTCAGGCGCCGAGGGCGGTGCGCAGGCGGCGTTCGTCGACCCGCCAGAAGTCGTGCTGGCGGCCGTCGATCAGGGTGACCGGGATCTGCTCCCAGTAGCGGCGGTACAGCTCCTCGTCCTGGGTGATGTCCTTCTCCTCGAAGGTCGCGCCCAGCTCCGCCGTCACCCGGACGATCACCTCCCGGGCCTCGTCGCACAGGTGGCAGCCGGGCTTGCCGACCAGGGTCACGGTACGGTCGGCCGGCTGGGGGCTCTTACGTCGCAGCAGTGGACTCACCGGCCCATTGTCCGCCACGCGCCCGCCCGTCTCCGGGGCGCCCGGGGCAGGGCCGAGGGAGCTGTTCACCGGGTGGGCACGGCTCCGTCACGGCCACTCCCCGCCCGGCTGGCTATGCTCGGTGACATGGCCGTGCTCCGAAGGCTCACCCAGGCGAGGCGCTCCACCACCGAGCGGAGCGCCCCGGCGGGCGAGGCCGTGGCCGAGGCCGGCGAGGCCGCCGCCGAGGCGGCCGAGGCCGCGCTGCGCACCGAGCCCCGGCCGGTCGATGCCCCGGCGGCCGACGTCCCGGCGGCGGGCCGGCCCGGGAAGGCACCCAAGGCCCCGGTCGAGAACCACACCCCGGACCCGGACGACCCTCGCGCTGCCGCCTTCTTCGACTGCGACAACACCATCCTGCGCGGCGCCGCGATCTTCTACCTCGGGGTCGGCCTCTACCGCCGCGGCTTCCTCACCCGCCGCGACATCGCCCGCTTCGCCTGGCAGCAGGCGCTGTTCCGGCTGCACGGCACGGAGGACCCGGACCACATCTCGGACGCCCGGAACACCGCCCTCGGGATCGTCGCCGGCAAGCCCACCGCCGACCTGGAGGCGATCTGCGAGGAGATCTTCGAACAGGTCGTGGCCGACAAGATCTGGCCCGGCACCCGCGCCCTGGTCCAGATGCACCTGGACGCCGGCCAGCGGGTCTGGCTGGTCACCGCCGCCCCGCTGGAGGTGGCCCGGATCATCGCCCGGCGGCTCGGCATGACCGGCGCGCTCGGCACCGTCGCCGAGGCACGGGACGGCTCCTACACCGGCCGGCTGGTCGGCGACCTGCTGCACGGCCCGGCCAAGGCCGCCGCGGTGCGCTCGCTGGCCCGGCGCGAGCGGCTCGACCTCGACCGCTGCGCCGCGTACAGCGACTCGGCCAACGACATCCCGATGCTCTCGCTGGTCGGCCACCCGTACGTGGTGAATCCGGACGGCGCGCTGCGGCGGCACGCCCGGGCGCAGGGCTGGCGGGTGCGGGACTTCCGGACCGGGCGCAAGGCGGCCCGGGTCGGGCTGCCGGCGGCGGCCGCGGTCGGGGTGCTGGCCGGCGCGACGGCGGCCGGGGTGGCGTTGCGGCGCCGTCGCCGGCGCGGCTGAACTCCCCTCCGCGCGGCCGCGGGCGTCCCTGCGCGGGCCCTCCCCCGGGCGGGTGATCGGACGTCAACCAGGCCTCTGACCTGGCCCCTCGTACGAGCGAACTCCCTTCCCCGCAGGGCCGTCCGGGCCCGCGGCACGAACCTGCCACCCGGTGACCGGTTCTGATCGTTCGCCAGGCCGGGAAAGTCAGGGGTTGCCGAGCCCCAAGGCTGGGAAACCGCCCACAGAACCACCGAATTGGTCACCCTGGGCGCCCGAACGATCACGTTGAGCCGGATGAACGATGGCATCTCCGGTCGGTGTCAGCCGAATATGCGCAACAAATGGATCTCAAACGACCACTTCGACCACACGGTGTAGCTGTCATTGCACAAAGCGTTATTCTCTCCTGGATGCGCGTCACCCACGCGTCCCGCTCGAACGGACGCCAGGGGGCGTGCTCTCCGCGCAGGCGGAGGTGATCCGTCCACAGTTCTGCCTCTGGGAGTCCCGTGTACCCACCCGTCCGGAACGACGCGCCTGCACCCTCCCGCCCGTCGTCCGCGCCCCTGCGCCCCCGCACCGGCCTGCGCGGCCGGCCGACCGCCGAGCGACAGATCTCCACCGGCCTGGACCTGCTACGCAACCTGCTCCGCAGCCAGCTCGCCGCCTCATCCCAACTCGTGCCCGCCGGCGTGCCGTTCGGCCACCCGCACGGCCCCGGGGTGGCGCTGCGCACCACCGCCGCCGGCTCGGCCGGCACCGGCTCGCGCGGCCGCACCGGCAGCACCGGCGTCGGCCGCAGCCGCACCCGTACGGCGCCCAGCCCCGGCTACGAGACCGAGCACAACCCGATCATGGAGCTGGTCGAGCGGGCCCAGGCCGGCGAGAGCGAGGCCTTCGGCCGGCTCTACGACCACTACGCGGACACCGTCTACCGCTACATCTACTACCGGGTCGGCAGCCGGGCCACCGCCGAGGACCTCACCAGCGAGACGTTCCTGCGCGCGCTGCGCCGGATCGGCACCTTCACCTGGCAGGGCCGGGACTTCGGCGCCTGGCTGGTCACCATCGCCCGCAACCTGGTCGCCGACCACTTCAAGTCCAGCCGGTTCCGGCTGGAGGTCACCACCGGCGAGATGCTCGACTCCAACGAGTGCGAGCGCAGCCCGGAGGAGTCGGTGCTGGAGTCGCTCTCCAACGCCGCCCTGCTGGACGCGGTGCGCCGGCTCAACCCGCAGCAGCAGGAGTGCGTGACGCTGCGCTTCCTGCAGGGCCTCTCGGTGGCCGAGACGGCGCGGATCATGGGCAAGAACGAGGGCGCGATCAAGACCCTCCAGTACCGCGCCGTCCGCACCCTGGCCCGGCTCCTCCCGCCCGACGCGCGGTGAGGCGGCGGTGACCGACGGGGCGATAGCCCGGCGACGGCTCGACCGACCGTCACCACGGGTCCCCGATCGACACGTCCGGGTGAACGGTCGATCCGATGATCGGCGTTGCGTAACCGACCGACCGCACCGCTCGTTGGCCAGCATGCAAGCCCCCACCAGGCGCACGGTCAAGTCGAATTGCGACCTGTCACCCGATGGAGTGGCTTTGGCCCGCCGAGGCAACCGTCCGGCTGGCCGGGGTGTCGACAACGACGAAGGGAGGTGTGGCCCGTGACGGCAAACGTGCTGGAGCACCGGCGGGCGAAGGCCTTCGCCGAGGCGCTGGAGGCCCACCAGGCGGAGCAACGCCGCGCGGCCAACGCCGAATCGGCCAACACCGCTGGCACCGAAGCCGGTTCGGTCGCGATGGCGGAACTGGTCGGCCTGGCCGACGCGCTGGGAGCGGTGGCCAGGCCGACGCTGGACCCGGAGGTCCGGACGGTCCAACGCGCCCAGTTGATGGCCGCGTTCGAGCAGGCCTTCGCGGACGGACCGGGCGCCACGGTGCCCCGGCAGCGCCGGCACCGGGCGGCCCGGACGGCGCCGCGCGGCCGGTGGAGCCGCCGCTTCGCGATCGGCGGGCTCGTCGCCGGGCTCGCCGTCGGCAGCCTGGCCGGTGCCGCCGCCGCGAGCTCCAACGCCCTCCCCGGGGACACGCTGTACGGCGTGAAGCGCGGCCTCGAAGGACTGCGGCTCGACCTCGCCGGCTCCGACTCCGAGCGCGGCGAGCTACTGCTCGACAACGCCGCCACCCGGCTCGGCGAGGCCAACGCCCTGGTCGGCCACGGCGATCCGGTCGGCGCGCTCAGCCCGACCACCGTCGACCGGGTCCGCCGGGCGCTGCACGACATGCACGCCGACGCCCTCAAGGGCCGTGAGCTGCTGCGTTCGGTCTACCGCAGCAACGGCTCGCTCGACCCGATGCGCGCGCTGGCCGGCTTCGCCCACGACGAGGACGGCCGCTGGAGCGAGCTGCAGGGTCGGCTGCCGGTCCAACTCACCGAGCAGGCGAACCTGGTGAACCAGCTCTTCGACGACATAAGCGAGGACGTCGCGCCCCTGCGCCTGGTCCAGCCACCCGCCAAGAGCGGTGGCCCGGCCGGCAACGGAGCGGGCGACGACTCGTCCTCCTCGACCGGCGGCTCCCCGGCGGGCTCCCCCGCCAGCGGCGCCGACGCCGCGCCGGACTCCGACCAGTCCCAGGGCGGCACCGACACGGGCAACGGCACCAGCCGCCCCGGCAGCACCGGGCATGCCCCGGGCAACCCCGGCGCCGGCTCCACCGCCGGCGGCGGTGCCAAGGGCGGCGGCCTGCCGGGCACCCTGCCCACCAGCGCCCCGGACGCGGTCAACGGGCTGGTCGGCAACCTCACCAACGGGCTCACCGGCGGTACCGGCAAGCCCTCGCCGAGCACCGACGCGGCCCCGCCGCAGCCGTCCGGCACGCCCAGCGCCGCGTCCGGCGCCCCGCAGCAGGGCGTGGACGTGCCCCCGCTGATCCCGGGTCTGCTGCCCGGCCTGCGGATCCTCGGCGGCAGCTGACCGGCCCACCGCGAAGGGCCCCGGCCTGCGCCGGGGCCCTTCGCGGTGCTGGCCCTCAGAAGAACACCGAGCGCCGCTGCACCAGCAGCTGGTACAGGCTGTGCTGGATGGTCTCGCGCACTTCGTCGGCCAGGTCGAAGACCAGCATCGGGTCGTCCGCCGCCTCCGCCGGGTAGCCGTCGGTGGCGATCGGCTCGCCGAAGCGGATCGTCCACTTGGTCGGCAGCGGCAGCATCCCGAGCGGCCCCAGCCACGGGAAGGTCGGCGTGATCGGGACGTACGGCAGGCCCAACAGCCGGGCCAGCGTCTTCACGTTGCCGATCATCGGGTAGGTCTCCTCCGCCCCGACGATCGAGCACGGCACGATCGGCACCCTCGCACGCAGCGCCGAGGAGACGAAACCGCCGCGGCCGAAGCGCTGGAGCTTGTAGCGCTCGGCGAACGGCTTGCCGATGCCCTTGAAGCCCTCCGGCCAGACCCCGACGACCTCGCCGCGCTCCAGCAGCGCCTGGGCGTCCTCGTTGCAGGCCAGGGTGTGGCCGGCCTTGCGGGCCAGCTCGTTGATGCCCGGCAGGACGAAGACCAGGTCGGCGGCGAGCATCCGCAGGTGCCGGCGGTGCGGGTGGTGGTCGTGGATGACCACCTGGGTCATCAGGGCGTCCAGCGGGATCGTCCCGGAGTGGTTGGCGACGATCAGCGCGCCGCCCTCGGCCGGGATGTTCTCGATCCCCTGGACGTCGATCCGGAAGTACTTCTCGGCCAGCGGGCGCAGCAGCGAGAGCAGCACCTCCTCGGTGAGCTCCCGGTCGAAGCCGAACTCGTCCACCTCGTAGTCGCCGGTGATCCGGCGGCGCAGGAAGGCCAGTCCCTCGGTGGCCCGGCCCTCCCAGCCCTTGCCGAACAGCCGGGTGGCCACCGGGCCGAGCTGCCCGGACAGCGCCCCGCCGACGGCCCCGGCGAGCCGGTCGGCCAGCCCGGGGCCCTCGGGGGACGTCCAACTGGGGGCGGTCTCGATCGGGATGACCTTGGCCTCGCCCGGCGCGTTGTCGGCGGCGGCACTCATCGCGGCTTCAGCTCCTCGGACGGCGGGGACGGTTCGGTACGACGTTCGGCGCGGCGGGGGCGGGCTCCTCCGGGCCGAGCAGGGCGGTCAGCCGGTCGGCGACGGCGGCCAGCCGTTCGGGCGGCAGCAGGCCGGGGCCCTGGGCGGCGGCGAAGTCGGCGAAGGCCTCCGGCGTGCTGAACGCCGGGCGGTAGCCGAAGGTCTCCCGCAGCCGCGTGGTGTCCACCACCCGGCCGTGGGTGAGCAGCCGCAGCTGCTCGGGCGAGACGTCCACCAGCCGGGTCTGCCGGGCCAGCACGGCCATCCAGCTGACCGCGGGCAGCAGCAGCGGCAGGGTGGGGCGGCCGAGCCGGCGGGCGCACTGGGAGAGCAGCAGGACGCCCTCCCCGGCCACGTTGAAGGTCCCGGTGTTGACGGTGCCCGGCGCGGGTTCGTCGGCGGCCCGGCAGAGCACCGCGACCGCGTCGTCCTCGTGCACGAACTGCAGCCGGGGGTCGTAGCCGAGCACGGTCGGCAGCACCGGCAGCGCGAAGTACTCGCTGAGCGGGGTGTCGGCGTGCGGGCCGACGATGTTGGCGAAGCGCAGCACCGTCACCGCGACGTCCGGGCGGCGGCGGGCGAAGCCGCGCACGTAGCCCTCGACCTCGGCCGCGTCCTTGGCGAAGCCGCCGCCGGGCGGGTCCTTGGGCTGGAGCCGCTCGCTGAACACCGCCGGGTCGCGGGGCGCGGAGCCGTAGACGCCGGTGGTGGACTTCACCACCAGCCGGCGCACCCCGGGGGCCTTCTGGCAGGCGCCGAGCAGTTGCATGGTGCCGATGACGTTGGACTCCTTCACCGCGGAGCGGTTGGTGGAGCCCAGGCCGGTGGCGCTGACGCTGAGGTGCACCACGGTATCCACCCGGTGCTCGGCGATCACCCGGGAGACCGCGGGGCGGCGCAGGTCGAGCTGGTGGAAGGTGTACGGGGCGGCCGGGCCGTCCGGCTCCTCGACCGGCAGCCCGGGCGGCAGCACGTCCACGCCGACGACCCGGTCCACGCCGGGGCGGCGGCGGACCTCCGCGGCGAAGCGGGCACCGAGATGGCGTGCCACGCCGGTGACGAGCACGACGACGCCCACGGTGCTGCACCCCATTTCCCTGACCCGAGCGGCCTGCGTGCACCGTACCGCGCCGCCGTGCCGGGCCGTGAAACGACACCGCCCGCCCGGGCCGCGAGGGCCTGGGCGGGCGGTGGAAGCGCTGGGCGCGCTGGGCGCGGCCGGGGGCGCTTACTTCTTGTTGCGACGCTGAACGCGGGTCCTCTTCAGAAGCTTGCGGTGCTTCTTCTTGGCCATACGCTTGCGACGCTTCTTGATGACAGAGCCCACGGAACAACCCTCGCTCACTGAGACTCTCGTCCGTGAGAGACGGAGTCCATACGACTGACGTGAGGGCCTAGCCTACCGTCCGCCTGGCCGGGGCTGTAAATCGCGCTCCCGGCAACCGGGAAACTCGCGGGAAATCCCGGGCGAACGGGGGCGGATCCACGGTCGCGGACCCGCCCCCGCCCGACCTGGGGCTACGCGCTCTCAAGCCGCACGTAGGACTCCTTGAGGTACTCGTGCACCGCCTGCTGGGGCACCCGGAAGGACCGTCCGACCCGGATGGCCGGCAGCTCTCCGCTGTGCACCAACCGGTACACGGTCATCTTGGACACCCGCATGACCGCGGCAACCTCCGCCACGGTCAGGAAGACGACTTCCTGCAGGGGGCGCTCGCCGGAACTCATGACCATCACCCGACCCTTACCCGTGTGCAAGGCACCGGCTTCCCCTCCGGTGACTCCACCGGCACACGTGTATCCCCAGAGTAGTTATGGGTGGTACCAGTGGGAAGAGGGGAAGTGCGGTCCTCGTACGGTGAGAGATAGGACCGTTGCAGTACGTAGCCGCTCGGCGGTTCGCACCAACGGGGGTACGCACGGCCCGGCCGGCGCGCGACCGGGGCGGCGGATTCAGGCCAGCAGGCCGTGGTGGGGGAACACCGCGCGGCGGCTGGCGAGGATGGCCTGATCGAGCCGGTCGGCCGGATCGTAACCCGATTCGAAGTCGCGCCAGGACGGGCGGGCGCCGTCGGTCATCCGCAGCGGGGCCGGGCGGCGGGTGCGGCGGTAGACCTCGGCGCGCCAGAGCTCGGGGGTCTCGGTGGCCGGGTCGACGGGCCGGCCGGCGGCGGTGGCGACCAGGTGGGTCCAGGTGCGCGGGACGACGTCCACCACGGCGTAGCCGCCCCCGCCGGTGGCCACCCAGCGGCCGCCGGTCAGCTGGTGGGCGAGGTCGTGCAGTTCCTCGGCGATCAGCCGCTGGGCGTCCACGGTGACGGCGAGGTGGGCGAGCGGGTCCTCCAGGTGGGTGTCCGCGCCGTGCTGGGTGACCAGGATCTGCGGCCGGAAGGCGCTGAGCAGCTCGGGCACCAGGGCGTGGAAGGCGCGCAGCCAGCCGGAGTCGCCGGTGCCGGCCGGCAGCGGCAGGTTGGCGGCGGTGCCGGGGGCGTCCGGGCCGCCGGTCTCGGTGGGCCAGCCGGTCTGCGGGAAGAGCGTGGCGGGGTGCTCGTGCAGCGAGATCGTCAGCACCCGGGGGTCGTTCCAGAAGGCCTGCTGGACGCCGTCGCCGTGGTGGACGTCCACGTCGACGTAGGCGACCCGCTCGGCGCCGAGTTCCAGCAGCCGGGCGATGGCGAGGGCCGGGTCGTTGTAGATGCAGAAGCCGGAGGCCTTGTCGGGCATCGCGTGGTGCAGCCCGCCGGCGAAGTTGACGGCGTGCGGGGTCTCGCCGCGCCAGACCGCCTCGGCGGCGGCCACAGACTGGCCAGCGATCAGCGCGGAGGCCGAATGGACCGCCGGGAAGGACCAGTTGTCGTCGGTGCCGAGCCCGTGCCGGGGGTCCGGCTGCTCGGGGTGCGCGGCGGCGTGCTTGACCGCCTCGACGTACTCCCCGGTGTGCACCAGCCGCAGGGTGGAGTCCCCGGCGGGCGGCGCGGACCGGACGGTCACGCCGGGCCCGGTGCTCAGCCCGAGGGCCTCGACGAGGCGCATGGTGAGCGCCAGCCGGGTCGGGTCCATCGGGTGGCCGGGGCCGAAGTCGTAGGCGGTGACGGCCTCGTCCCAGAAGAGGTGCAGGCCGCAGGGGGTGTCACGCTCGGCTTCGGGCATGGCCTCCACCGTAGCGGGTGGGGGTGGCCGGGCGACCGCCAGGGCTCGCCCGGCCACCGCGCGCGGGCGGTGCGGAGGTCGAGGAGTCGAGGCGGTCCGGACGCCACCTTCACGCCTCCGTGTCCTCTCCGGCACCCCGCCGTCACGCGACGGCGGGGGCCGCCGCCGGTGCCGGGGCGAAACGCTCGGCCAGCGGCAGGACGGCGAGCACCAGCAGCATCGGGGCGAGCAGCGCCCAGCGGTACGAGCTCGCGTCCGCGACCGCCCCGACCAGTGGCGAACCGATCAGGAAACCCACGTAGTTGAAGAGGTTGAGCCGGGCCACGGCGGCGTCCGAGTCGGCCGGGAAGAGCCGCCCGCCGGCCGCGAACACCTGCGGGATGATCGCGCAGATGCCGAAGCCGAGCACGGTGAAGGCGGCGATGCCCGCCCAGGCGGCCGGCGCGACGGCGGCCAGACCGAAGCCGAGCGCAGCCACCGCGGCGCCCGCACGCACCACCGGGACGGCGCCGAAGCGCTGCACCGCGCGGTCGCCCAGGGCTCGGCCGACCAGCATCGCCACCATGTAGCCGAGGTAGGAGAGCTTGGCGAGGTCCTCGCGGCTGCCCAGGCCGTCGGTGAGGTACTTGACGCTGTAGTTGGAGACCGAGGCGTCCGCGATGTAGGCGAAGGCCATCGCCAGGCACAGCGGCAGCAGCGGCCGCCAGGGGACGGACCGGGCGGCGGCCTCGGCGGCCTCCCGGACGGCGCCGCCGAGTTCGGCCGGGCCGGCGGTGGGGGTCCCCCCGGCCGAAGGCTGGGGGAGGGTGCCGGTCAGCACCGCGAGCGGGGCGATCACCGCGGCGGCCGTGCCGAACAGCACCGGCAGCCCGAGGTCCTCGTGCGAGCCGAGCCCCGCGACCGCCGCGCCCAGGATGCCGCCGAGGCTGAAGGCGGCATGGAAGCCGATCATGATCGAGCGGCCGTAGCGGTGCTGCAGGCCCACCCCGAGCATGTTCATACTGGCGTCCAGCGCACCCACCAGCAGCCCGAACGCGCCCAGCGTGAGGGCGAGTTGCCACAGCGAGTCGCCGAGCCCGGCGCCCGCGAGGCTGAGGCAGACGGCCGGCTGGACCACCCGCAGCACGGCCCGGGCGCCGGTGTGCTTCACCAACTGCTCGGAGAGGATCGAGCCCACCCCGGCCAGGATCGGCACCGCGGCCAGGAAGACCGGCAGCAGCCCGTCGCTCAGCCCGTACCGGTGCTGGATCTCCGGGATGCAGGTGACCAGCAGCGCGAAGGTGGTGCCCTGGAGCAGGAAGCTGACGGCGAGCGCGGCCCGCCCGACGCGCAGGCCGGGCGGGACCGGGGACGGTTCAGCACTCATGCGGACCTCCAGACGACCTCGCTACCGGCCGGTAGGGCGATGTTGGCGAGAGCGTAGGCGGTGCGCCGCCGTTGCGGGAGGGGTCGCGCAGGGACTTCTGTGACGACTACTTGCCGCCGGAGGCCAGCTCCCGGGAGCGGTCCCGGGCCGCCTCCAGGGCGCCCAGCAGCGCGGCCCGCACGCCGTGGTTCTCCAGCTCGCGGATGGCCGCGATGGTGGTGCCGGCCGGGGAGGTGACCGCCTCGCGCAGCTTCACCGGGTGCTCGCCGGAGTCGCGCAGCATCACCGAGGCGCCGATCGCGGACTGCACGATCAGGTCGTGCGCCACCTGCCGGGGCAGGCCGAGCAGGATGCCCGCGTCCGTCATCGCCTCGACCAGGAAGTAGAAGTAGGCCGGTCCGGAGCCGGACAGCGCGGTCGCCGCGTCCTGCTGGGACTCGGGCAGCCGCAGCGCCTTGCCGACCGAGCTGAAGATCTCCTCGGCGCGTACCAGGTGCTCCTCGGTCGCGTGCGAGCCGCCGGAGATGACGCTCATCCCCTCGTCCACCAGCACCGGCGTGTTGGGCATCACCCGGACCACCGGGGTGCCGGCCGCCAGCCGCTCCTCGAACCAGGCGGTCGGCACCCCGGCCGCGGCCGAGATCACCAGCCGGTCCGGGCTGATGTGCGGGGCCAGCTCCTCCAGCAGGGTGCCCATGTCCTGCGGCTTGACCGCGAGGATCAGGGTGTCGGCCAGCTTGGCGGCCTCGGCGTTGGAAACGGCCTTCACGCCGTACCGGTCGGCGAGTTCGGCGGCGCGCTCGGGGCGGCGGGCGGTCACCAGGACGTCCGCCGGGTCCTTGCCGGCCCGCAGCAGACCGGAGAGCAGGGCCTCGCCGATCTTGCCGGTGCCCAGGAAGGCGATCTTCTGTCCGTGCGCTGCGCTGCTGCCCATGGTCCGCTCCTTGCCTCGGTACTGCGGCCATCCTCGCACCGCCCGGCGGCACCCGTCGGGACCGTCCGCTCCGTGGTCCCCGAAGCGCAGAACGCGGGCCCCTAGGGAGAGAACTCCGGGGTTTCCCCTATGGCCTCCGGGCCCGCACGGGCGCACCGTGGACCTATGGCACACGACGAGATGTCCCGACGTGAGAACCGGCAACTCGCCGCCGCCTCGGCGACGATGGGTCCGTGGCGGACGGCCGCGGGAGTCGGTGCGGTGGTGGGGGCGACGGCCCTGGGGATCGACGCGATCACCGGGCACTGGTCGCTGAGCATGCTGGCCGGACCGGCCGGCTGGGGTCTGTTCTTCTTCTTCCTCGTCGGCACGCTGGGCGGCCGGTTGCGGCGCGACACCGGTGACCGGCGGCTACGGCGGTGGGCCAACGAGCACCCGTGGCAGTCGGCGCTCCCGGCGGCCGGCGGACTGCTGGTGCTGAACACGCTGGCACAGCTGTTCCTCGGTGACGCGGGACTGTTCGGCGCGTTCTTCGAGTCGCTCGTCCCGGCCGGCATCCTGCTGGCGATCGCCGGGGTGGTGGGGTCGGTGAAGCAGGCCCGGGGCAAGGGCTGAGCCCCTGGTCACGCCTCCCCGACCTGGGCAAATAGGGTAAACGTCCGCACTCCGCTCATGAGTTCACCACAAGGTGTGCCCCCGATCGATGAATCGTCACACCCCGTCGGCATACTGGCGCGATGCCGATCGCCGAAGATCCAGAACCGCGCCCCTCGGAGGGCGGTGAGCCGGGCGGGTCCGACCCGTCCGAGGCGGGCGGGAAGGACCCGTTCGCTGACCTCGTCCTGGACGAGGACTTCATCAAGTCCGCCAGCGTGAAGGAGCAGTCCGGGCGCACCCGGATGCTGACCGCCCGTTGGAAGCACACCCCGCCGGTCGACCCGGGCGGCCGCCGCTCCGTCAACGACGGCCCGGGGCAGGCCAAGCGACGCTTCGGACGCAAGCCCAAGCTCCAGGTGGTCGACCCCTGGGGCAACCCGCGCCCGCCGCGCCGCCGGCTGGAGTGGCGCACGCCGCTGTTCGTCGTGCTGACCGTCGCGGTGCTGCTCGCCGCGCTGAACGTCGACGGGCTGCGCACCTGGTGGACGAACACCTACGGGGGCGGCTCCTCGGCCGCGCACACCCCGGTGCCGACCGTGGCCCCGGAGACGGCCAAGCCGACCACCGCGGCGCCGAAGGTCGACGAGAAGCAGCCGACCGTGGGCCACCCGTGGGCCGGCTCCCCCGCCGAGGGCTGGCCGAACGGCGCCGAGGCCTTCGTGCTCCCCGAGGCCAAGGACACCGGCGTCTTCTCCGCCGACCAGGTCGCCGCCCAGCTGCAGCTGGTCAAGGACTACCTGACCGCCGCCAACCTGGACCCGAAGGTGATCGCGGGCGGCCGACCGGACGCCGCGCTCGCGATGCTGGACCGGGACGAGCGGGACCGCGCGACCGCCGCACTGGCGAACCCGTCCAAGGACACCGACGCGACCAGCTGGTTCAGCCGCTTCGACCCGCGCGAGGCGATCCCGATCGGTGACGTGGTCAAGGTGCAGGGCCGGATCAGCTTCGAGGGCGACGGGGACAAGGGCGTCCTGGTCCACACCGACTTCAGCTTCGTGTACCCACTGCGCCCCGGCCCGGAGGCCGGGAAGCGGGCCGGATCGCCCGCCCCGTCGGCGGGCGTGCCGCAGCCGACGAAGCCGGCCGCGCCCCAGGGCGGCGGCACGGCCAAGCCGGTGGGGCTGGTGGTGCCGGTGGACGACGTGTCCGGGGACACCTGGTCCACCCGCACGGTCGTGCGCCGGGTGGTGAACTTCCGCTTCTACGACCCGGGCCGCTACCAGGTCAACCCGAAGAAGCTGGTGATCGCCGACGGCACCACCTCGGACTCCGCCAACTCGGCCTGCAACGTCTACGACGGCTACTACCACCCGCAGTTCGACCAGTTCGCGCCCGCGCTGCCGGACAGCCCGGACGCCCGGCCGACCGGCCCGGAGACCGACCCGTACGACCGCAGCAAGGACCTGTCCACCGAGCCCGGCGGGTGCGGCTCGGTCAGCCGCTACTGACCGCGGTCAGCGCTTGCGCTCGCCCCGGCCCGGCGCCTTGGTGCCGGGCCGACCGCTGCGGTTCGACTGACGCTTCCCGTGCTGCTCGACGGCCCGCTGGTAGGCAGCCCGCCTGACCCCCTCGCCGGGGGCCTCGACCAGGCTGCGGGCGAAGTAGGCGGCCAGCGAGCCGGCCCCGCCGATCAGCCAGACCGCGCCGAGCGACCTGTCCTCGGCCATCCAGCCGGTCAGCTGGTCCTTGCCCTCGGTGAGGACCTTCCAGGTGCGCCGGACGGCCATCATCGAGCAGACCGCGATGGCGGCGGTCAGCAGCCCGTTGAGGAAGCCGCCGCTGTCGGAGAGCGCGACGCCCTCGACGCCGAAGCGCAGCACCAGCACGGCGGCGGCCGTCGCGGCCAGGGCGCCGACCGAGACGCCGACCCGGCGCGGCCAGTAGCCGTTGTCCCGGTTCAGCCAGCTGGTGCCGAAGAAGCGGATCGGCTCCGGCTCGGGGGCGCCGGCGGGCTTGGGGGCGGGGGTGGGGGGCTGCTCGCTCACGCCCTCGATTATCACCCGACGCCCACGGACGGCGGAGGAGCCGTCCCCGCCTCGGGACGGCTCCTCCGTTCGCTTGCCGGGATCAGCCGAGCTTGCTGACGTCCCGGACGGCGCCCTTGTCCGCCGAGGTGGCCATCGCCGCGTAGGCGCGCAGCGCCTGGCTGACCTGGCGGTCGCGGTTCTTCGGCCGGTAGCCGCCCGCCGCCTCCAGGGCGCGGCGGCGCTCGGCGAGGACCTCCTCCGGCACCTCCAGGGAGATCGTCCGGCCCGGGATGTCGATGGCGATGGTGTCACCGTCCTCGACCAGCGCGATGGTGCCGCCGGAGGCCGCCTCCGGGGAGGCGTGGCCGATGGACAGGCCCGAGGTGCCGCCGGAGAAGCGGCCGTCGGTGACCAGCGCGCAGGCCTTGCCCAGACCGCGGCCCTTGAGGAAGGAGGTCGGGTAGAGCATCTCCTGCATGCCCGGACCGCCCTTGGGGCCCTCGTAGCGGATGACGACGACGTCGCCCTCCTTGACCCGCTTGGCGAGGATCGCCTCGACCGCGTCCTCCTGGGACTCGACCACGACGGCCGGGCCGCTGAAGGTCCAGATCGACTCGTCCACGCCGGCCGTCTTCACGATGCAGCCGTCCTCGGCGAGGTTGCCGTACAGCACCGCGAGGCCGCCCTCGACCGAGTAGGCGTGCTCGGCGCTGCGGATGCAGCCCCTGGCGGCGTCGGTGTCCAGCGACTCCCAGCGCTCGGACTGGGAGAAGGCCTCGGCGGAGCGGACACAGCCGGGGGCGGCGTGCCACAGCTCGACGGCCTCGGCGGAGGGCGAACCGCCTCGCACGTCCCAAGTCTTGAGCCACTCGGCGAGCGAGTCGGCGTGCACGGTGTGGACGTCCTCGTTGAGCAGCCCGGCCCGGTACAGCTCGCCGAGGATGGCCGGGATGCCGCCGGCCCGGTGCACGTCCTCCATGTAGTACGAGCCGTTGGGCGCGACCTTGGACAGGCAGGGCACCTTGCGGGAGATCGCGTCGATGGCCCGCATGTCGAAGTCCAGCTCGGCCTCCTGGGCGGCGGCGAGCAGGTGCAGGATGGTGTTGGTCGAGCCGCCCATGGCGATGTCCAGGGCCATGGCGTTCTCGAAGGCGGCGCGGGTGGCGATCGCGCGCGGCAGCACCGAGGCGTCGTCCTGGCCGTAGTAGCGGTCGGCGATCCCGACGACCGTCCGGCCGGCCTTCTCGTACAGCGCCCGGCGGGCGGTGTGGGTGGCGAGCACCGAGCCGTTGCCGGGCAGCGAGAGGCCGATCGCCTCGGTGAGGCAGTTCATCGAGTTGGCGGTGAACATGCCGGAGCACGAGCCGCAGGTCGGGCAGGCGTTCTCCTCGATGATCGCGATGTCCTCGTCGGAGACGTTCTCGTTGACCGCCTGGGAGATCGCGTCGACCAGGTCCAGCTTGCGCACGGTGCCGTCGACCAGGGTGGCCTTGCCGGCCTCCATCGGGCCGCCGGAGACGAACACGGTCGGGATGTTGAGGCGCAGCGCGGCCATCAGCATGCCCGGGGTGATCTTGTCGCAGTTGGAGATGCAGATCAGCGCGTCGGCGCAGTGCGCGTTGACCATGTACTCGACCGAGTCGGCGATCAGGTCGCGCGAGGGCAGCGAGTAGAGCATGCCGCCGTGGCCCATCGCGATGCCGTCGTCCACGGCGATGGTGTTGAACTCGCGCGGGATGCCGCCCGCCTGCTTGATCGCCTCGGAGACGATCCGGCCCACCGGCTGCAGGTGGGTGTGGCCGGGGACGAACTCGGTGAAGGAGTTGGCGACCGCGATGATCGGCTTGCCGAAGTCCTCGCGGGCTACGCCGGCCGCCCGGAGAAGCGCCCGGGCGCCTGCCATGTTGCGACCGTGGGTGACCGTACGGGACCTCAGCTCGGGCACTGTGCTCCACTCCTTCGGGGCTCGCGACGGCTCCCCGCGGGAGAGGGAGGTGCGGGGGCCGCTGGTGGCTTCCGAGCCTACGCCCGCCGTCCGGCCGCCGGACAGCCCGTCCGGGATACGGGCAGGCCCGGTCGCCCCTTGAGGTCAGCCGGGCTTGACGGCCACGGTGAGGTCCAGGATGAACGGCTCGACCACGACGCCGTCCGGGAAGTCGGCGCGCAGGGCCACCCGTTCGGCGGCCAGGATCGGGGCGCGCTCCTCGGGGGTGAGCGGGGCCATGAAGGAGCGGGAGGTGAGGTCGGTGAGCACGTGCTCGACGGTGACCTGCCGCTCCCAGCGCAGCCGGGCGTGCCCGACCGCCAGCCCGGCCGGGGCGAAGTGGCGGGTGTGCTCGGTGATCCGGCCGTAGCCGTGGTACCGGCCGGGCAGCGCGGCGGTCAGCCGCTCGACCCGGGCCCGGACCCAGGGCACGGTCTCGTCGGGCACGTTCCACCAGACGGCGAGCGCGCCGCCGGGCCGCAGCACCCGGATCGCCTCCGGGACGGAGCGCTCGGGGCGGGTCCAGTGGAAGGCCTGGGCGTAGCCGATCAGGTCGGCGGAGTCGTCGTGGAAGGGCAGGTCGTCGCCGTTGCCGCGGACCAGCGGGAGCTGCGGCGAGGCGGCCCGGAACTGGGCGGCCATCCCGGCGTACGGCTCGACGGCGATCACGTCCGCGCCGCGGGCGGCCAGCAGCCGGGTCGCGATGCCGGTGCCGGCGCCGACGTCCAGGACCCGGGCCCCCTTGAGGCCGCGGCCCCAGAGCCGCTCCAGTTCGTCGAACAGCTCGTCCGGGTAGCCCGGGCGGGCCCGGTCGTACTCGGCGGCCACCGAGCCGAAGCTCTGGGCCAGTTCACGGAAGTTGCCGAGCTCGCTGAAAAGTCGACCGTTCGTCACCGCTCCCCCTCGGTAAGGAAGTTCGCGCCCCCGCGGGCCCGGGATCAGCGTACGCGCGAGGGGGTGGCCAGGTGCAAGCGGGTGAAGGCGAGGGCCTCGGCGAGATCGGCCTCGCGTTCGGCGGGGGACGCGGCGCGCCGGGTGTTGACCTCCAGCACCACGTGGCCGTCGAAGCCGGTGCGGGCCAGGTGCTCCAGCAGCTCGGCGCAGGGCTGCTTGCCCCGGCCGGGGATCAGGTGCTCGTCCTTCCCGGAGCCGCTGCCGTCGGCCAGGTGGACGTGGGCGAGGCGCTCGCCCATCCGCTCGACCATGGCGAAGGCGTCGATCCGCGAGGTGGCGACGTGCGAGAGGTCGATGGTGAAGTGCCGGTACTCCTCGTCGGTGACGTCCCAGCCGGGGGCGTACGCGAGCACCTCGCGGTCGCGGTAGCGCCACGGGTACATGTTCTCGACGGCGAAGCGGACGTCGGTCTCGCCCGCCATCCGGTTGATGCCCTCGACGAACTCGCGGGCGTACTGGCGCTGCCAGCGGAACGGCGGGTGGACGACCACGGCGCTCGCGCCGAGCTTCTCGGCCGCCGCCCGGGCCCGGACCAGCTTGGTCCACGGGTCGGTGGTCCACACCCGCTGGGTGATCAGCAGGCAGGGCGCGTGCACGGCCAGGATCGGCAGCTGGTGGGCGTCGGAGAGCCGGCGCAGGGCCTCGATGTCCTGGCTGACCGGGTCGTTCCAGACCATCACCTCGACCCCGTCGTAGCCGAGCTTGGCGGCCAGCTCGAAGGCCACGGCGGTGCTGGCCGGGTACACCGAGGCGGTGGACAGGACCACCTTGGTGTCGGGGATGTGCAGGGCGGGGTGCTGGGGCAGCACCAGCCGGTCGGTGGTGCGCAGCAGCGGCGGGCGGGCGGCGTCGCGTTTGGCGGCCTTGACCGAGCGCACCGACTGGACGGCGGCCTTGGCGGCGCCGGCGGCCCGGGCGGTGCGGGTCTCCCGCGGTTCCTTCACGGTGGCGGCCGGCTGCCTCGCGGTCTGCTTCGCCGTGGTCTTCGCGTCCGTGGTCTTCGCGTCCGTGGTCTTCTGGGCCGCGGCCCTCTTCGCCGTGGCCTTCCTGGCGGTCGCGGTGGCAGCCTTCTTAGCGGTGCGCTGGGCCGCCTGGACGGCCTTGGCGGCCTTGGCGGCGGTGGCGCCCTTGACCGCCTTGCCTGCGCCCGGATTGCCGAGCCGGCGGCGCGGACCGTCCGGCCGCGACTGCCCGCCCCCGGGCGCGCGGCCCTCCCGCGTCCCGTCCTCGCCCGCTGGTTGCACCACGGGAGACAGCGTAAGCGGAGCACGCGCCGAACGGGACCGGATGCCCGGCGCAGTGACCGGCGGCACGTTCGCCCGGCGGGCGCGCTACGGGGCGAGCGCGGGGTGACCGCGTTACGGCGTGAGCGCGGGGCGGCGGCGGTCGGCGGGGCTGTCCATGGCGTCCAGCTGGCGCAGAATGATGCCCTCGCGCAGCGCCCACGGGCAGACGTCCAGCTCCTCCAGGCCGAACAGGTCCATCGCGGCGTCCGCGACCAGCGCCCCGGCCAGCAGCTGCTTGGCCCGGCCCTCGGAGACGCCGGGGATCTGCGCGCGCTCGGCGACGGTCATCGTGGACAGCCGCGGCAGCCAGGCGGACAGCCCGCTGCGGGTGAGCCGGCGGTCGGCGTACGGGCCGGCGTCGGCGGCCGCGGCGCCGGTCATCCGGGCCAGCTGCTTGAAGGTCTTGGAGGTGGCGACGGCGTGCTGCGGCTGCCCGAGCCGGGAGATCTCGCCGACCACGTTGGCGATCTCGGCCCGGATGTGCCTTCTCAGCTCGCGCAGCCCGTCCGGGTCGGCGACGTCCCCGGGCAGCCAGCCGGCCGTCAGCCGGCCGGCGCCCAGCGGCAGGGAGCAGGCGACGTCCGGCTGCTCGTCCAGGCCGCAGGCGATCTCCAGCGAGCCGCCGCCGATGTCCAGGTTGAGCAGCCGGCCCGATGACCAGCCGAACCAGCGGCGGACGGCCAGGAAGGTGAGCCGGGCCTCGTCCTGTCCGGACAGCACCCGCAGCTCGACCCCGGTCTCGGCGGCGACCCGGCGCAGCACCTGCTCGCCGTTGGCGGCCTCGCGGACGGCGGAGGTGGCGAAGGGCAGGATGTCGACCACGCCCTTGTCCTCGGCGACCCGCAGCGAGGAGGCGATGTGACCGACCAACCGCTCGACCCCGGCCTCGCTTATCGCGCCGGACTCGTCCAGCAGCTCGGCCAGGCGCAGCTCGGCCTTGTGGGAGTACGCGGGCAGCGGAGCGGCACCCGGATGGGCGTCCACCACGAGGAAGTGGACCGTGTTGGAACCTACGTCGAGCACACCGAGTCGCATAACTCTCCACGCTACGCGATCCGACCCCGCCGGAGATCGGTTGTGACGGTATTCGCGCTGGTCCCGGTCGTTCCCGACCGTTCCGGGTGCGATCGCTGTCCGTGCGGCTCAGTGTCCGCGTGACTCAGTGTCCGTGCGGCTCCGTGTCCGTGCGGCTCAGTGCCCGCGCGGTCCGGCCCGATGCCCGGTGCGGCAGTTGGTGTCCACCCAGCGGCGGGCCGGGCCCGGGATGTCGGTGATCAGGCCGTCGGCGTCCCGAGCGGCCATCAACTGCCAGGACTCCTCGTCGTCCAGCGTCCACACGTACACCTCGCGCCCGGCCTTGCGCTCGGCGGCGATCCGGGCGGCGCTGGCGAGGCCCGTGTCCAGGGCGATGCCGTCCAGCTTGAGGTCGCCCGGATCATCGGCGATCCCGCCGCTCTGGATCAGCACCACCGGCAGGGCCGGCGCGACGGCGTGGGCCCGGCGCAGGTGGTCGGCGGAGAAGGAGTAGAGGACGACGTGCGCGTCGCTGCCGCCCGCGAGCCGGGCGATCCGGGCGACGGCCTCGGGGCGCTGCCACTTGATCTCCATCAGCAGCGTGGCGCGGCTGCCGGAGAGGCGCTTGAGCAGTTCCTCCAGGGTCGGGACGGGCTGGGCCGGGCCGGGGCCGACGGTCACCCGTAGGGCGGCGACCTGGGCGGCGGTCAGGTCCGCGACGACGCCCTTGCCGTTGGTGGTGCGGTCCACGGAGGGGTCGTGCATCAGCACCGGGACGCCGTCCCGGGTGGTCTGGACGTCGGTCTCCAACCAGTCGGCGCCCTGGCCGAGGGCGGCCTCGAAGGAGGCCATGGTGTTCTCCGGCGCGTTGCGCGGCGCACCCCGGTGCCCGATCACCACCGGGGACTCGCACACCGGCGCCGCCGCGGCCGACCGGGCCCGCAGCGCGGGGCCGCCGGCGGCGCACCCGGTGGCCAGGACCGCGAGGGCGGCGAGGACGGCCGTCCGGGCGGTGCGGGGCGAGGCGGTCACGGCTCGGCGCTCCAGCTGCTGCTTCGGTTGATCAGAGCAGGCCGTCCCACAACTGCTCCACCACGACGGCCCACCAGTTCTCCGGATCGTCGTAGACCGTACCGTCCAGTTCCACCAGCGCCCGCTGCAGGACGTCCACCGCCTCGCCCGCGGCGGCCGGGTCGAGCCCGCGCAGAGCCGGCCACCAGCCGGCGAACAACTCCAGGCAGCGGACGAAGGACCGCAGGTCGGCGTTGCAGTGCCGGGCGGTCCCGTAGTCGGGGTCGACCGCCCGGACGGTGCCCCGCTCGGCGTCGAGGGTGATGACCGCCCAGCCGTCCGAGCCCAGCACCAGCTGCCCCGCGGACGCGAGGCGCTCGCGCTCGGCCGCCCGGGTGCCGCCGCCGAGCGCCGCCAGGTGCGCGGCGAGCGGCGGGAGCACGGTGGCCGGACGGGAGCCGTCCCCGATCGCCTCCAGCCCCGGGTGGTGCAGCACGAAGAAGCCTTCGACGGCCACCGGCACCCCCACCGCCAGCAGCAGTGCGGCCGCTTCCCCGGGCAGCTCGACCCGCGCCACGTCCGCCGGGTCGAAACGCCGCACGCCCGCCGGGCCGAACCGTTCGGCGAGCCGTCGCGCCAACTCCCGGTCCGGCTCCGGCGGCAGCGGCTGGACGGCACGCGGGAACGGCACCCGGTTGCGGGCCGGCCCCTGCGGCGGCGCGGGCAACTCCCGTACCGCGGCGGCCCGGTGGTCGGAGCGCGGGCCGTACGGAAGGTCGAAGTCCAGCCGCAGGTGCGGGAGTTCGGCCGCCAGTGCGTACGCCCAGTAGCCGCCGGGCAGCGCGCTCGGCCGCAGGTCGGTCCGCACCGCCAGCACGTCCTCCGCCGCCACCCCCTGCTCACGCAGCCACCACCAGCCGCGCAACGCCGGATGCGGCAGGCCGGCGGCGGACCGCAGCGCCAGCGAACGGGTCTCGCCGGCGGCGTCCCGGTACGTCAGCTCGGCCCGGGCACCCCGGCCGGTCGCCGGCGGCAGGGTCGGGTCGTACCCGCCCGCCCCCACGAAGTCCCGGTAGAGCCCCACCACTTCGTCCACCGGAACCGACGGCCACACCGTGAACCGCCCGCTCTCACGGTCCACCACGGCACACGCGGCCCCCACCTCCTCCGGCGCCCGCCGCTCCCCCGTCCGCGGGTCCACCTCCACCCGCGCCGGCTCCGCCCACACCACCCACCCGAGCTCGAACTCGTGCGCACACACCCGCCGCACCACCCCGGCCCCGTGCGGCAGATCCCCGTTGATCCACCGATGCCCCGCCTCCACCGCCTGCGCCCGCGAGATCACCCAGCCACCCCCGTCACCCCCGTCATCGAACCCGAATCCCACCATCATCCAGCCCCGCGCCCACGGCATCCCCTACCGGGCGTCGTGGGCGCCCAGGTTTCCGTGGAGGACCTGGACGCGATCCCCGCTGAAGGAGACGCCGGCCCCGCGGTCGGGCCTGAGTGGCGCGGCCCGACCGCGCGGTGGGGGAGAACTCAAACGGCAGCCAGGTCGAGGGGGCGGCCTTCGGGGGTGAGGGCGATGGCCCAGAGGCCTTGGGTGGCGGGGTGGAGGGGGGTGGGGCTGTGGCGGGCGAGTTGGTGGTCGAGGTAGGTGACGGTGTCCCGGTGGTTGACGGCGTTCCAGGCGTGGGGGCGGCCGTAGGCGTCGAGGGTGAGGAGGACGGCCTGGGCTCCGTGGCCGGCGCGGCGGAGTTCGTCGGCGAGGCGGGTGAAGGCCCGGCCGCCGTCGCCGAGGTCGCGGAAGGGGGCGCCGAGTTCGCGTTCGGCGCGGTCGCGGCCGCCGCGTTCGCCGGCGTCGCCCTCGGTGGGGATGCGCGGGGCGGCGCAGGTGGGGCGGCCGGTGTAGGTGTCGACGGCGGAGAGGGCGATCTCCAGGCTGTTGTTGGCCCGGCCGGGTTCGCGGTAGCCGCCGGCGTTGACGGCCTCCGTCCAGGCGCCGACGGCCGGGTCGGGGTGGCGGGCGGGCAGGTCGTCCTCGTCGCGGGGGATCCGGCGTTCGAGTTCGGCCTGGTGCTGGGGGTCGACCGGCCCGAGCCCGCCGGGCAGGCCGTACGGGCGGCTGTCCGCGATGGTGCGCGGCCGGAGCTCGGGGTCGTCGGCGAGCGGGCCGCGCCGGGCGCGCAGGGCGAGTTGGAGCGCCATCGCATGGGCGGTGGCGACGGGGACGGCGCCCCAGGCCAGGGTCGGGTCGGCGAGGGCCGCGGCGGTGTCCCGGCGGCGGCCGTCGGCGTGGTGCGGTTCGGGCCGGCCGATGACCGGGGTGGTGCCGACGACCGGCGGCTCGGCCGGGGGCGGCGGCGCGGCGACCGGACCGGGCGCGGCGACCGGGTGCGGCGCGGCCCCCACCGGAGTGCGGGGCACGCCCGGCCGGGGCTCGACGAGGCCGGGGGAGCCGGCCGCGGGCGCTCCCGCCGCCGGGGCGCCGGCCACGGGCGCCCCGCCGACGACGCCTCCGGGCGCCCCCGTCCCGACGCCGCTGCCGAAGGGGGCCGCCATGTGCACGGGGGATCCCCCGACGCCGGCCGCGAGCGGCCCGGGCCCGACGGGCCCGACCGGGCCGGCCATCGGGTAGCCGCCCGCGTACGCCGGCGTCCCGAACGGCCCGGCCACCCCGACCGCCCCGACGTGCCGGGCGGGCGCGGGCGAGTCCGGCGTCGGGCCGTACCCGGGACCGCCGCTGGACGGCGGGACGGTCGGCGGGACGGAGGGTGCGGGCGGCGCGCTCACCGAGTCCGTCCGCACGGTCACCGGCGCGCTGCCACCGCCACCCCCACCGCCGCCGTGCGCGGGAGCCTGGAGCGGGTAGTCCCCGTCCGACCAGCCCGCCGCGACCGACCCGCCGCCCTGGTGCGAGGGCGCGGACCGTACCACCGGACCGTCGTCCCGCGCGGGCGGCGCCCAGTCGGAGGAGGAAGAGGAGGAAGACGGGGAAGCGGAGGAGACGGCGGCCACCGCGGCCCGGTGCGACCCGCCGTACGAGGAGCCCGAGGCCGGGGCGGCGGCGACCACGGGATCGGCGGCCTCGGACGGAGCCACGGAGGACACCGCGGACACGGAGGACGCCACCGACGGCACCACCGTCGGATCCACCACCGGCACCACGGCCGACACCGTCACCGGCCCCGAGGCCTTCGGATCGGCCTTCGGACCGAGCTTCGGATCAGCCGTGGGGTCGGTCCCCGGGTCCCCCGTCACGGCCCGAGGATCCGTCAGGTCCGCCAGCGCCAGCCCGTGCAGTCGCCTGCCCGCCTCGTCGGTGAGCACCGGCTTCCCGTGCTCGTCCCGCTGGACGGCCAGGTCCGCCACCCCGACCACCGGTTTGCCGTCCGGCCCGGTGACCACGAGCAGCCCGGCGGCGTCGGTGACCGGGGTGCCGTCGGAGCGCAGGACGACGGGCTTGCCGTCCGCGCCGAGGACGGGCTGCCCGTGGGCGTCGAGCTCGACGCTGAGCCCGGGCACGCCGACCACGGGCTTGCCGTCCTTGCCGGGGAGCAGGACCAGCCCGGTGCCGTCCGCCCCGAGGACCCCTGGCTCGCCGAGTGCGGCGGGCAGTCCGGCGGCGCGCGGGTCGAAGCCGCCCTTGGTGCGGTAGGAGGCGGAGGTGATCCCGGTCCCCGCGGTGGTGCCGAGTCGCAGCAGGGCGACGGCGGCGGGCTCCTTGAGCGCGGTGGACAGGGCGTCCTGCATGCTGCGGCCGAGTTCGGCGAGCAGCCCGGCGATCTTCAGCCCGGCCGCCTCGACCGCGACGTCCTCGACGCCCGCGGCGACCTGGGTGGTGGCGGCGGTTCGCACGCCGTCCGCGACGCCGGTGACGGCCTTCCGCAGGCCGCCGAACACCCCGGTCCGCCCGGTACCGGCGTCGGTCTTCGCCGCCGTGGCGACCGTGGCCGCGGTCCGCTGGACCTCGGCGGCCTGCTCCTGGGCCTGCTTGAGTTCGGCGGCCAGGTTCCGCAGGGTGGCGATGATCTCGGCCTTGCAGCTGTCCACGGCCCGCGCGGCGGTGTCGAAGGCGGTGCCGACCAGCCCGACCGCGGTGTGGGCGTCGTCCAGGTGGCCCTTGCCGCCGCCGCTGAAGGTCCGCCAGTACGCGGTGAAGGACTCGACGGCGTGGCCGGAGTTGTCGGAGGTCACCCGCTGGACGGACTCCCCGCAGCGGCGGGTGAGCCGGTCGGCCTCGGAGCCGAACTCCCGCCAGAGCGCGGCCGCCTTGCGCAGCGCCTCCTCGTCGGCCTGCGGCCAGGGCTGGCCGGTCCTGGCCAGCAGCGGGACCAGTTCCTCGGGCAGTTTCCGGGACACGCGCATCTCCCCCTTCGAGCCGGGCCGCTCAGACCGACATGTCCTTGGGGACGACCGGCGCCGCCCCCGGGGTTGCCGACCCGGCAACCGAGTACACCGCAGGTGACACCCCCGACCCGGACGGGTACGCCCCGGGGTCGGCTTTCGCCCCGAAGCCGTCCGCCGTCGAGGTGTCGGTGTCGGTGGTCCGCTCGGCCATCGCGCGCAGTCCGACCCCGACCCGGCCCACCCCGCCGGCCAACCCCTTGAGCCCGCCGAGGAGTTCACCGTGCGCCGGGCCGTACACGGCGGCGAAGGCGCTGCCCGGCTTGTCCGCGCCCCAGGGCGCGCCGAGCGCGGCGAGGCCCTTCTCCAGGGCGCCGACGGCCTTGCGCAGCTCGCGCCCGATCCTCTCGAACTCCCGCCCCTCGCCGCGCAGTTCCCACGGCTTGATGACGAACCCGGCGCTGCCGCCGTCGGACGTCCCGGTGCTGCCGCCTGCCATCCCGTACCTCCCCGTAGCGGACCGGCCGCCATCCTAGGCACGCTCCCGTCCGCCCCGTACCGACCGCCGGACCTCTTCACCCCGCCTTCACGCCGCCCGGGGCGCGGCCACCGGCCCGTACGCCCCCGCGAAGCTCTACCCTTGCCGGGTGGCACCAGCAGAAACGTCCAAGAAGAAGGCCAAGGCGAAGCCCTCGGCCTCCCCCGCCCCCGTCGACCTCGCGATGCCGACCCTGCGCCGCGAGATCCCGCGCGACGAGGTCCCGCTCGACTTCCCGCGCGCCTGGGTCGAGTTCGCCGACCCCGCCGACGAGGAGCAGGTCTTCCGCTGCGACCTCACCTGGCTGACCTCCCGCTGGTCCTGCGTCTTCGGCCAGGGCTGCCACGGCATCCGCGAGGGCCGCGGCGAGTCGGACGGCTGCTGCACGCTGGGCGCGCACTACTCGGACGAGGACGACGAGAAGCGCGTCCTGGGGCACGCGGCGCGGCTGACCCCCGAGCTGTGGGAGAACTTCGCCGAGGGCACCGACGCCAAGGGCCGGATCAGGTCCGACGGCGGCATCACCATGCTGGACGAGGACGGCGACCGGCAGACCCGCCGGGTCAACGGCGCCTGCATCTTCGTGAACAGCCCCGACTTCGCGGGCGGCGCCGGCTGCGCCCTGCACGCGCTGGCCCTCAAGGAGGGCCGCGAGCCGCTGGAGACCAAGCCGGACGTCTGCTGGCAGCTGCCGATCCGCCGTACCTACGACTGGATCGACCGCCCCGACGACACCCGCTACCTCCAGGTCTCGATCGGCGAGTACGACCGCCGCGGCTGGGGCCCGGGCGGCCACGACCTGCACTGGTGGTGCACCGGGGCCCCGGCGGCGCACCAGGGCGCGGAGCCGGTGTACGTCAGCTACCGCCCCGAGCTCACCGAGCTGATGGGCCGGGCCGGCTACGAGGTGCTGGCCCGGCTGTGCGAGGAGCGGATCGCCACCAAGGGCGACCGCAAGGTGGCCCCGCACCCGGCCGACCCCGGCAAGAAGGCCAGGAGGAGCTGACCTGCTCGTCGGTACCGCCTACTTGTCGATGTCGCCGACCACGAAGAACATCGACCCGAGGATCGCCACCATGTCCGCCACCAGCGTGCCGGGCAGCAGCTCGGTCAGCGCCTGGATGTTGTTGAAGGACGCCGAGCGCAGCTTGAGCCGCCACGGCGTCTTGTCGCCGCGCGAGACCAGGTAGTAGCCGTTGATCCCGAGCGGGTTCTCGGTCCACGCGTAGGTGCTGCCCTCGGGTGCCTTGAGCACCTTGGGCAGCCGCTGGTTGACCGGGCCGGGCGGCAGGGTGGCGAGCTTGTCGAGGCAGGCGTCGGCGAGGTCCAGCGCGTTGAGGGTCTGCTCCAGCAGGCACTCGAAGCGGGCCAGGCAGTCGCCCTCCTCGCGGGTGACCACGGTGAGCACCTGCCGCAGCTCCTCGGAGCCGTACGCGAGGTAGGGCTCGTCGCGGCGCAGGTCGAAGTCGAGGCCGCTGGCCCGGGCGATCGGGCCGCTGACGCCGTAGGCCTCGGCCTGCGCCCGGGTGAGGACGCCGACGCCGGCGGTGCGGGCGCGGAAGATCTCGTTGCCGAGGACGAGGTCCTCGAAGACCGGCATCTGGGAGCGGACAGTGGCGACGGCGGTGCGGACCCGGCCGAGCCAGCCGGCCGGGAGGTCCTCCTTGAGGCCGCCGACCCGGTTGAACATGTAGTGCATCCGGCCGCCGGAGGCCTCCTCCAGCACGTGCTGGAGGTCCTCGCGGCCGTGGAAGGAGTGGAAGATCGGGGTGATCCCGCCCAGCTCCAGCGGGTAGGAGCCGAGGAACATCAGGTGGTTGAGCACCCGGTTGAGCTCGGCCAGCAGGGTGCGGATCCACACCGCCCGCTCGGGGACCTCCATGCCGAGCATCCGCTCGACGCCGAGGACGACGCCGAGTTCGTTGGAGAAGGCGGAGAGCCAGTCGTGCCGGTTGGCCAGCATGATGATCTGCCGGTAGTCACGGGCCTCGAACAGCTTCTCCGCGCCCCGGTGCATGTAGCCGATCACCGGCTCGGCGGTGACGATGCGCTCGCCGTCGAGCAGCAGGCGCAGCCGCAGCACGCCGTGCGTGGCCGGGTGCTGCGGGCCGATGTTGAGCACCATGTCGGTGGTGCCCGCCTCGCCGGTGAAGTTCTCGGCTCCCGCCCCGATGCCGACCGTGGTCTCCCTCATGAACCCAGAGTCTGCCATCCCGGCGCCGGCTCCAAGCTCGCCGCCCTCTCAAAGATGTCAAGGGGCGGCATGTGGACGGTCTGCAAGACCCATCCGAAGCCGCCCAGCCCGCCCGGGTCGGTCAGCTCGGCCCCCTCCCCCGCATCGCTCAGCGCCCGCAGGTAGCCCGCCGGGTCGGTGGAGGCCAGCGCGAGCGGGGGGCGTTCGCCGCTCACCCCGAGCGCGCGCAGGGCCTCGCGCTGGGTTGTCCACAGGCTGTGGAGACCGGGCACCGCGATCGAGTCCAGCGCGACGTGCGCGGTGATGTCGCAGGAGCCGTCCGGCACCGGGGCGACCTCCCGGCCGTCCCGGAAACCGGTGTACGTCCCGAACGGCGGCCGCCGACCGGCGGTGTGCCCGTAGTCCACGGCGACGGCCAGTCCGCGCTCCAGCCCGGCCACGGCCCGCGCCCAGGCGGCGTCCCGGGGGCCGCCGAACTCCACCACCGCGCCGGGCTCGGCGACCGGCCACCAGTGCTCGGCCCAGGCCGCGTCCGCCGCCGAGACCGGCTCGCCGAGGCGCTCCTCGCCGGTGGCGGTGTCCACCTCCCGGTAGCGCAGCACGCCGTCCCCGTCCACCTCCCCGGCGTCCAGCGGCACGTTGTCCAGCCACTCGTTGGCGAACAGCAGCCCGGTCAGGCCGCGCGGCAGCGCGTCCGTCCACAGGGCTGTGGACGGCAGCCCGGCCGGGCGCTCCGCGAGCTCCACGCCGTACGGGCGCAGCCGCGCCAGCACCTCGCCGGGCAGCTCGGCCAGCACACCGGTCAGCAGTTCCCCCCGCCCGGCCCCGACGTCGACCAGGGCCAGCTCCTCCGGACGACCGAGGGCCTCGTCAACCTCCAGCAGCAGCCGGGCCACCGCACGGGCGAACCTCGGCGAGGCGTGCACCGAGGTACGGAAGTGCCCGGCCGGGCCCTCCGGCCTGCGGTAGAAGCCGCCGTCCGGGTCGTACAGGGCCTGTTCCATGGCGGGCGCCCACCGCATCCAAGTCATGGGGCGGGACGCTACCGGGCCTCCGGGAGCACCTCCCAACCGGAGAAGGGGCTTCTCCGACCTACGGAGTAGGACGGATCGCCCTACCGGCGGACCTGGGCACGCCGCGCGACTGCCTAGGCTTGAGACGTGCATCGACTCAACGCCTGGCTCCGCCGTCACCCCATGGTGGTCGACGCCGCCTGGGCGTCGATCGTGCTCTTCCTCGGTCTGCTGCCGAACAACGAGTTCGACAGCAGCTGGCGCCTCGACGCCGGGCTCCTGGTCGCGGTGCTGCTGCCGCTGCTGATGGTCTTCCGCCGACGCTTCCCCGACGTCACCGTCGCCGCCGCCACCGGCGTCGCCCTCGCCCAGGTGATCGCCGACGTCGAACCGGGCGCCTCCGCCATCGCCTACCTGGTCTTCGCCTACACCGGCGCCGCCTTCGGCCAGAAGTGGACCTCCCGGCTGGCCCTGGCCGCCGGACTGTCCGCCGGGCCGCTGGTGTTCTGGCAGATGAACCCGATGAAGACGACGGTGCAGGCCGGCGAGGCTCACTCCCGCCCGTACAACCTCGGCGAAGCAGTGGTGATCATGGTGCTGATGAGCACCCCGTTCATCCTCTGCTGGGCCTGGGGCCGGCTGACCCGGGTGCGCCGCGCCTACCTGACCGAGCTGGAGGACCGCGCGTCCCGCCTGGAGCGCGAGCGGGACGCCCAGGCCAAGGTGGCGGTCGCCGCCGAGCGCGCCCGGATCGCCCGCGAACTGCACGACGTGGTGGCGCACAACGTCTCGGTGATGATCGTCCAGGCCGACGGCGCCGCGTACGTCCTCGACAACTCCCCCCAGCAGGCGAAGGAGGCGCTCGGCACGATCGCCTCCACCGGACGGCAGGCGCTGGTCGAGATGCGCCGCCTGCTGGGCGTGCTGCGCACCGCCGACACCGCCGAGGAGTACGTCCCCCAGCCGGGCGTCGAGGAGCTGCCGGAGCTGCTGGAACAGGTCCGTACGGCCGGGCTGCAGGTGGACTACGCGACCTCCGGGCACCCGCGCGAACTGCCGCGCGGCGTCGAGCTGACGGTCTACCGGATCGTCCAGGAGGCGCTGACCAACGTCCGCAAGCACGGCGGCCCCGACGTGCACGCCCGGGTCGCGGTCGACTTCGGCGAACGCGAGCTGGCCGTCCTGGTGGAGGACGACGGGCGCGGCAGCACCGACGAACAGCTGGCCGCCGGCGGAACGGACGGTCTGGGCCACGGCCTGATCGGCATGCGCGAGCGGGTCGGCATGGTCAGCGGCAGCCTCGACGTGGGCCCCCGTCCCGGCGGCGGCTTCCGGATCCGCGCCATCCTCCCGCTCAAGGCCGCACAATGACCCCCCGCCCCCTTTAGGAGCCATCTTGACCATCCGCGTGATGCTCGTCGACGACCAGGAGCTGCTGCGCACCGGCTTCCGGATGATCCTCCAGTCCCAGGGCGACATCGAGATCGCCGCCGAGGCCGGCGACGGCGCGCAGGCCGTGGAGCTGCTGCGGCACACGCCGGTGGACGTGATCCTGATGGACGTGCGGATGCCGCGCCTGGACGGGGTGCAGGCGACCCGCCGGATCTGCCTGGCCGAGGACGGCAGCCCGCTGCCGAACGCCCCGCACGTGCTCATCCTCACCACCTTCGACCTGGACGAGTACGCCTTCGCCGCGCTCAAGGCCGGGGCCAGCGGCTTCCTACTCAAGGACGTCCCGCCGACCGAGCTGGTGGCCGCGATCCGCGCGGTGCACGGCGGTGACGCGGTGGTCGCCCCGACCACCACCCGCCGGATGATCGACCGCTTCGCCGAGGTGCTGCCCACCCCGCAGAGCGCGCCCGGCTCGGACGTCCTCGGCCCGCTGACCGAGCGCGAGCGGGAGGTGTTCCTGCTGGTCGCCCAGGGTCTGTCGAACGGCGAGATCGCGGCCCGGCTGGTGCTCTCCGAGGCCACCGTGAAGACCCACGTCGGCCGGATCCTGGCCAAGCTCGGGCTGCGCGACCGGGTCCAGGCCGTGGTGCTGGCCTACGAGGCCGGACTGATCCGGGCCGGGGCGGCGGACTGACGCGCCCGTACACTGGGGCGGTACGTCCGGTACCCGTTGAGGACTGGAACGGTCATTCAGGACAAGGGTGGGCCGTGAGCGAGCGCAGCGAGCGAACCGTCAAGAGGTGCGCGTTTCGCGAAGCGACCGCCGAGCGCAGCGAGGTGGGCGCATGAGCGAGCGCAGCGAGCGAACCGTCAAGAGGTGCGCGTTTCGCGAAGCGACCGCCGAGCGCAGCGAGGTGGGCGCATGAGTTCGTCCGACTTCGCCGACTTCGGCGACCCGAGCGACCCCGGCAACCGACCGGCCCGCCTGGCCGTCGGCGTGGTCGGCACCGGCCGGGTCGGCCCCGCGCTGGGCGCCGCGCTGCAGCTCGCCGGGCACACCGTGGTCGCCGCCTCCGGGGTCTCCGCCGCCTCCCGCCGCCGCGCGGACGCGCTGCTGCCGGGCGTGCGGATCGTCACCCCGCCGCAGGTCATGGCCGCCGCCGACCTGGTCCTGCTGACCGTCCCGGACGACGCGCTGGCCGACCTGGTGGCCGGCCTCGCCGCCACCGGCGCCGTCCGCCCCGGCCAGCTGCTGGTGCACACCTCCGGCGCGCACGGCGTCGGCATCCTGGAGCCCGCCACCCGGGCCGGGGCGCTGCCGCTGGCCCTGCACCCGGCGATGACCTTCACCGGCACCTCCGTCGACCTGGCCCGGCTGGCCGGCTGCCCGTTCGGCGTGACCGCCCCCGAGGAGCTGCGGCCGGTCGCCGAGGCGCTGGTGGTGGAGATGGGCGGGGAGCCCGAGTGGGTGCCCGAGGAGGTCCGACCGCTCTACCACACCGCCCTCGCGCACGGCGCGAACCACCTGGTCACCCTGGTCGCCCAGGCGATGGAGCTGCTGCGCACGGCCGGCGTCGCCGAGCCCGGCCGGATGCTCGGCCCGCTGCTCGGCGCGGCCCTGGACAACAGCCTGCGCTCCGGCGACGCGGCCCTCACCGGCCCGGTCGCCCGGGGCGACGCGGGCACCGTGCGGCGCCATCTGGCGCAGCTCAGTACGGTGTCCCCGGACATCCCGGCGGCGTATCGTGCAATGGCCCGCGCCACCGCCCAGCGGGCGGTGGCCAACGGGACTCTCTCGACCGACACTGCGGCCGCGCTTCTCGACATCCTCAACGAGGAGAAGCCAGGTGACTCCTCCCCGGCCTGAGCCGGGGCTTCTCACCCGGCCGCCGAAGCGGCCTCATGACGGACAAGCCCTGCCCGGCGCGTTACCGCACGGGACGGAGCGCAACAAGACGGCGGCACAGCGCGCAGCCGAATGATCGAAGGAGCGCAGGAATGGCGGGCAAGGCCCAGCGAAGCAAGCCCCAGCGGACGCCGAAGGTCCACCGGGCCGTCGTCACCCGCACCGTGGACGACTTCGAGGCCGCGTTCTGGCCGGACGAGCAGCCGGTGGACAACGCCGTCGTGATGACCATGGGCGCCCTGCACGAGGGCCACGCCGCGCTGATCCGGGCCGCCCGCAAGCAGGTCGGCCGGGAGGGCCGGGTCGCGGTGACGGTCTTCGTCAACCCGCTGCAGTTCGGCCCGTCCGAGGACCTGGAGCGCTACCCGCGCACCCTCGACGACGACGTGCGGCTGGCCGAGGACAACGGCGCCGACGTGGTCTTCGCGCCCTCCGTCGAGGAGGTCTACCCGAACGGCGAGCCGCAGGTGCGCCTGGCGGCCGGCCCGATGGGCGAGCGCTTCGAGGGCGCCACCCGGCCCGGCCACTTCGACGGCGTGCTGACCGTGGTCGCCAAGCTGCTGCACATCACCGACCCGGACTTCGCCTTCTTCGGCGAGAAGGACGCCCAGCAGCTCGCGGTCGTCCAGCGGATGGTCGCCGACCTGGACTTCGACGTCGAGATCGTCGGCGTGCCGACCGTCCGCGAGGAGGACGGCCTGGCGCTGTCCTCGCGCAACCGCTACCTCTCCGAGGAGGAGCGCACCCGCGCCCTCGCCCTCTCCAAGGCCCTGTTCGCCGGCCGTGACGTCGCCGCGCAGGGCCCGAAGGCCGTGCGCGAGGCCGCCTCGGCCGTCCTGGACGGCGCCGAGGGTGTCACCCTTGACTACCTCGCCCTGATCGACCCGCACGACTTCACCGAGGCGGCGGACGACTTCCAGGGCGAGGCGGTGCTGGCCGTCGCCGCGAAGGTGGGCTCGACCCGCCTGATCGACAACGTTCGCATCATCGTTCGCTGAACACCGGTAGCAAGATCCCTTCTCAGGCATGCACTCACTGGAGGCGTGACCCCATGCTCCGCACCATGCTCAAGTCCAAGATCCACCGGGCCACCGTGACCCAGGCCGACCTGCACTACGTCGGCTCCGTCACGGTGGACGAGGACCTGCTCGACGCCGCCGACCTGCTCCCCGGCGAGCTGGTCCACATCGTCGACATCAACAACGGCGCCCGGCTGGAGACGTACACGATCGCCGGCCCGCGCGGCACCGGCGTGATCGGCATCAACGGCGCCGCCGCCCGCCTGGTCCACCCCGGCGACCTGGTCATACTCATCGCCTACGGGCAGATGGACACGGCCGAGGCCAAGGGCTACGAGCCGAAGATCGTCTTCGTGGACGAGCGGAACCGGATCACCGGCCTGGGCGGCGACCCCGCCGAGGCCCAGGAGGGCACCGGACTGCTCCGCGGCGACCAGGCGTACGGTGGCGACGGCGCGGCCGCCGCGGCCACGCGCTGAAGGAGCCACTGAGCCATGTCCGTCACGCATCGCCTCACCGCCCCGACCCCCGGGTGGACCACCACCACCGACGTGGTCGTGGTCGGCTCCGGGGTGGCCGGTCTCACCGTCGCCCTCAACGTCCGCAAGGCCGGCCTGCGGGCCCTGGTGGTCACCAAAGCCGTGCTGGACGAGGGCTCGACCCGCTGGGCCCAGGGCGGCGTCGCGGCCGCCCTGGGCGAGGGGGACACCCCCGAGCAGCACCTGGACGACACCCTGGTGGCCGGCGCCGGCGTCTGCGACGAGGAGGCCGTCCGCACCCTGGTCACCGAGGGCCCGGACGCCGTCCGCCGACTGATCTCCACCGGCGCCCTGTTCGACCGGGGCGAGGACGGCGAGATCCTGCTGACCCGCGAGGGCGGCCACCACCGCCGCCGGATCGTCCACGCGGGCGGGGACGCGACCGGCGCCGAGATATCGCGCGCCCTGGTCGCCGCCGTCCGCACCGACCCGGACATCGAGCTGATCGAGCACGCGCTCGTCCTCGACCTGCTGACCGACGCCGAGGGCCACGCCGCCGGGCTGACCCTGCACGTGATGGGCGAGGGCCAGCGCGACGGCGTCGGCGCCGTCCGGGCCCGCGCGGTGGTGCTCGCCACCGGCGGCATGGGCCAGGTCTTCTCCGCCACCACCAACCCGGCGGTCTCCACCGGCGACGGCGTGGCACTGGCCCTGCGGGCCGGCGCCGCCGTCACCGACCTGGAGTTCGTCCAGTTCCACCCCACCGTGCTCTGGCTCGGCCCGGAGGCCGAGGGCCAGCAGCCGCTGGTCTCCGAGGCCGTCCGCGGCGAGGGCGCCCACCTGGTGGACGCGGACGGCGTCCGCTTCATGGTCGGGCAGCACGAGCTGGCCGAGCTGGCCCCCCGCGACATCGTCGCCAAGGCCATCACCCGGCGCATGCAGGAACAGGGCGCCGAGCACATGTACCTGGACGGGCGGCACTTCGGCGCCGAGATGTGGGAGCACCGCTTCCCCACCATCCTCGCCTTCTGCCGCGCCAACGGCATCGACCCGGTCACCGAGCCGATCCCGATCGCCCCGGCCGCGCACTTCGCCTCCGGCGGCATCCGCACCGACCGGCACGGCCGCACCAGCGTCCCCGGCCTGTACGCCTGCGGCGAGGTCGCCTGCACCGGAGTGCACGGCGCCAACCGGCTGGCCTCCAACTCGCTGCTGGAGGGCCTGGTCTTCGCCGAGCGGATCGCCGCCGACCTGGCGGAGCTGCACGCGGCCGGCGAGCTGCCCGAGCGCACGGTGGACGTCGCCGCGGCGCGGGCCGCGCACCCGGTGCCGCTGCCGGGCTCCGAGGCCCGGGCCGAGATCCAGCGGCTGATGTCGCGGGGCGCGGGGATCCTGCGCTCGGCCGCCTCGATGGCCGACACCGCGGCCGGACTGGCCCTGCTCGCCGAGCAGGCCCACGCGCACATGGCCGAGGAGAAGCCGGCCGACCCCCGGGTGGAGACCTGGGAGGCCGCCAACCTGCTGCTGGTCGCCACCGCCCTGGTCGCGGCCGCCGCGCAGCGCGAGGAGACCCGCGGCTGCCACTGGCGCGAGGACTTCCCCGAGCGCGACGACGCCCACTGGCGGCGCCACCTGATCACCACCCTGACCGCCTCCGGCGACCCCGTCAGCACCCCTGAGGAGCAGTAGAACCATGACCCACTCCCACGAGGAACTCCCCCTGGCCGACCAGGCCGGCGGCTGCGGCGACGGCTGCGCCTGCGGGGACGGCGAGGGCTACGAGACCGGCCTGGACCCGCAGCTGGCCGAGCTGCTGGAGCAGGCCGGGCTGGACCCGATCGAGGTCGAGGACATCGCCACCCTGGCGCTGGCCGAGGACCTGGCCGGCGGCGAGGACGTCACCTCGGTGGCCACCGTGCCCGCCGACGCGGTCGCGACCGCCGACTTCACCGCCCGCCAGGCCGGTGTGGTGGCCGGTCTGCGGGTCGCCGAGGCGGTCGTCTCGCTGATCTGCGAGGAGGAGTTCGAGGTCGAGCGGCACGTCCAGGACGGCGACCGGGTCGAGGCCGGCCAGGTGCTGCTGTCGGTCCGCTCCCGTACCCGCGACCTGCTGACCGCCGAGCGCAGCGCGCTCAACCTGCTCTGCCACCTGTCCGGCATCGCCACCGCGACCCGGGCCTGGGTGGACGCCCTGGAGGGCACCGGCGCGGTGGTCCGGGACACCCGCAAGACCACCCCGGGCCTGCGCGCGCTGGAGAAGTTCGCGGTGCGCTGCGGCGGCGGCGCCAACCACCGGATGGCGCTCTCGGACGCCGCCCTGGTGAAGGACAACCACGTGGTCGCCGCCGGCGGCGTGGCCGAGGCCTTCCGGGCCGTCCGGGCCGCGTACCCGGAGCTGCCGGTCGAGGTCGAGGTGGACGCCCTGGAGCAGATCCCGCCGGTGCTGGAGGCCGGTGCGGACCTGATCCTGCTGGACAACTTCACCGTCGAGCAGCTGAAGGAGGCCGTCACGCTGGTGGCCGGCCGGGCGAAGCTGGAGGCCTCCGGCGGACTGACCCTGGCCAGCGCGCGCGAGGTCGCCCAGACTGGTGTCGACTACCTGGCCGTGGGCGCGCTGACCCACTCCTCGCCGATCCTGGACATCGGCCTGGACCTGCGCGCCTGACCGTCAGGTCGAGAGCAGCCCCTGCCCCGACCCTGTCCCGACTCGCAGAAAGCGCCCCATGCTCCTCACCATCGACGTCGGCAACACCCAGACCACACTCGGCCTGTTCGACGGCGAGGACGTGGTGGAACACTGGCGGATCTCCACCGATCCGCGCCGCACGGCCGATGAACTGGCGGTGCTGCTGCAGGGGTTGATGGGCAACCACACCGCGGCCCGGGAGGCCGCGGTGGAGGGCCTGGCGATCTGCTCCTCCGTTCCCGCCGTGCTCCACGAGCTCCGCGAGGTGACCCGCCGTTACTACGGCGACGTCCCCGCGGTGATCGTGGAGCCCGGCGTGAAGACCGGGGTGCACGTCCTGATGGACAACCCGAAGGAGGTCGGCGCGGACCGGATCGTCAACGCGCTGGCCGCCAACCACCTGTACGGCGGCCCGTGCATCGTGGTCGACTTCGGCACCGCGACCACCTTCGACGCCGTCAACGCCCGCGGCGACTACGTCGGCGGGGCGATCGCCCCCGGCATCGAGATCTCGGTCGAGGCGCTCGGCGTCCGGGGCGCCCAGCTGCGCAAGATCGAGCTGGCCCGCCCGCGCAACGTGATCGGCAAGAACACCGTCGAGGGCATGCAGTCCGGCATCCTCTACGGCTTCGCCGGGCAGGTCGACGGACTGGTCGAGCGGATGGCCCGGGAGCTGGCCAAGGACCCGGACGACGTCCAGGTGATCGCCACCGGCGGCCTCGCTCCCCTGGTCCTCGGCGAGGCCACCACCATCGACGTGCACGAGCCCTGGCTGACCCTGATCGGCCTGCGCCTGGTGTGGGAGCGCAACCGGACGAGCTGACCGCCGGTCAGGGCCCGGCGGGACGGACGGCGCACCCCCGGCAGCGGTGGGCTGTCCCGCAGCGCCGCTGCCAGCGCGGATCCGTCGCGGCCTTCTTCTCCTGGCCGTCCGGATTCATAGCGCCCGGTCCCCTCCCTCGTCCTCCCCCGACATCTGGATGACCTGGTTCACCCTTACGCGCGTTACAGCTCGGGCGAAAGGTTTTTTCAGCGGGCCGAACGTGGGGAATTCAGCGCGACGTTACCGACAAATCGGATATTCCTCACGTAGTGTCAACCCATGCCTACGCCACACGGATCGCGCGGCGGCATGGCCTTCAGCGCCGACGAAGTCCGCGTGCTGCGCCGAGCCCTCGCCCAAGCCCTGCACCCTGCCCTCTCCATCCACCGCCAGGGGCCCGACCGGACGGCGTTCGCCGGGCCGGGCGCCGAGCTCTGGGCGGAGGACGTCCAGGAGGCCCTGCGTCTGACCGAGGCGATCGACGAGGCCGTCCAGGAGGGCGGCCGACTGCGCGCCTTCCTGCTCGCCGACCTCGGCCGCTACCGCTCCGCCCTGCCCGGTAGCGCCCCCGGTTACTTGGAGCGCCTGGAGGAAGCCGTGACCGACGGCTACCTGCCCGGCCCCGAAGACCTCACCGCGCTGCGCGGGCTGACCCGCCAGCCCTGCGGCCAGGGCGAGCGGGCCCGCCGCTCCCGGCTGGCCGGGCGCTGCCACGCGCTGGCCGAGGCCGCGGTCCGCGAACGGCTCGCCCTCACCACCGGGCAGCCGCGCCACCTGGTGGCCGTACCGAACCCCGCCGCACCCCCGAGCAGTCACCCCACCCCTGTAGGAGGACGGACCACGATGAGCAGCACCGACTCCGGCTCGGAGCAGCCCGCCGCCGCGAAGAACCCGCCCCGCCCGCACCGGATGCCCACCCCGGCCGAGCTCTTCGGCCGCCGACCCAAGCCGCCGGCCCACCCCGCCCCACCGGCCGACGAGACCCCGGAGGAGATCGAACTCCGCACCGGCACCGGCTGAGCCCCCGCACTCCGAGGGGAGACCGTCCCGCCGACGGTCTCCCCTCACGCTTATCCGGTCGCGGAGCACGGTGTACGGCTGGCTACCCTTGTGGGGTGAGCGATCAGAGCGTTATTCCCGCGACCGACGACCTTCCCGAGCAGATGCGCGTCCGGCGCGAGAAGCTGGACCGGCTCCGCGACGCCGGCGTCGACCCGTACCCGGTCGGCTTCCCCCGCACCAGCACCATCGCGGACCTCCGAGCCAAGCACCCGGACCTGGAGCCCGACACCGCGACCGGCGAGCGCGCCGGCATCACCGGCCGGGTGATCCTCTCCCGCACCGGCGGCAAGCTCTGCTTCGCCACCCTGCGCGACGGCACCGGCGACCTCCAGGTGATGCTCTCCCTGGACAAGCTGGGCGCCGAGCGGCTGGCGGCCTGGAAGTCCGACATCGACCTCGGCGACCAGGTCGGCGTCGAGGGCGAGGTGATCACCTCCAAGCGCGGCGAGCTGTCGGTGATGGTGGACCGCTGGGAGCTCACCGCCAAGTGCCTGCGCCCGCTGCCGGACAAGCACAAGGGCCTGACCGACCCGGAGGCCCGGGTCCGCCAGCGCTACGTCGACCTGATCGTGAACCCCGAAGCCCGCGAGATCCTGCACCTGCGCAGCAAGGTCGTCCGCTCGATCCGCCGCACCTACGAGGACCGCGGCTACATCGAGGTCGAGACCCCGATGCTGCAGCCCGTGCACGGCGGCGCCAACGCCCGTCCGTTCAAGACCCACATCAACGCGTACGACATCGACCTCTACATGCGCATCGCGCCCGAGCTGTACCTCAAGCGGCTGGTGGTCGGCGGCGCCGAGAAGGTCTTCGAGATCAACCGCAACTTCCGCAACGAGGGCGCGGACTCCACCCACAACCCGGAGTTCACCTCGCTGGAGTCGTACGAGGCCTACGGCGACTACAACACCCAGGCCGAGCTGATCCGCGAGACGATCATCAACGCCGCCCGGGACGCCCTGGGCACCACGGTGATCAAGGGCCTGGACCCGCACGGCGTGGAGCACGAGATCGACCTGGCCGAGCCGTGGGAGGAGGTCAGCGTCTACCCGGGCATCTCCGCCCACCTGGGCGTCGAGGTCACCCCGGAGACCAGCGTCGAGGAGCTGCGCAAGCTGGCCTTCGACCACGACATCCCGTTCGAGAAGAGCTGGGGCCACGGCCAGATCGTGCTGGAGATGGTCGAGCGCCTGCTGGAGGAGAACGCCGTCCGGCCGACCTTCATCAAGGACTACCCGACCGAGGTCTCCCCGCTGACCCGCCAGCACCGCAGCGTCGCGGGCGTGGCCGAGAAGTGGGACCTGGTGATCTTCGGCACCGAGATCGGCACCGCCTACTCCGAGCTGATCGACCCGGTCGAGCAGCGCGCCCGCCTCACCGCGCAGTCCCTGCTGGCGGCCGGCGGCGACGTCGAGGCGATGCAGGTGGACGAGGACTTCCTGCGCGCCCTGGAGTACGCGATGCCCCCCACCGGTGGCCTCGGCCTCGGCGTGGACCGCCTGATCATGCTGCTGACCGGCAAGAACATCCGGGAGACCGTGCTCTTCCCGCTGGTGAAGCCGGAGCCCAGGGCTTCCGCCGCGACGGCGGAGAAGACCGAGGAGGAGTGACCTGATGGACTACGTCAGCGCGATCGTGCCGCCGCTGGTCATGGCGATCGGCTTCGGCTTCCTGGTGCGGGCCATCATCCGCAGCCAGGGCGGGGCCCAGAAGGCCAAGGAAGACATCGACTGAGCTCCCGGGGGGCCCGGCCCTTCCCGGGCCCTCGGGGGAGCGTCCCGGGGCCTTCCCCGCGAGCGAACCCGCGACTGACGCCGTCAGCCGCCCGAGAACGGCTACGCGCCGCCATTCCCGATTCCCGGGGGTGGCGGCGCGCCGGTTTGGCGCACTTCACAAGATTTGCCCCATTCACTCCCTATCCTGGCGGCACTATGGTCCGGCAACTCGGCGAACTTGAGAACGCCATCATGACCCGGGTGTGGCGGTGGAACCGACCGGTGACGGTTCGCGAGGTTCTCCTGGATCTGCAGTCGGAACGCGAAATCGCGTACACCACGGTGATGACCGTCCTGGACAAGCTGCACAGAAAGGGCTGGCTGCGCCGCGAGCGGGCCGGCCGGGCCTATCGATATGAGCCGGTCTCCTCGCGCGAGGCGTACACGGCGGCTCTGATGAACGACGCGTGGGCCACCAGCGACAATCCCGCGGCGGCCCTGGTGCACTTCTTCGGCCTGATGTCGCCCGAGCAGCGCGAGGCACTCAGGGACGCCTTGCGGGTGGCCGCTCTGTTCCCGTCCGATCCGCCCGCCGGGGATTCCGCGCAGGACGCACCGGATAGCACCGGACCGGATACCGGGGAGACCGCGCCGGGGGCGACGCGATAACGTCCCGCCATGGAGGTCACCATCCGCCGCGCGCGGACCACGGACGTACGGGCCGTACGCGGGCTCATCGACGCCTACTCGCGCGACGGCATTCTGCTGGACAAGCCCACTGTCACACTGTTCGAATCCGTGCAGGAGTTCTGGGTCGCGGAACGCGACGACAACGGCGCGGTGGTGGCCTGCGGCGCCCTGCACGTGATGTGGGAGGACCTCGCCGAGGTCCGTACGCTCGCGGTCGATCCGTCCTGCCGGGGCTTCGGGATCGGGCATCTGCTGCTGGAGAAGCTGGTGCAGACGGCCCGCTGGCTCGGCGTCCGTCGGATTTTCTGCTTGACGTTCGAGGTTCCGTTCTTCGCGAAACACGGTTTCGTCGAGATCGGGGAGCTCCAGGAAACCGATGATGGTACGACAGACCCGGCGGCGATCGCTACGGATGTCTATGAAGAACTCCTCCGCTCGTACGATGAAGGTGTCGCGGAGTTCCTTGACCTGGAGCGGGTCAAGCCCAACACGTTGGGCAACTCGCGCATGCTGCTGCACCTCTGAGCGGCTCCGTGCCGGTCAGGGGTTTGTGTTTTCCGGAGAAAGGCGCTTTCCTTTCCTTAGGCAATGGGTCGTTTAGCGGAAAGGGAAGCCCGTGGCACAGAGGGTGCAGGTCATTCTTGAAGACGATCTCGAGGGCGGTTCGGCGGACGAGACGGTGACGTTCGCGCTGGACGGCGTTGCCTACGAGATCGACCTGAAGAGCGCCAACGCGGACAAGCTGCGCGGTCTGCTGGCGCCCTACGTGGAGAAGGGGCGCAAGCAGAGCGGCCGTCTCGCCGGCGCCCGGCGTCCGGGCCGCGGCACCGCGGCGCGTCCGTCCGGCAGCGCTCCCGACACCGCGAAGATCCGCGCGTGGGCCAAGGAGCAGGGCATGGAAGTCAACGACCGCGGCCGGGTGCCGAGCACGGTCCGCGAGGCCTACGACAAGGCCAACGCGGCCTGACCCCGGCGCCGCCGGCCCACCGGAGCGGGTGCGGGGCCCCGGCGGCCGCGAACGGCGCCGACGACACACGCGCGGGGCGCGGAGGAGGCTCCTCCGCGCCCCGCGGCGCACGTCCGCACGGCCGCCGTGCCGCCGGCACCGGGGGCGTCCGGGGCTTCGGGCTCGGGCGGCGGAACAATCACAAGCTGTGCAACGCTGTAGAGGCGAAGCGGTAACGCGGACACCATCGGGACGGCGTACCGGACCTCCCGACCGCCGTTGAACCACCGTCACCGCGGCCGGACTTCTCGCCAGGCGAACACCGCCACCGCGGAAACTGCGCGAGAACCGCCCCGATACCGGGTATGAATGCAGGTGGCCGGGTTCTTCGACCCGTCCAGGGGCAGTAAGTGCGACCGGCCGTAGATGGTCCGGCTCCGCCCCGGCGGCTCTTGTTCGCCGATGGCGTAGCGGTTTCCGGTGCATCCGGCCCACCTGTGGGAACACCGATTCCCAGCATCAGGTTGGGATTGGTGTCGGCTGGTCGCGCTGCATCTCGCTCCTCTACCGGGGAGTGAATCCGTGGGCCGCGCCGCTGAGCGGGACTAGCATGCGGAAGGACAGGGCGGGGACGGACCCCGAACTGCCCGACCGCTCTGAGGAGCGATAAACGATGTTCGAGAGGTTCACCGACCGCGCGCGGCGGGTTGTCGTCCTGGCTCAGGAAGAAGCCCGGATGCTCAACCACAACTACATCGGCACCGAGCACATCCTCCTGGGTCTGATCCACGAGGGCGAGGGCGTCGCCGCCAAGGCCCTGGAGAGCCTCGGGATTTCTCTTGAGGCCGTACGCCAGCAGGTCGAGGAGATCATCGGCCAGGGCCAGCAGGCCCCGTCCGGTCACATTCCCTTCACCCCCCGGGCGAAGAAGGTCCTGGAGCTGTCGCTCCGGGAGGCCCTGCAGCTCGGCCACAACTACATCGGCACCGAGCACATCCTGCTCGGCCTGATCCGCGAGGGCGAGGGCGTCGCCGCCCAGGTCCTGGTGAAGCTGGGCGCCGACCTGAACCGGGTGCGCCAGCAGGTCATCCAGCTGCTGTCCGGTTACCAGACCAGCGGCGGCAAGGAGTCGGCCACGGCCGGCGGGCCCGCCGAGGGCACCCCGTCGACCTCGCTGGTCCTGGACCAGTTCGGCCGCAACCTCACCCAGGCCGCCCGCGAGGCCAAGCTCGACCCGGTCATCGGGCGCGAGAAGGAGATCGAGCGGGTCATGCAGGTGCTGTCCCGCCGCACCAAGAACAACCCGGTCCTGATCGGTGAGCCCGGCGTCGGCAAGACCGCCGTGGTCGAGGGCCTGGCGCAGGCGATCGTCAAGGGCGAGGTCCCGGAGACGCTCAAGGACAAGCAGCTCTACACGCTGGACCTGGGCGCCCTGGTGGCCGGCTCGCGCTACCGCGGTGACTTCGAGGAGCGCCTGAAGAAGGTGCTCAAGGAGATCCGCACCCGCGGCGACATCATCCTGTTCATCGACGAGCTGCACACCCTGGTCGGCGCGGGCGCCGCCGAGGGCGCCATCGACGCCGCCAGCATCCTCAAGCCGATGCTGGCCCGTGGCGAGCTGCAGACCATCGGTGCCACCACCCTGGACGAGTACCGCAAGCACCTGGAGAAGGACGCCGCGCTGGAGCGCCGCTTCCAGCCGATCCAGGTCGCGGAGCCCTCGCTGCCGCACACCATCGAGATCCTCAAGGGTCTGCGCGACCGCTACGAGGCCCACCACCGGGTCTCCATCACGGACGCCGCCCTGGTCGCCGCCGCCACCCTGGCCGACCGGTACATCTCGGACCGCTTCCTGCCGGACAAGGCGATCGACCTGATCGACGAGGCCGGCTCCCGGATGCGCATCCGCCGGATGACCGCGCCGCCGGACCTGCGCGAGTTCGACGAGAAGATCGCCGACGTGCGCCGCGAGAAGGAGAGCGCGATCGACGCGCAGGACTTCGAGAAGGCCGCGTCCCTGCGCGACGACGAGAAGCAGCTCCTGCAGGCCAAGGCCAAGCGCGAGAAGGAGTGGAAGGCCGGCGACATGGACGTCGTCGCGGAGGTCAACGAGGAGCTCATCGCCGAGGTCCTGGCCACCGCCACCGGCATCCCGGTCTTCAAGCTGACCGAGGAGGAGACGTCCCGCCTGCTGCGCATGGAGGACGAGCTGCACAAGCGCGTCATCGGCCAGAAGGACGCCATCAAGGCGCTCTCCCAGGCCATCCGGCGCACCCGTGCGGGCCTCAAGGACCCGAAGCGCCCCGGCGGTTCGTTCATCTTCGCCGGCCCGTCCGGCGTCGGTAAGACCGAGCTGTCCAAGACGCTCGCCGAGTTCCTCTTCGGCGACGAGGACGCGCTGATCGCGCTCGACATGTCCGAGTTCTCCGAGAAGCACACCGTCTCCCGGCTGTTCGGCTCCCCGCCCGGATACGTGGGCTACGAGGAGGGCGGCCAGCTGACCGAGAAGGTCCGCCGCAAGCCGTTCTCGGTCGTCCTCTTCGACGAGGTCGAGAAGGCCCACCCGGACATCTTCAACTCGCTGCTGCAGATCCTGGAGGACGGTCGACTGACCGACTCCCAGGGCCGCGTGGTCGACTTCAAGAACACCGTCATCATCATGACGACCAACCTCGGCACCCGGGACATCTCCAAGGGCTTCAACCTGGGCTTCGCGGCCACGGGTGACACCCAGACCGGGTACGAGCGGATGAAGGCGAAGGTCGGCGAGGAGCTCAAGCAGCACTTCCGCCCCGAGTTCCTGAACCGCGTCGACGACATCGTGGTGTTCCACCAGCTGTCCGAGGACGACATCATCCAGATCGTCGACCTGATGATCGCCAAGGTGGACGAGCGGCTCAAGGACAAGGACATGGGCCTGGAGCTCAGCGTCGAGGCCAAGAAGCTGCTGGCCAAGCGCGGCTACGACCCGATCCTGGGTGCCCGTCCGCTGCGCCGCACCATCCAGCGCGAGATCGAGGACCACCTCTCCGAGAAGATCCTCTTCGGCGAGCTGCGGGCCGGCCACATCGTCGTCGTCGGCGTCGAGGGCGAGGGCAAGGAGGCCAAGTTCACCTTCCGCGGCGAGGAGAAGTCGGCCGTCGCGGACACCCCGGCCGCGGTTGCCTCGTCCGGTCCGGACCTGACGAAGTAAGGCAACATTTAACAGACAACCTCACAGCACCGAGCCCCCGGCGTTCGCGCCGGGGGCTCGGTGCGTTCGGGGGCGGAGGGCCCCGTCGCCGCCCCGGGCCGGGGCGGGCGGCTCCCCGCCCGCTTGGTGCGGGTACGTCGCATTTCTCAGCAAGGTTTAACCGGCGCACGGTTGACACGCCGTCGACTGATGGGAAGTCGGTGAGCATAGCGCCGTGCCCATGTCAGGGTCAAGATCTATCTTTTCTGCCCCCGCTTCGGTCAAATGACGTCCACCTGTCTTTCATATTGGTTTACCGGGCCTTGGCCAAGAGTCGGCTCGGTCGGGGAGGACGTCACACCGTTGAAGACCACCAGGAGAACCGCTGCGGTCACCACTGCCGCAGCGGTCATAGTCACGCTCGGCGCGGGCCTGTTCCCGGGCACCGCTGTCGCCGCCGGCTCGGCGCCGGTGCCGAAGGACCCCGCTGACGCCGTCCAGTCCGTCAACACCGAGCACAACATCCCGGGTCCGCTGACCGCGAAGGTGGAGGCCGAGCAGAAGGCCGCCACCGAGCAGCTCCTCGACGGCACCGCCCAGGTCGAGCAGCACAACGGCAGCACCAGTGTGAAGCTCGGCAAGGACAAGTACGTCGAGCTCGCCCGCGAGCGCACGGACAAGATCTTCACCATCCTGGTCGACTTCGGCGACCAGGTGGACAACACCACCAAGACGCCCGACGGCAAGATCAAGTACGGCGGCGAGCCCGGCCCGAAGCACAACGAGATCGCGCAGCCGGACCGCGCCACCAACAACTCGACCGCCTGGCAGGCCGACTACAACCAGCAGCACTACCAGGACCTGTACTTCGCCAAGGACAAGCCCTCGCTGAAGACCTTCTACGAGAAGCAGTCCTCGGGCCGCTACTCGGTCGACGGCGTGGTCTCGGACTGGGTCCGGGTGCCGTGGAACGAGGCCCGGTACGGCTCGGACTACTGCGGTTCCAACGTCTGCCCCAGCGCCCAGGACCTGATCCGCGACGCCGTCGACATCTGGTACAAGGACCAGCTGGCGAAGGGTCAGACCAAGGAGCAGATCAACGCGACGCTGGCCTCCTACGACCAGTGGGACCGCTACGGCTCGCACCACGACGGGAACTTCAACCAGCCCGACGGGTACATCGACCACTTCCAGATCGTGCACGCCGGTGAGGACAAGTCGGCCGGTGGCGGCAAGCAGGGCAACAAGGCCCTGTGGGCGCACCGTTCGTACGTCTACGGCAACCTGAACGGCCAGGCCGGCCCCGACGGCAACAAGCTCGGCGGCGTCCAGGTCGGTGACTCCGGCTTCTGGATCGGCGACTACACGATGCAGCCGGAGAACGGCGGCCTCGGCGTCTTCGCCCACGAGTACGGCCACGACCTCGGTCTGCCGGACCTCTACGACACCGCGGGCAAGGGCATCGACAACTCGGTCGGCTTCTGGTCGCTGATGTCCTCCGGCTCCTGGCTCGGCGAGGGCAAGGACAGCATCGGCGACATGCCGGACGACCTGGACGCCTGGAGCAAGTACAAGCTCGGCTGGCTGAAGGCGGACCACGCCAAGGCCGGCACCGAGTCGACCCACCACATCGGCCCGGTCGAGTACAACAGCAACCTCCCGCAGGCGCTGATCGTCGACCTGCCGAAGAAGAGCATCACCACCGACATCAACAAGCCGTTCAGCGGCAGCACCGAGTGGTGGAGCGGCAGCGCCGACAACCTCAACGTCACGCTGACCCGGGACATCGACCTGACCGGCAAGACCAAGGCCAGCATCAACGCCAAGGCCTGGTACGAGCTGGAGCCGGACTTCGACTACGCCTTCGGCGAGGTCTCCGCCGACGGCGGCAAGACCTGGACCGTGGTGGACGGCACCTGGAACGGCGCCGCGCTGCCCAGGGAGAACGGCCGCCCGGCCCTCAGCGGCCTGACCGCCGCCTGGGGCGACCTGTCCTTCCCGCTGGACGCCTACGCCGGCAAGCAGATCAAGTTCCGCTACCACAACACCACCGACGGCGGCCTGCACTACCGCGGTCTGGCGGTGGACGACATCTCGGTGACCGCCGACGGCGCCACCGTCTTCAGCGACGACGTCGAGAAGGGTGACAACGGCTGGGTCGCCGACGGCTTCACCCACTTCGGCGGCTCGTACACCAAGGACTACGCGCAGTACTACATCGCGGAGAACCGGCAGTACGTGTCGTTCGACCAGACCCTGAAGACCGGCCCGTACAACTTCGGCTTCGGCGCCGCCAAGCCGAGCTGGGTCGAGCACTACGCGTACCAGCCCGGCCTGCTGATCTGGTACTGGGACGAGTCGCAGACCGACAACAACGTCAGCGCCCACCCGGGCCAGGGGCTGATCCTCCCGGTCGACTCGCACCCGGCCTCCCTGAAGTGGACCGACGGCACCCTGATGCGTCCGCGCATGCAGGGCTTCGACTCCACCTTCGGCTCGCGTCGCGTCCCGGCGCTGACGCTGCACAAGAACGGCGTCGAGACGGTCATTCCGAAGTCCAAGGGCGTCGACGAGTTCAACGACCTGAAGTCCTGGTGGTCGAAGGACAACCCGTACAGCGGTGTTGACGTCCCGAAGACCGGCACCAGCATCGAGGTCGAGAACGAGTCCGCGAACTACCTGGAGACCTGGATCCGGGTCCGCCCGGTCGACAACTGATCGTCCTGACGGTCAGGCCGTGATCACACGGCACTGAAGTCTCCACGTCCGGCCCGTCCCCGCAAGCGCGCGGGGGCGGGCCGGATTTCCTTTGCGCCGCCCTCCGGCGCTTCTGGCGCCGGTTCAAACCCCGGGGCCGGGTGGCACTGGCCACATCGCTCGGGTCCGGTACGACCGGCCCGATCTCGTGATCGTTACTCCGTCGGATTGAATCTCCGGAGCCGCGCTGACTACACGCCGTAGTACGTCACCGCGTTTGGGACTCCGCTCGGTGACGGTTAAAGCTGAGTGCTCCCCCGCTCAGCACGCGCCCGACCGGGCGCTTCGTGCTGCCCCCACACGACCGTGAGGTACGTCAGGCGATGTCCACCGTCCCGCCCGTGGGGCCGGCCCTGTGCCGGCTCGTCGCCCGTACGGCGGCCCAGGCGGCCGCCCGGCAGCCCCGGATCGGCCATGCCGTCCGCACCCGTGCCGCGCCACCGCTTCGCGCGCTCGCCACGCCCCGGCACGCCACCCTGCCCGGCAGCCGGCAGCGGGCCGAGCGCGACCACGCGGTGCTCTCCGCCGGGGCGACCGCGGTCCTGCTGGCGGGCGCGGTACTGCTGGCCGTACCGGGCAGCGCCTCGGCGCAGACCGTGCGGCCGACCACGCCGGGCAGCTCCGCCTTCACGGCTCCGCAGGCGGCGGTACCCAACCCGGGCCTGGTCCAGGTGGCCGGCCCCAGCCCGTACAAGCTGCCCGACGACGCCGCCTCGGCGCAGGCGTTCGTGGCGGTGGCGCCCAACCTGCTGCCGGCCGCGGCGCCCGCCGCCGCCCCGCAGCCGGAGCCCTCGCCGGCCCCCGCTCCCGACTGGTCGGCTCCGGTGCCGGACGCGCCGACCAGCAATCCGTACGGGGTGGCCGACTCCGAGTACGCCGCCGGGTACCACACCGGGGTGGACTTCGCGGTCGACCCGGGCACCCAGGTGCTGGCGGTCGGCGACGCGACCGTGGTCTCGGCCGGCTGGGACGGCGCATACGGCAAGGAGGTCGTGCTGCGGCTCGCCGACGGGCACTTCGCGCAGTACGCCCACCTGTCGGCGCTGTCGGTCTCGCCGGGCGACCACGTGCCGGCGGGCGAGCGGGTCGGGCTGTCCGGGAACACCGGCAACTCGACCGGGCCGCACCTGCACTTCGAGATCCGCACCAGCAACCGCTACGGTGCGGTGGTCGACCCGGTCGCCTATCTCTCCGAGCGCGGCGTCACGGCGTTCTGACCCGGAGTCAGCCGCCGGTCCGGGCGGGGTGGCTGATCCGGGAGCCGATCTCCAGCGCGACCGTGCGGGCGGCCTCCAGCGCCTCGTCCAGGTCGGCCACCGGCACCTTCTCGCCCCACACGTTCTCGGCGTGGCCGCAGTCCTTGCTGTCCTTGCTGTCCTGCTGGAGCAGGAACATCGACGAGTGGATGGTGAACAGCGTCATCGCGGCACGCAGCCGGTCCTGGAAGTTCGCCTCCGGCCCGTGCACCAGCTGCATCATGGTGATGATCCGCTCCCGGAAGGCCAGTCCGGCCGGGGACTCCCGCAGCGCGGGCTGGTTCTCGTGGAAGAAGCGCAGCAGCGGGGCCCGCTCGGCCATCCCGTCCGCGAAGCGGCGGATCAGCTCGTCGCGCGTCTCCGGGCTCCAGGTCTGCTTCCGGCCCCACTCGATGGTCTCGTCGATCGGCGCGGCCATCCGCTCGACGATGCCCAGGACGATGTCGTCCTTGGTCTTGAAGTGGTAGTAGAGCGCGGCCTTGGTGACGCCCAGGCGGTCGGCGATCTCGCGCAGTGAGGTCTGCTCGTAGCCCTGCTCGGAGAAGAGCTCCAGCGACACCTCGATGATGCGAGCCCGGGTGTCGCTGCGGGGGCTGTGCGGAGTGCCCATGGCCTGCCTCATGACTGCGTCGGTGACTGCTGCGGACCCCAGGGTGGCGTCCGCCCCGGGCCCATTCTCCCTGCCCAGATGGCCGCTCGGAAAACTGGCTTGACGACCGGCTAGGAAACAACTTACCGTACGGACGATCGATAAACTAGCCGGGCGACAAGTAAGTGAGTCGCCACACGGCGCGACGAACGTCCGAAACACCCCTCCGGGAGACCCCACCCCATGTCACAGTCCAAGACCGCCGGCCCGGCACCGGAGGACAAGACGACCGAGGAGGAGCAGCCGCGATCCCCCCGCGAGATCCGCCTCGTGATGGTCGGCTTGGTCGTCACGATGCTGCTGGCCATGCTCGACAACCTGATCGTCGGCACCGCGATGCCGACCATCGTCGGTGACCTCGGCGGCGCCGAGCACCTGTCCTGGGTGGTCACCGCCTACACCCTGGCCACCGCCGCCTCCACCCCGATCTGGGGCAAGCTCGGCGACCTCTACGGCCGCAAGGGCACCTTCCTCACCTCGATCGTGATCTTCCTGGTGGGCTCGGCGCTGTCCGGCCTGTCGCAGAACATGAACGAGCTGATCGGCTTCCGCGCCCTGCAGGGCCTCGGCGCCGGCGGTCTGATGGTCGGCGTCATGTCGATCATGGGCGCGCTCGTCCCGCCGCGCGACCGCGGCAAGTACCAGGGCATGTTCGCCGCGGTGATGGCCCTGGCCACCATCGGCGGCCCGCTGGTCGGCGGCTTCATCACCGACCACCTGAGCTGGCACTGGACCTTCTACATCAACCTGCCGCTCGGCGTGATAGCCCTCGCCGTCGTCATCGTCACCCTGAAGCTGCCGAAGGTCCGCAACAACGCCCGGATCGACTACCTCGGCGCGATCCTGCTCACCGTCGGCATCACCTCGCTCGTGCTGATCACCACCTGGGGCGGCCAGCAGTACGCCTGGGGCTCCAAGGAGATCCTCGGCCTGGCCGCGCTCTCCGCCGCCTCGCTGATCGCCTTCTGCTACGTCGAGCAGCGGGTCGACGAGCCGATGCTGCCGCTGAGCCTGTTCAAGAACCTGAACTTCACCCTGGTCTCGATCATCGGCTTCATCGTCGGCTTCGTGATGTTCGGCTCGACCGTCTTCCTGCCGCTCTACCAGCAGATCGTCCAGGGCGCCTCGGCGACCAACTCCGGCCTGCTGCTGATGCCGATGATGTTCGGCATGCTGGTCGTCTCGCTGGTGGTCGGTCAGGCCGTCACCAAGACCGGCAAGTACCGGATCTTCCCGATCATCGGCACCATCGTGATGACCGGCGGCATGGTCCTGCTCTCCACCATGGGCACCGAGACCAGCAGCTTCACCTCGGCCTGCTGGATGATCGTGCTCGGCGCCGGCATGGGCTTCCTGATGCAGATCACCATGCTGGTCGCGCAGAACAGCGTCGAACTCAAGGACATGGGCGTGGCCAGCTCCACCGCCACCCTGTTCCGCACCATCGGCGGTTCCTTCGGTGTCGCGCTGTTCGGCGCGCTGTTCAACAACCGGGTGGCCGACACCATGAAGGAGCAGCTGGCCGGCAAGCCGGTGCCGCCCGGCGGCATGAAGGACCCGGGTCAGACCAGCCCGGCCGAGCTGCGCAAGCTGCCGAACTACATCCAGGACGCCTACCACCACGCGGTGTCCAACGGCATGCACACCGTCTTCCTGTGGGGCGCCGGGGTGGCCGTGATCGCCATCGCCGCCGCGGTGTTCCTGCGCGAGGTGCCGCTGCGCGGTGCCGGCAAGGGCGAGGAGCCGGCCGAGTCCTCGCTGGAGGCGGCGGCCGTCTGACGGTCCCGCTTCGTACGGCGCCCCCGGGAGGTTCTCCTTCCGGGGGCGCCGTTCTGTCGCCTGCCGCTGTTCCCTACCGCTGTTCCCTGCCGCTGTTCCCTACTGCGGGAGCCGGTAGACGCCCTGTTCGACCGGCTCGACCAGGCCGTCCGCGACCAGGCCGTCCAGGGCCCGGGCCCGCTGCACGGCGTCCGGCCAGACGACGTCCAGGCGGGCCTGCGGGACCGAGCCGTGCGCCTCGCGCAGCACCGCGAGCAGCTTGCCGCGCACCTGGCGGTCCGTCCCCTCGTAGGACTGGCCGCGCCGGGCCGGGCCCTCGTACGCGGGGCGGCCGGCCCGTTGCCAGGCGCAGCCGGTGAACAGCGGGCAGTCCCCGCACTCCGGGCCGCGGGCGGTGCAGACCAGCGCGCCCAGCTCCATCACGCCGACCGCCCAGGTGGCGGCGGTCTCGGCGTCGTCGGGCAGCAGGGCGGTCGCGGTACGCCGCTCGGCGGCGGTGGTGGCCTGGGCCGGGTACTCGACGCCGGTCACCGCGCGGGCGAAGACCCGGCGGACGTTGGTGTCCAGCACCACGTGCCGCTGGCGGAAGGCGAAGGAGGCGACCGCGGCGGCGGTGTACTCCCCCACCCCGGGCAGCGAGAGCAGGGTGGCGTGGTCGTCCGGGACCTCGCCGCCGTGCTCCTCGGTGATCGCCACGGCGGCCGCGTGCAGCCGCAGCGCGCGGCGGGGGTAGCCCAGCCGGCCCCACATCCGGACCGCCTCGCCGGACGCCTCGGCGGCGAGGTCGGCCGGGGTGGGCCAGCGGGTCATCCAGGCCTGCCAGGCGGGCAGCACCCGCTTCACCGGGGTCTGCTGGAGCATGAACTCGCTCACCATGACCGCCCAGGGCGTCGCGTCGGGGGTCCGCCAGGGCAGGTCGCGCTTGCTGGCCTCGTACCAGTCGAGGACGGTCGAGTGCAGCAGCGGCAGGGGCATCGGCAGCCGGAGGGCGGGGACGGCGGCGGTGGTGTTGGAAGTCATGGCCCTTCGATCCTCCCATGCCGGGGAACGCGACCGAAGTGGAGCATTCGGCTCCGGATAGGCCGGAAATCGCCGGGGAAGCCGGTCCGATGGCTCCCTCGAACGGCTCAAACGGCGGATCATGTGAAGGAAGGGGCGACTGTGCGGTGTTGGTGGGGCGCTAGCCACACACAGTCTCGTAGAGTTTGATCGTGCCCTCTCTGCGTCAACCCGTGGGACCGCTGCCGGCCTCGATCTACTGGCGTCGGCGCATCGTCGTGCTCGCCGCCGTCGCGGCGGTCATCGCCCTGGTCGCCTGGCTGATGACCGATCAGGGCGGGGGCGGTGACGGCGGCTCACCGGGCAAGGCCGCACAGGCCGTACCGCCCCAGTCCCAGAGCCAGACCCCCGCGCAGGCGATCACGCCCGGCGCCTCGCCGAGCGGCCCCGCGGCACGCCCGGGCGGCGGCACCGGGGGAACCGGCGGCCCGGTCAGCGGCGGCGGCAGCGAGGTCGGCCTCAGCGGCGGCTCCGGCGGCGGCGCCAACCCGGCGCCGGCGGGCGGCTCCGGTGCCGCGGGTGGCTCCGGCGGGGCCAGCGGGTCCGGTGGCTCCGGAAACAGCGGGGCGTCCAGCGGGTCCGGCGGGTCGGGCGGCGGGGCTCCGGCGGTGAACACGCCCGAGGTGATGGCACTGCCGATCTGCACCTCTTCGCAGGTGGCCCTGGAACTGAGCCCAAGCCAGAACCCGTACCAGCCCAAGGACAAGCCGAAGCTGGCCCTGACGGTCAAGAACTCCGGCGCCAACTGCCGGGTGGACCTGGGCCGCACCACCTCCGTCATCACGGTCAGCGGCAACAACAACGACCGGGTCTGGTCCTCCGGAGACTGCCCGCCCGACAAGGGCAGCATCTGGGTGCAGATCCCGGCGAACAGCAACCAGACCGAGACCTTCACCTGGGACCGCAGCCGCAGCAAGCCGCAGTGCGCGACCACCGACCAGACGGCGCCGCCGAACGGGACCTACGTGGTGCTCGCGGAGCTCACCGGGCTCTCGGGGGACAAGGTGTCGGCGCGGACGTCGATCCGGCTGGACGGCTGAGGATCGGTCAACTCGGTTCGGAGCCCCGGTCGCAGGCGCGACCGGGGCTCCGGCGTTCCCGGGCCCCGGAAACGCGGAACGGCCCCAGGGGAAGCGTTTCTCCGGGGGCCGTTCGACGATTGCGCGCCGGTCAGACGTAGCGCTCCAGGATGGACGATTCGGCAAGGCGGGAAAGGCCCTCGCGGACCGAGCGGGCGCGGGTCTCGCCGACGCCCTCGACCGTCTGCAGATCGTCGATGCTGGCGGCGAGCAGCTTCTGCAGGCCGCCGAAGTGCTCGACCAGGCGCTCTATCACCGTGTTGGGCAGGCGCGGGATCTTCGCCAGCAGGCGGTAGCCGCGCGGGGAGACGGCGGCGTCCAGGGACTCCGGCGAACCGGAGTAGCCGAGCGCCTTGGCGACCGTCTGCAGGTCCAGCAGCTCGGCGTGGGTGAGCGCCTCCAGGTCGGCCAGCACCTCGGTGACCGTCCGGCCCTTCTTGGCGGCCCGCTCCGGGAAGTAGTCCCGGGCGACCAGTTCGCGCTCCGGCTCCACGCCCGCGATCAGCTCGTCCAGCTGGAGCGAGAGCAGCCGGCCGTCGATGCCGAGCTCCAGCACGTAGCCGGCGATCTCGGTGGCGATCAGCCGGACCATCTCCAGTCGCTGGGCCACGGCCGTGACGTCCCGGACCGTCACCAGGTCCTCGATCTCCAGCGCGGAGAGCGTGCCGGCCACCTCGTCCAGGCGCAGCTTGTAGCGCTCCAGGGTGGCCAGCGCCTGGTTGGCGCGGGACAGGACGGTGGTCGAGTCCTCCAGCACCCGGCGGGTGCCGTTGACGTACATCGCGATCAGCCGCATCGAGTGCGAGACCGCGACCACCGGATAGCCGGTCTGCCGGTTGACCCGCTCGGCGGTGCGGTGGCGGGTGCCGGTCTCATCGGTGGGGATGGTCGAGTCCGGCATCAGGTGTACGCCGGCCCGGACGATCTTGGTGATGTCCTTGTCGAGCACCACAGCACCGTCGAGCTTGCACAGCTCGCGCAGCCGGGTGGCGCTGAACTCGACGTCCAGGACGAAGCCGCCGGTGCACAGCGACTCGACGGTCTTGTCGAAACCCAGCACGATCAGGCCACCGGTGTTGGCCCGCAGGACCCGTTCCAGGCCGTCACGAAGTGCGGTACCGGGCGCGATGGCGGTGAGGGAGGCCCGCAGCAGGGCCTCCTCACGGGAGGCCTTGTCCGCCCCCCGGTCGCTGGCTGCCACGTGACTCCTCCGGTCGACCCCGTGCCGCGCGCCTCGCGCCGTGCGCCGGTCCGCGGTCTGTTGCTCTGTCGCTCAGTACCGCTTCGGTACTGCCTTCTGGCCAATGAGACTGGGGAAAGTCTAACTGCGTGCGGCTTCGGCAGGGCTTGGGTCAGCGCAGTTCGTCGGAGTCGAGCGGCTCCCAGCCGTCCATCAGCTCCTCCGGGTAGGCCGGGACCTTCGCCTCGCGGGGCGCCGGCGGGGCCGACGGGGCCTCACCACGCCCCTCGCCGCGCGGCTTGGCGGCGGCCCGGCGGCGGCCCGGGATGGCCCGCAGCGCCTCGCCGATGTCGGCCACCTCGACCACCTTCATGCCCGGCGGCACCTTGCCCGGGTCCGGCGGGACCAGGGCGTGGGTGAAGCCCAGCCGGTGCGCCTCGGCGAGCCGCCGCTGCACACCCGTCACCCGCCGCACCTCGCCCGCCAGGCCGACCTCGCCGATCGCCACCAGGTTGCTGGGCAGCGGGTTGTCCGTGGAGGAGCTGGCCACCGCGAGCGCGACCGCGAGGTCCGCGGACGGCTCGGTCAGCTTCACCCCGCCGACCGTCGCGGTGTAGATGTCCTGCTTGCCGAGCTTCACCCCGCCGTGCCGCTCGACCACGGCCAGGATCATCGCGATCCGGGGCGACTCCAGGCCCGAGGTCGTCCGGCGCGGGGACGGGATCTGCGAATCCACCATCAGCGCCTGCACCTCGGCCACCAGCGGGCGCTTGCCCTCCAGGGTGACGGTGAGGCAGGTGCCCGGGACGGGCTTGTCACGCCTGGTCAGGAAGAGGCCGGAGGGGTCGGCCAGGCCGACGATGCCCTCGTCGTGCAGCTCGAAGCAGCCCACCTCGTCGGTTGCGCCGTAGCGGTTCTTGACCCCGCGGATCAGTCGCAGCCGGGCGTGCCGGTCGCCCTCGAAGCTCAGCACCACGTCCACCAGGTGCTCCAGCAGGCGCGGGCCGGCGATCTGGCCGTCCTTGGTGACGTGGCCGACCAGCAGGGTCGCCATGCCGCGCTCCTTGGACGCCCGGATCAGCGCGTTCGCCACCTCGCGGACCTGGGCCGGGCCGCCGGGGGCACCGTCCAGCTCGGCCGAGGCGATGGTCTGCACCGAGTCCAGGATCAGCAGGCCGGGGTTGACCGCCTCGATGTGCCCGAGCACCGCGCCGAGGTCGGACTCGGCGGCGAGGTAGAGGTGCTCGGAGAGGGCGTTGATCCGGTCCGCCCGCAGCCGCACCTGACCGGCCGACTCCTCGCCGGTGAGGTAGAGCGTGCGGTGCTGGGCGGTGGCCGCCTTGGCCGCGACGTCCAGCAGCAGGGTGGACTTGCCGACGCCGGGCTCGCCGGCCAGCAGGACCACCGCGCCGGGGACCAGGCCGCCGCCGAGCACCCGGTCCAGCTCCGGCACACCCGTCGAGCGGGCCGTCGCGACCTGGCCGTCCACCTGGGCGATCGGACGGGCGGGCGCGCTGACCGGGCCCGCCGCCGTGGTGCGGATCGGCACCGCGCCGTACTCCTCGACCGTGCCCCAGGCGTTGCACTCCGGGCAGCGGCCGACCCACTTGGGCAGCTGGTTGCCGCACTCGGTGCAGCGGTAGGCCGGGCGCGGCTTGGCGGTGGTCTTGGAACGCGGAGGCATGCGGCCCACCGTAGCGCCTGGGTACGACAGCGCCGGTCCTCGCTGCGGGACCCACACAGATGGGCGATGTTGTTACCCGAAAGAAGTACATTCGCGGCGAATGGCGGGGCCGGGCGGTCCGGTGTCCCTACCGTCGGACGGGTGACAACGCGAACTGTTGGGGCCGGACCCGGGTCGCATGCCGCCGCCGTCCTCGCGGCGTACGACCGGCAGACGGACGGCCTGTTCACCTACTGCCTCTCGGTGCTGTGCGAGCACGACGCGGCCGCCGACGCCCTGCGCGAGGTCGGCGAACTGGCCCGGCGGCACGGCGGCCGACTGGCCGAACCCGGGCTGGTCCGGGCCTGGCTGTTCTCGCTCGCCCGCTACTGCTGCCTGCGGCGGCTGGCCGACGGGGCCGCCCGGGAGCCCGGGGCGGAGCCCGGCGAGGCCGAGGCCGCCCGGCGGCGCCGCGAGCTGGCCTCGCTCGCCTGGCCGGAGGCGGCCGGAACGAACCCGGAGCAGCGCGAGGCGCTGGAGCTGTCCGCCCGCCACCGGCTCACCCCGCTGGAGGTGGCGGCGGTGCTGGGCCTGCCGTTCGACCGGACCCGGGAGCTGCTCGCCGCCGCCGAGACCGAGGTCGCCCGGACCAGGGCGGCGCTGCTGGTGCTCGGGGTGGGCAGCTGCCCGGAACTGGACCGGCTCGGCGGGGCCGGGGCGGAGTCCTGGCGGGACTGGGTGCTCGGGCCGGCGCTGCGACGGGAGCTGGTGCAGCACGTGGTGGACTGCCCGACCTGCCGGGGTACGGCGGAGCGGGTGGCGGCCGGGGAGGCGGCGGAGGGCGCGGCGGGGTTGTCGGGGCTGTCGTTGCTGAGTGCGCCTGCTCCGGGTCCGTCGGTGTCCTCGGTGTCCTCGGCGTCCTCGGCGGACGGGGTGGGGTGCCTGCCGTCAGCGGGTGCGGCCGGTGCGGCGGGGCGGCGGGGCCCGGTGGTCGCCGAGCCCGGGCTGCGGTTCGACCACGGCGGCTTCCCCCGGCACCGGGCGCCGGACGCGGGCCGCGGCCGGGCGGTCCGGCGGCGGGTGGTGACCACCGGAGTGCTGGCGGCGGTGCTGGCGGCGCCGGTGGTCGCGCTCTGGGCCGGGCACCGGGGCGGCGGCGGGTCGGGGTCGGCGGCCTCGGTCTCGGCGGTCCGGGTGGACGAGGCCGTACGGGAGGCCGGGCAGCGGCCGCAGCCGTGGTCGGCGGGGGCGGCCGGCGGGGCGGGCGGGGCCGGGGGAGCGGGGATGCCGGGGCTGGAGCTGGCGGGCACGGGGGTGGGGCCCGGTGGTTCGGCCGGTTCAGGTTCGGGTGGTGCAGGTTCGGGTGATGCAGAAACGTTGCTGCCCGGTTTTCCGCGGCTCAGCTTCCAGGGCCCGCTGGTCCCGGTCCCGGGCCGGGGCGCGACTCCCCTCAGCAGCCCGGCCCTGGTCGCCGCCCCGGCCCCCTCGGTCGAACAGGCCGTCGCCCCGGGGACGGGACCGGCCGGCCCGGCCCCCGCCGGACTGCTCACCGTCGAGGCCGGCGAGTACGGCAGCCGCACGGTGCTCACCCTCACCAACTCCGGCACCACGGAGATCCGTTGGCACGCCGTGACGGACGCCGCCTGGCTCCGGCTCAGCCGCGACGCGGGGACGCTGGCGCCGGGGCAGCGGATCACCGTGATCGTCACCGTGGACGAGGACCTCGCGCCCACCACCCACTGGACCGCCCGGATCGCCCTACCGCCGTCCCAGGCGGTGGTCACCCTGGAAGGCGGCCCGCAGAACCGGGGCGGGTCGGCGTCCTCCTCGCCGGAGCCGCCGTCGACACCGAGCGGTACGGCGTCACCCACCGGCACCGCGACGGCCACGGCCACGGCCACGGCATCGGCGTCGCCGAGCCGGACGGGGGCACCCTCACCGTCGGGCTCCGGCTCTCCGACGACGCAGCCCTCGCGCCCCGGGCCGCCGACCGGCACGCCGACGCCCTCGGCGACCCCGACGGGCAGCGCCTCCCCGCACCCGACCGGCACGGCGACGGCTTCGCCGTCAGGGCCCTGACGGGGGCCGGCTCCGACTGCCTCGGCTTGCCCGGAGCGTAGGGCTTGCCAGGAGGAACCCCGGCGGGCAGCCGAGGTCGGCGAGACGGTTGAGCGGACTCGCGGGCGGAGGCGGGACGGGCGCGAAGGCGGCCGCACCGCCCGTCCCCGCGACGGTGACGGAGGGGAGCCGCTCCGGACGAAGGCCGAGGTGCCCCGATGAGCGTGCCGCCGACCTGCGGCCGGGGGCGCGGGTCAGGTGCGGTGGATCGGGGGGATCTGGTAGGTGCCGTCCAGGACGGTCGGTCCGGGTTGGTAGAGGCGGATGATCGGGCGGAACTCGCCGTGGGGGGTGGGGAGCCAGTTGGCGGCGGCCGTGGGGTCCTCGGGTTGGTCGTGTTGGAGGGTGAGGGTGAGGGAGCCGTCGTCGCCGTAGACCAGGCCGGGGGTTCGGTCGCCGATGGAGTAGCGGTCGATGGGGTTCTCGACCAGGTAGTAGTCGGGGACGGAGTACATGGTGACGGACCAGAAGGCCTCGGCGGGCGGGGGCTGGTCGAAGCGGAGGGTGTAGCTGTTGGCGCCGGTGAGCGGGCGGCCGTCGGAGTCGTCGTAGGTCGTCGCGTACGAGGCCTCGTAGGCGTGGTTGCCCCAGAGACCGGCGCGGGCGGCGGCGGCCCGGCTGAGGTAGGCGGCGCGGCGGTCGGGGATGCGCCACTCGGAGTCGTGGAGGGTGCCGGGGCCCAGGTGGTCGAGGTTGTAGTCGAAGAGGTGAAGCGCGGAGCGCCATTCACCGGGCGGGTGGTCCTCGGGCGGGCGGGTGGCGTCCTCGACCCGTTCGCGTCCGGCGGCCAGGCCCTTGGCGAGTGCGAGGGTCCAATCGGCGGCGGCCGCGCGGTAGGGCGAGGCGCCGTCGTCCAGCAGGCCGAGCGGGGCGAAGCGGCGCTGGTACTCGATGTCGGGGGTGGCGGGCGGGAAGGCCTGCATCCACACCCGCAAGCGTTCGAAGAAGGCCAGCCGCTCGGGGACGTCCGGGTCGGGCTCGGGCAGTCCGGCGACCAGGCCGCCGGGCTCCAGCGGTTCCAGGACCAGCCCGGCCTGCAGGGCCTTGACCCGGGGCAGGTCGCCCGGTCCGGCACAGGCGAAGCGGCCGACGACGGTGCCGACGGTGGTCGGCAGCTCGATCACCCGGCTCGGGTCGGGCGGGGTGCCGTGCCAGTCGGGCGGGACGATCAGCCAGGTCTGGGCGTCGGTGCCGGTGGCGCGGCGTCCGAGGTAGGCGACGTTGTCCGTCCAGGCGCCGATGAACTGGAGCACGTAGTAGGCGCCGGCGGTATCCGGGACGTGCAGGACCAACGGACCCTCGGAGAGGTCGAGTTGGGCGATCGAGTAGATCGTGTCGTTGTTGACCGAGACGAACTGGTCGCCCGGGCGGGCCAGCCGGGTCGCGTGGCTGAAGTGGTTGAACTGCTCCGCCGGGAGGGTGCCCAGCCCGCCCTTGGCGAAGCGCTCGACCATGGTGAGGGCGGCGACGAGCGGGTAGCCGTAGACGTAAGCGTCGGCGGCCAGGGCCTCCAGCTCGGGCTGGTTCATCGGTGGTCCTTCGTACGGTCGGTCGGGGGCGGTCCGGGGTCGGGGTGGTCAGCGCGGGTCGAGCGGCGGGAGCTGCCAGCGGCCGTCCAGGACGGACGGGTCGGGGCCGTAGAGCCGGATCACCACGGTGAACGGACCGTCGGGGGCGGGCAGCCAGTTGGCGGAGTGCTGGGCGTCGGCGGGGCGCTTGTGCTGGACGTAGAGGGTGAGTCCGCCGTCCGGGTCACGGACCAGGTCCGGGGTGCGGTCGCCGATCGAGTAGCGGTCCAGGGTGTTGTCGACCAGGTGGCGCCCGGGCAGGGCGTACATCGTGGCGGACCAGAAGAAGCGGGCCGGGGGCAGGTCGTGCGGGCCGAAGTGGATCACGTGGTCGCGGTCGCTGGCGTTGGGCGGGCGGTGGCCGGCGGCGTCGGCGGTCCAGCTGCCGGACCAGGCCTCTTCTGCGGGCAGCCCGTGGAGGCCGAGCTTCGCGCCGAGCGCCTGGCGCAGGAAGTCGGCGCCGATCCGCTCGCGGGTGCCGAACAGGGCGTTCGTGTCGTGGAGTTCGGCGGCGGCACGCTCCAACCGGGCCCTGCCGTCGGCGATGCCGCGTTCGATCTCGGCGCGGACGTCCAGTGGGAGGGTGGCGGGCTCGAACTCGCCCCGGCCGTCGATGCCGAGGTCGGCGAGGCGGCCGCGCAGGTCGGCCTCGGCGGGCGGGAGCGGGACGGCGCCGGGCTGCGGGACGGCACCCGGCCGCGGGCCGGTCAGCGGGAAGAAGCCGAGCAGGAAGTCGAGGAAGCAGAGGAACTCGACGGTGTCCATCACCTCCTCGCGCCAGACCGGCCAGACCGGCTCCGGAGCGGGGGCGGGCGCGGGGGTGTCGGCGTAGCGGTGCAGCGGGCGCAGCCGGTACTGCTCCTGGACGGCCTTCAGTTCGGCGATGTCGGCGGGGGTGGTCCCGGCGAGGTGGGTGCGGCCGACGATGCCGACCAGCCGGGTCGCGGTGCGGATGACGCCCTTGATGCCGGGCGGGGGCTCGCCCTGCCAGTCGGGGCCGGCCACCAGGTAGTCGCCGGCCTGCCGGCCGGTGGTCCGGGCGCCGACGGACCCGGCGTGGACGGTGTCGAGTTCGTGCACCGGGAGGACGTAGTAGCGGTCCTCGGCCGGAACGGAGACCACCCAGGGTTCGGCGCGCAGGTCGAGCCAGGCCCAGGAGTGCGGGGTGTCGTTGTCGGGGGCGACGACGTCGGTGTCGGCGGGGGTGAAGGGCTGCGCGCGGTGGCGGAATACGCCGAAGCCGCCGACGTACCTCGGGTCCGCCTCGTCCAGGGCCTGGGCGTACAGGGTGCGGTAGTTCCGCAGGATCGGGTAGCCGCGGATCCAGGCCTCGGTGGCGGTGGCGCGGACGGTGGCCGGGTCCACGAGTGCCGGGTTGACCATGCTGTCGAGCTCCCAGTGCGCCGCATCCAGTGCCGAATCAGGACATATCGGTACACCTGGGATGCTAAGTGGGGTGGGGCGGGGCGGCATGTCGGCTGCTCCGCCGCTCCAGCGGGGCCGACGGGGCCGACGGACTTCGCTCGGCGCTCGGCCCGGCGCTCGGCCCGGCGCTCTGCCCAGCGCTCTGCCCAGCGCGAATCCGGGCATACGGGCGAGGCCTCCGGGAGAGGCTGGCCGGTATGAAGATCCTGCTGCTCGGAGGCTCGTCCTTCCTCGGACGCGCCTATGCCGCCGAGGCCCTCGCCCGCGGCCACCAGGTCACCACCTTCAACCGCGGCCGCAGCGCCGCCGACCTGCCCGGGGTCGAGGCCGTCCGGGGCGACCGCGACAGCGCCGAGGACGTCGCCGGGCTGGTCGAGGGCCGCGGCTGGGACGCCGTCGTCGACACCTCGGCCCGGCAGCCCGCCCAGGCCGCGCTCACGGCGCGGCTGCTGCGCGAGCGGGCCGACCACTACACCGTCGTCTCCTCGGTGCACGCCTACGCCGACTGGGCCGCCCGGGTGATCGACGAGGACTCCGCGCTCCTCCCCTGCCCCGCCGACACCCCGCCCGACCAGCCGTTCGGCCGCGAGCTGAAGGCCGGCTGCGAGCGCGCGGTGCTGGAGGGCTTCGGCGCCGAGCGCTCGCTGGTCCTCAGCAGCGGCCTGCTGATCGGGCCGCACGAGTTCGGCGGCCGGCTGCCCTGGTGGCTGGAGCGGATGGCGCGCGGCGGGCGGGTGCTCGCCCCGGGCGATCCCGAGCGGACCATGCAGGTGATCGACGTCCGGGACTTCGCGACCTTCGGGCTCGACCGGCTGGAGGCAGGGACGGCGGGCCGCTTCCTCACCACGGCGCCGTCCGGGCAGCTCACCTTCGGGCAGTGGCTGGAGACCTGCCGGGAGGTCGCGGGCGCGGCGGACACCGAGCTGGTCTGGGTCGAGGACGACCGACTGCTCGCCGAGGGGCCGGACAAGGTCGAACCCTGGCTCGAACTCCCCTTCTGGGTGCCGGATCTGCCGGAGTGGACGTACATCTGGCTGGTCGACAGCGGCCGCGCCCGGGCGGCCGGGCTGCGCTGCCGCCCGTTCGCCGAGAGCGCGCGGGACACCTGGGCGTGGCTGCGCGGGCGCGGGCCGGCGGCCGACACCGACGCCGACGGCCGCAAGTGGGTGCCGGGGGCGTCGTTCCGGCAGGGCATCGAACCGGCCAAGGAGCAGCGGCTGTTGGCCGCCTTCGGGTGACGCGACGGAGTGGGATGTCGAGCCGGCCGACGCCCCACTCCACACCGGTCAGTGGGTGCGGCGGGTCACCAGCTCGGCGAGCGCCAGCAGTTCGTCGGCCGCGGACGGCTCCGGTACGGCCACGGCCAGCTGCGCCATCGCCGCGGCCATCCGCTCGCAGGACTCGCCCTGCGCCCAGCCGCGCCCGCCGGCCTCGTCGACGGCGGCCGCGCACTGGGCCAACTCCTCGGGGGTCAGCGGTCGTTCGAGCGAGTACAGCTCGGCGAGCCGGGCGCCTTCGGGGGTGCCGGAGCCCAGCGCCCTGACGACCGGCAGCGACTTCTTGCGGGCGACCAGGTCCGCGCCGACCGGCTTGCCGGTGACGGCGGGGTCCCCCCAGATGCCGATCAGGTCGTCGATCAGCTGGAAGGCCAGGCCGATCTCGCGGCCGAAGCCGTCCATCGCCTGCGCGGCCTCCTCGGACCCGCCGCCGTACAGCGCGCCCATCGCGCAGGCGGCGCCGAGCAGGGCGCCGGTCTTGGCCTCGGCCATCGCCAGGCACTCGGTGAGCGAGACGTCGTTGCGCTGCTCGAAGGCGCAGTCGATCTGCTGGCCCTCGCAGAGCTCGACCACGCAGTCGGCGAGCCGGCGGATCGAGCCCCGGGCGGCCGGGTGGGCGTCCTCGGCGAGCAGGCGCAGCGCGAGGGAGTGCATGGCGTCGCCGGCCAGGATGGCCTCGGTGGTGCCGAACACCCGCCAGGCGGTGGGCCGGTGGCGGCGGGTGTCGTCACGGTCGATGACGTCGTCGTGGAGCAGGGTGAAGTTGTGGACCAGCTCCACCGCGGCGGCCGCGGCGACGGCCGTGCCGGGGGTGCCGCCGAGGGCCTGGGTGGCGGCGAGGACCAGGGCCGGGCGGATCGCCTTGCCGGAGGAGGCCTCGGCGGGCGTGCCGTCCGCCTCCCACCAGCCGAAGTGGTAGCCGGCGACCTTGCGCATCGTGCCGGGCAGCGAGTCGACGGCGGCCCGCAGGACCGGGTCGACCAGCCCACGGGCCCGGGCGAGGATGTCCGCCGCCTCGTGGCCCTCTTTGTGGTCCCGCTCCAGCGTGGAGCTCGTCATGGGTTTCTCCCCCTGTAGGGCGCCTGTCGTGGGATGGCCTGCTGTGCCGTGGGCGCCGCGGCGCGCCGCCCGGCCGGGGTGGATCTCCCTGGTCGGGCGGCGCGGACGGCACGGATATCGGAATCGGATATCGGATATCCGATGGGAGCCGGACGTCAGCGCTGGGCGATGTCCACGTTCTCCAGCACGCCGATCGCGTCCGGCACCAGGATCGCGGCCGAGTAGTAGGCGCTCACCAGGTAGGAAATGATGGCCTTCTCGTCGATTCCCATGAACCGCACCGAAAGGCTCGGCTGGTATTCGTCCGGAATTCCGGTCTGGTGCAGGCCGATGACACCCTGGTTGTGCTCGCCGACACGCATCGCGATGATCGAGCTGGTGCTACCGCCGACGATCGGGATCTTGTTGCACGGGAAGATCGGCACCCCGCGCCAGGCGTTGACGTGCTTGCCCTCGACCTCGACGGTGCCCGGGTTGAGGCCGCGCTTGCTGCACTCCCGGCCGAAGGCGGCGATGGCCTTGGGGTGGGCCAGGAACATCTTGGTGCTGCGGCGGCGGCTGAGCAGCTCGTCCATGTCATCCGGGGTGGGCGGGCCGGAGTGGGTCTGGATCCGCTGGTCGTACTCGGCGTTCTCCAGCAGGCCGAACTCGGGGTTGTTGATGAGCTCGTGCTCCTGGCGCTCGCGCAGGGCCTCGATGGTCAGCCGGAGCTGGTGCTCGGTCTGGTTCATCGGCTGGTTGTAGAGGTCGGCGACGCGGCTGTGCACCTTGAGGATGGTCTGCGCGACGCTGAGCTCGTACTCGCGGGGCTTGAGCTCGTAGTCCACGAAGGCGTCAGGCAGGTCGTACTCGCCCTGGCGGCCGGCCGCGAGGTCGATCGCGGCCTCACCGTGCTTGTTCTGCGCCCGCTGGAAGCCGTTCAGGTACTCCATGATCTGCAGCTGGAGCGACTCGGAGCGGTCGTGCAGTTCCTGGAAGGACGGCCAGGAGAGCACCATCACCGTGCCGGAGGTCGCGGCGCGGACGGTGTACGGCCAGGTGCCGTCCTCCTCCTGGAGCGCTTCGTCACCCAGGTGGTCGCCGTCGGCGAGGGTGCCGACCACCGTCTCCTCGCCGTACTTGCCGGTACCGAGCCGGTCCAGCTTGCCGTGCGCGATCAGGAAGACCTCGCTGATCGGCGAACCGGCGGCGACCAGGACGTCGCCCGCGTCGAACTGGCGCTGGGTGAAGCGCCCGGCCAGCTCCTCCAGCACCGCCTCGTCCTGGTAACCGCGCAGCACCGGAACCTCGGCCAGGGTCCGCGGGATGACTCGGACCTCGGAACCGGTCTTGGCGAAACTCACCCGGCCGCGGCCGACCTTGTAGCGCAGGCGGCGGTTGACCCGGTAGGTACCGCCGGACACCTGCACCCAGGGCAGCATCCTGAGCAGCCAGCGCGGACTGATGCCCTGCATCTGCGGCGCGGACTTGGTGGTGGTGGCGAGGTTCCGCGCGCCCGCCGTGCTCAGTGACTGCTGCTGCCGGATCTCCGGCTGCACGCCGGGCGCAGGAATACCGGCATTGGTTTCGGTCGACATATGGGGAGCCCTTCGCGAACCCGATGAAGTGTCGCCTTACACATGCATGTTGCAACTTCATGGTGGGCCCGTTCGGAGGCAGACCGCAATCACTCATTCGAGTGGTTCGGAATAACCGAACAAATAGCACGACTCGCTCACCTGATCGATATTTGTTCGACTTTCCATTCGAACCCATCGACCGGCCGCGCCCCATCTTGCCCCATCGACCACCCCGCCCGCGCCACGATGCGACACCTCCCGCGCACGGCCACCTGCGGCGCCGATCGGCCGGCTACAGCGGGCCGTTCCAGTCCAAGGTCGGCTCCAGCACCCCCTCCAGGGTGAGCAGCCAGCGCTTCACCTCGATCCCGACCCGGCCGCCGCCGAAGCCGCCGATCCCGTCCGCCGCCACCACCCGGTGGCAGGGCACCAGCAGGGCGACGGGGTTGGCGGCCATCATCTGCCCGACCGTCCGGGCGGCCAGGCCCGGCTCGGCGACGTCCTCGAACACCCCGCTGCGGGCGGCGAGTTCGCCGTAGGTGATGGTCCGGCCGTACGGCACCTCGCGCCAGAGCGTCCGGAGCACCGCACGGTGCGGCCCGGAGCTGAGGCTCCAGTCGATCGGCAGGCCCAACTCGCGGGTGCGGCCGGCCAGGTAGGCGCCGATCCGCTCGGTGACGGCGGCGGTCTTTGCCGGGTCGGCGCAGCGCGGCGTCTCACCGTCCCGTCCGCCGTAGCCGGCCGCCGCCACGCCGAGTGGCGTCACCGCGATGTGCATCGGGCCGCTGGGCAGCGGAGTCGGCACGGTCAGCCAGGACAACGACCGGGACTGCGGCACGCTCGGGCCCCCACCCTCCGTTGGGCCGGCGGCCGGCCATCCCGGCAACCGGGGGGCGGGCACGCCCCGTTCGCCATCGTACGGCGGGCGGGGCGGGCCTTCGGTGAGTCCGGTCAGAGCTGCCCCCGCAGCCCGGTGGACAGCGCCCGCGCCCAGTGCGACAGTTCGGCGCGGTCCGGGGTGCGGCCCTCGCACAGCACGGTGAGCTGCGCCTCGTTGATCCGGTTCGGCCCCGGGATCTCCAGCAGGTACGCCAGCTCGGCCAGTACGGTGGCCAGCCGCTGCGCGTCCGCGTGGTCCAGGGTGGCCGCGGCTTGGTGGTGGCTGATGGTGAGCGAACCGGGCATGGTCATCCTCCTCCGTACCCCCACCGTCCACGGTACGGCCGGCCCGGCCACCCCGCCCGCCGCGGAGGCACACACGCGTGGGCGGAGCGACCGGCTGCGCTCCGGGGCCGGCCGGATACGGTGCACGGTGGGCCGCACCGGTGGCCGGGGGTGCGCCCCGGAGCCGTCCGAGGGGTGAGTCAGTTGTCCGGGCCCTCCTCCCAGCGACGATTCCGTACGGCCGGTACGCCCAACACTATGACCCCGGCCGCGACTTGCCAGACCGCCCCGAGCAGCAGGACCTCCCCGGTGCCGAGCCGGGCGGCCAGCGGGCCGGCCGCCGCCAGCCCGAGCGGGCCGAGGACGAAGGCGCCGAGCGACCCGAAGGAGGTCAGCCGGCCGAGGAGTTCCACCGGGACCCAGCGCTGCGTCGTGCTGGAGAACAGCGTCCCGCAGACCGCCGAACCCACCCCCGCCGCCAGCGCTCCCGCGACCACCCAGACCAACGACGCCCCGGCCGCCAGCGCGGCGGAGGGCAGCGCCCAGGTCAGACCGGCCACGGTGGCCACCGCGAGCGGGCGCCCGGGGCGCCGGCCGAGCATCCAGAGACCGCCCAGCACCGCGCCGGCGCCGTACACGCCCATCACCAGGCCCCAGGCCCGGGCGCCGCCGAGCTCCCGCTGCGCGGTGAGCGGGCCGAGCACCAGGAACGGCGCCCAGACCAGCAGGTTGAACAGCCCCATCTGGGCCGTGGTGATCCACAGCCACGGGCGGGCGGCGAACTCCGACCAGCCGGCCCGCAGCTCCCGGAGCATCGAGGTCCCGTCGTCCGTCCCCGGACGGTCGGGCAGACGGAGGCCGGCCAACGCAAGGGCGCCGACACCGTACGTCACCGCGTCGATCAGCAGCACCGCCGCCGGGCCCCAGCCCGCCGTGACCAGGCCGGCCAGCGCGGGGCCGGCCACCGTGGACACCGAACGTGACAGGCCCAGCAGGGTGTTGCCGTCCGCCAGCAGCTCCTTGCGGCGCACCAGGTCGGGCAGGATCGCGCCGAAGGCGGGCATGAACAGCCCCTCGCCGATCCCCCACACCGCCACCAGGGCGACCATCGCCCAGACCGGCGCGTGTCCGGCCGCCAGCAGCCCGGCGAACAGCGCCTGCACGAGGCCGCGCAGGACGTCCGAGCCCAGCATCAGGCGGCGGCTGCCGAACCGGTCGGCGATCACCCCGCCGGCCAGCAGCACCAGCACCACCGGGAGGATCCGGGCGGCCATCACCCAGCCGAGGTCGGTGCCGGTGCCGCCGCTGTCGAGCACCGAGAAGGCGACCGCGACCGGCGCCATCGAGGAGCCGAGGAAGGAGGTCGTGTACCCGATGAAGAAGCGGGTGAATTCGCGCTCGCCCAGCACGGCGAGACGGTCTCCCAGGCGCCGGGGGCGGGCCGGGATCCGTTCTGTGTCCACTGCCATGGGCAGCAGTCTGTGAGCGACCGGGAGCGCGGATCAAGGGTTTTCCCGGGAAAACTTGAGTCTTTTGGCATCAATTTTTTCGAGACGCTTGATTACCGCAGTAAATTGCTCAGTAGATGGCCCCCCACCTGCCATTTACTGCGCTTTCCGGATATCCTGCGGGCACATCGGAGTCAGTGATTTACTGCGGAAGAAGGCGATCGTGACGAAACTTCCCCCGGTCGAGTACGGCCTCGCCGTCGAGCGCTATCTGGCCGCCTCCGGACTCGCCGAGGGATCCCGGCGGATCTACCGGATCGCGCTGAACACCTGGGCCTGGGCGCTCGCCGACCGGCCCGCCCCCACCGGCCCCGAGCGGCGGCGCGCCCGGCCGCCCGTGCTCCCGCTCGCGCTGCTCGACCACCCGGACGCCGCCGAGCGGCTGCGCGCCGCAGCGGCCGGGCGCGGCGCCGACACCGACCCGCGCACGCTCAACCGCGAGCTCTCCACCCTGCGCGCGGCGGTGGCCTGGTGGCGCGCCCGGGGCTGGATCGACGGCGACCCGACCACCGACCTGCGCCCCGTGCCGCTGCCCGCACCGGCCGAGGCCGCCGCCCCGTTGGCCGAGGAGCAGCTGCGTGCCCTGTTCGCCCTGCGCGCGCCGCTGCGCGAGCAGGCGCTCTGGCACCTACTGCACGAGTCCGGCGCCGCGATCGAGACCGTGTTGGCCCTGAACGCCGACCAGCTCGACCTGCCCCGCCGCCGCAGCCATCCCCGGCCGGGCCAGCCCCCCATCCGGTGGCAGTCCGGCAGCGCCCGGCTGCTCCCGCTGCTGATCGCCGGCCGCACCGGCGGCCCGCTCTTCCTCACCGACCGCCGGGCCCCGACCGGCACCCCCGCCGCCGACCGCTGCCCGCACACCGGCCGCGCCCGCCTCTCCTACCGCCGCGCCGCCGAGCTCTTCACCGCCCACACCCGGACGCTCACCGGGCCGCCGGGCACGGGCTGGACGCTCCGGCAGCTGCGGCCGGGGCGGTAGGGGGCGGCACCGGGCCGGTCCCACTCACTCCCCGGACGACGGCGGCGCCGCGCGGCGGCCCTGCGGGAGCATGTCGTCCAGTACGGCCTCCAGTTGGGCCAGCGGCGGCCGGGCGGCCGGGTCGAGGCGCAGGCTGGCGTCGATCGCCTCGGCGAGCGGGCGGGGCAGGCGGCGGCGCCTGGACACCGGGGTGAGCGGGCGGGGCGGCTCACCGTCGAAGGGCAGTTCGCCGGTGGCGGCCTCGTAGAGGGTGGTGCCGATGCCCCAGACGTCGGTGGCCGCCGTGAACGGCCCGCCGGAGACCTGCTCCGGGGCGAGGTAGCCGTCCGTTCCCACGCCCCGGCTGCCCGGCCCCGGCGGGCGGGCGATGCTCAGGTCCAGGACCTTGGCGCGGCGGCAGTCGATCACGATGTTGGCGGGCTTGAGGTCGAGGTGCAGCAGGTTCTTGCCGTGCAGGTAGCGCATCGCCGAGCAGAGGTGCAGGCCGAGCAGGGCCAGGTCGGTGGCGGCCGGGCGGCGCGGCCGGCGGTCGAGCAGGCGGGCGAGGGTCTCGCCGGTGAGGGTCTCCAACACCGCGTACGGCTGCGGGCGTTCGCCGGTGCCGTAGCCGCGCACCAGGTGGGGGTGGGTGAATTCGGTCAGCCAGCGGCCCTCCCGGAGCAGGCGCTCGCGCAGTTCGCGGTCGCCGCGGCGGTCGGGCCGGAGCACCTTGACCACGCAGCGGCAGTCCCGCTCCTCGCTCCAGGCGTCGTAGACGTCCAGCCAGCCGGTGCGGCACAGGTGGGCCAGCACCTGGTAGCCGGGGGCGATCGGCGTCCCGGCGGGCAACGGCTCCCGGACGGTCATCGGGCGGCCTCCGTGCTCATCGGGCGGTCCTGGTCAGGGTCGCGGCCCGGTCGAGCCGGGCGTAGCCGTCGTCGTGGGCGAGCAGGTCCGCGTGGCTGCCGCAGGCGGCGACGCGACCCTCGCGCAACAGGACGATCCGATCGGCGTTCCGCACGGTGAGCAGGTCGTGCGAGATGACGATCGTGGTCCGCCCGTTCATCAGCCGCCCCAGCGGCTCCAGGATCCGCCGCCCGGACTCCGGGTCCAGCCCGGTGGTCGGCTCGTCGAGCAGCAGCACCGGCGCGTCCCGGATCATCGCCCGGGCGATCGCGATCCGCCGGCGCTGCCCGCCGGACAGCAGCCGTCCGTGCTGGCCCACCACGGTGTCGTAGCCCTCCGGCAGCCGGCTGATGAACTCGTCCGCGTCGGCGGCCCGGGCGGCGGCCGTGATCTGCGCGTCGGTCGCCCCGGGCCGGCCGTAGGCGATGTTCTCCCGGACGGTGCCGTGAATGACCAGGGTCTCCTGCAGCAGCACCGCGATGTGCTCGCGCAGATCGGTCAGCGCCAGTTCGCGCAGGTCGATGCCGTCCAGCCGGAGGGCGCCGCGCTCCGGGTCGTAGAAGCGCAGCAGCAGCTTGGCGAGCGTCGTCTTGCCCGCCCCGCTCTCCCCGACCAGCGCCACCGTCTCACCCGGCTCGGCGCGGAAGGAGACGTCGTACAGCGCCACCCGGGTGGTGCCCGGGTAGCGGAACCACACCCCGTCGAAGGCCACCGCGCCGCGCACCCGGGCGGGGCGCAGCGGTGTCGGCGGATCGGCCACCTGCGGCCGCTGGTCGAGCAGTTCGATGATCCGCTCGGCGGCGGCCGTGGCCGAGTAGACGCCGTTGCTGAGCCGCCCGATCCCCTGGATCGGGCTGTAGAGGCGGCTCAACAGGGCGACGAAGACGAGGAGTTCGCCGAGGGTGAGGCGGCCGCGGACCAACTCCCAGGCGCCCAGCCCGAGCACGATCAGCGCGCCGACCAGCTCCAGCAGATCCCCGATCGGCGCGAACAGGGCGCGCAGCCGGGTCGCCGCCATGGTCGCCCGGAACCGCGCGAGGTTCTCCCGGCGGAACCGTTCCTGCTCCCAGTCCTGCCGGTTGTACGCCTGCACCAGCGCGATGTCGCCCAGGGTCTCCTCGGCGAGGGCGCTGACCGAGCCGCTGTGGCGCCGCCGTTCCCGGGAAGCCGCCCTCACCCGCGTCGAGAGGCGCCGCGCGGTGATCCAGAACAGCGGCGCGACCACCAGCGCGGTCAGCGCGAGGTCCCAGCGCAGGTAGAACAGCACACCCAGGAAGACGGCCAGCTCGGCGACGTACGCGACCGCGTCGAGGACGCCCGAGAGCAGAAAGGTCTCGACCGCCTCGACATCCGCGGTCAGCCGCGACAGTACGTCGCCGAGCCGCCGCCGCTCGAAGAAACCCAGCGGCAGGCCCTGCAGATGGCGGAACACGTCCGTGCGCAGGGCGAGCAGGAAGCGCTCGCTGACCCAGGCCGAGGTCGTCTCGTCGGCGAAGCCCAAGCCGCCCGCCAGCAGGGTCAGCCCGGCGTATCCGAGCGCGACCGGCAGGAACAGCCCGAGCCTGTGCGGCACCAGCACCTCGTCGACGACGACCTTGAAGAGCCAGATCGCGGCCGCGTCGACCACCGGGCCGAGCAGGACGAACCCCAGCAGCAGGGCAAGCCAGCGCCGTCCCCCGCGGGTGTAGGGCCAGAACCGGACGAAGATCCGCCGCAGCGACACGACCGGGGCCGGGGCGACGACCGGATCGGTCCGGCCGTCGCCGTCACCCGTGTCCACGGCCATCAGCCGCCGCAGCGACCACACGTGCTCGTCCTGGCCCGGAGTCATGACCGGTGCGTCAGTCGTCAGTGCCGTTCGTGCCTGCGGTGCCGACGACGGCCGTGGCCGGTCGCGTTGTGGGAGTTCCTGTCCTCCCTGTCGTTCCCGCGGTCGTTCCCGCGCTCATCGCGCGAACCCCGCGCCGCCGGCAGGAGGTTGGCGAGGATGCTCATCGCCGCCACCTTTCTCTCGGTTGCTCCCCCACCGGGAGATACGGACGGGCGGGCGGGGGTGCTCAGGGCGAGTCGGGTACGTCTGTTCCGAGGTGCTTCCCAGGTGTTTCATCCCGTGCTCCGGGGCGTGTGTCAGCGCGTGCATCAACCCGTGTTCCGGGTGTCGCGGAGACCGTTACCCAGCCGATGGGCGGCCGTGACGCGGCCGGGCGGGGACCGCGACACGGCACTCCTACCGTCACTGGCGACGCACCGGCCGCACCGGCCGGAGGCGTCCGCGCGACACCGCGCCCGCGAGAGACGCGACACCGCGCCCGCGAGAGAGACGAAGGAGAACCACCGTATGAGCAGGACCCGCATCGACCGCTCGCCCGCCCGTCGCATGCTGGCGGTCTGCGCCCTCACCGGGGCCGCGCTGATGGCCGCCGTCACCGGCGGGCAGGCCTGGGCCGACGGGACCCCGCAGCCGGCCCCCACCGCCCATGCCTCCGCCAACGGGGCACCGGCGGGCGGGGCGGCGGGCGGCGGCCCCGCCCAGCCGGCCCAGCCGGCCTCGAAGGCCCCGGGCGTCGAGGTCACCTCCGCGCCCGCCCCGGTCGGCGCCGCCCCCGCCAAGCCCGCCCAGCCGCAGGTCCGCGAGGTGCCGAAGGGCGCCGCTCAGGCCGGGGACGGCTCCGCCGCGACCGACGGCAACGGCCTGATGCTGGCGGGCGGCGGCGGCGTGGCCGCCGTCGGCGCCGGTGCCCTGGGCTTCGCCCTCCTGCGCCGCCGCTCCGGTGCGCGCGGCTGACACCGGTCCCGAGTCCGCCGGGCACCCCGGCGCCCTTCCTCCGCACCCGGCCGGGCGGGGAAGCGGCGCCGGGGCGCCCCCGGCGGCGGGGACCAACAGGACGGACGGCCGCAGGCGGCGTCGCGCCGCCCGGCCCGGCCCGAGCTTCCTGAGCCGGACCGTCTTCGGCGCGGCCGGCCTGCTCTGCCTGGCGCTCGGCACCTCGATCGCGCTGTCCGGCCGGGACACTCCGGTGGTGCGGATCGAGGCCTCCGGCCATGACCCGGCGGCCACCGCGCCCACTGCTCCCACCGCACCCACCGCACCCGTCGGCGCGCCGACCGCCGGTGACCAGCCCCTCGCCGCCTCACCGCCGACCCGCCTGCTGATCCCCTACCTCAACGTGGACGCCCCGGTGACCGACCTCGGCCTGAACGCCGACGGCACGGTCCAGGTGCCGTCGGCCGACCGGGCCGACGAAGTCGGCTGGTACCGCAACGGCCCCACCCCCGGCGAGACCGGCCCCGCCGTCCTGATCGGGCACCTCGACACCAAGCACGGCCCGGCGGTCTTCCAACGGCTGCCGGAACTGCGCCCGGGCGAACTGATCCGCATCCGGCGCGCCGACGGCGGCACCGTGGACTTCAAGGTCCGCACCCTGCTCCAGGCCGCCAAGGACCACTTCCCCACCGAAACCGTCTACGGCGACACCCCCGCGCCCACGCTCCGGCTGATCACCTGCGGCGGGCGGATCGGCTCGGACGGTCACTGGACGGACAACATCATCGTCCTGGCGGACCCGGCCTGACCCGGTCCGCCGTACCGGCCCAGCCCGGCCCGCCGTACCGGGGCGGAACCGACGATCACCATCCGCGCGACCTACCACCGGGACCGGAACCGGAACCGGAATCAGAACCGCAACGAGGGCAGGACGGCCAGAGGGGCGACGACCCGGCACCGCACCGCGAACCAGGAGGACGAGCACCGACCGTGGCACCAACGACTCCGCTCCGCCGCCGCCCCGGCGCCGTCCCCGCGGTCGCCCTCGCCGCCCTGGCCGTCCTGACCGCCCTCGCCGCCCTGGCCTTCGGCCGGCCCGCCCCCGGCGGCCTCCGGGACGAGGGCCCGCACCAGGCCGTCACCCCGCCGGCGTCGGCCAAGCCGCTCTGGCCCGGACTGGCCACCGCACCGCCGCCGGCCACGACCGCGAGCGGGTCCGCCACCCAGGCACCACCCCAGCCCGTACCCGACCTGACCGTCCCCGGGCACGACCTCACCGCGGTCGACGTCCACACCCTCCTGGCCAAGGACCCGGCGGTGAGCGGGGAGGAGCGGCGCGCGCTCGACTCCTGTGCCGAGTGCGCGGTGCGGGCCCCCGAGTTCCGCGACCTCACCGGCGACGGGCTGCCCGAGCTGATCGCCGCCGTCACCACGCCCGGACCGGTCGTGCTGCACGTCTACACCCTTGCCGGCGACCGCGTCCTGCCGATCCTGCGGGTGCAGGTCCAGCAGGAGTTCAGCGCCGCGACGGTCGGCTCCGACCTGTGGCTGTACGAGCCGACCACCGTCACCACCCGGACCACCAGCCACTACCAGTGGGACGGGGTCAGGCTCGCCCTGGTCGAGAAGCGGGTGGACGGCATCGGCCTGCTCCCGCCCACCGACTCGGGCACCGACCCGCCGACCGCCACCGGGCCCGGCGGCCCCGAACGCGTGCCCGTTCCGAAGCACCCCTCCGCCGGGCCGCAACCGGCCCCCGGCGCGGGCGCCGGCGCGGGCGCGGTTGCCCCGTCCGCACGCCCTGTCCGACCGGTCCCCCAGCCCTCCGCCCCCGCCGTGCTCCCGGAAGCGAAGCGATGACCCCCGCAGCCACCCCAGCCCAGCCGCACATCCTGCTCGTCGAGGACGACGAGGTGATCCGGGAGGCCACCCGGATGGCCCTGGAGCGCTACGGCTTCCCGGTCACCACCGCCGCCGACGGCCTGGAGGGGCTGGAGGCCTTCCACGCCGTCCGCCCCGACCTGCTGCTGCTGGACGTCATGCTCCCGCTGCTCGACGGGGTCGGCCTCTGCCGCCGGATCCGCGAGGAGAGCCAGCTGCCGATCCTCATGATGTCGGCGCGCACCGACCCGGTGGACGTGGTGTCCGGGCTGGAGGCGGGCGCGGACGACTACGTGGTCAAGCCCTTCGAGAGCGCCGTCCTGGTCGCCCGGATCCGTACGGTGCTGCGTCGGATCCGGGTGGCGCCGACGGCCGCCGCCGTCGAGGACGCCCCCGTCCCGGTCGACGCCCCCGCTCCGGTCGGCTCCCCCGCCGTCGAGGTCCCCGTCGCCCCCACCGCGCTCCGCAGCTTCGACGGCCTGCAGGTGGACACCGACAGCATGGAGGTGCGGGTGGACGGCCGGATCGTCCCGCTCACCCCCACCGAGCTGCGGCTGCTACTGGAGTTCACCGCCGCGCCCGGCATCGTCCTGGAGCGCTCCACCCTGCTCGAACGCGTCTGGGACTACGAGTGGGGCGCCGACACCCGGGTGGTGGACGTCCACGTGCAGCGGCTGCGCGCCAAGATCGGCTCCGGCCGGATCGAGACCGTCCGCGGGTTCGGCTACAAGCTGCGGCGCCCGGCATGACCCTGCGTCGCCAGATCGCCACCGCCGTCGCCGCCATCTCCGTCCTGGTCGCGGTGGCCGTCGGCCTGCTGGTCCACCAGGCGATGATCCGTCAGCACGTCGACCAGGCCCGCTCCTCAGCCCTCACCTCGCTCGACTCGGCCCTGGCAGGCTACGGCCGCGGCGACGAGGTGGCCGGCCGCGGCGTCGCCCTGGACGACCCGGCTCTGCCCACCCGGCTGCGCGACCTCGCCGCCGGCGGCCGGCAGGGCTCGCTGCTCGCCACCGACCGCCAGGGCGAGTCGATGTGGGCGGCCGCCCCGGTCCAGAGCGGGGTGCTCTCCGCCCGGGTCGACTTCACCCAGGACCGCCAGGCGATCGCCGACCTCGACCGGATCATCCTGATCACCGTCGTCGCCGCGGTCTTCACCACCGTGCTGGCCGGCGTGCTGGTCGCGGACCGGATCAGCCGCCGGCTGCGCACCGCGGCCACCGCCGCCCGGGGCATCGCGGCCGGCGGCACGGACACCCGGATCGGCGAACTCGTCGACGGCCGGGACGAGGTGGCCGACCTCGCCGCCGCCGTGGACCTGATGTCCCGCACCCTGCACCGCCGGCTGGAGGACGAGCAGCGCTTCACCGCCGACGTCGCCCACGAACTGCGCACTCCGCTCACCGGCCTGGTCACCGCCGCCGAGCTGCTGCCGCCCGGCCGCCCCACCCAGCTGGTGCAGAACCGGGTCCAGGCCCTGCGCGGCCTGGTCGAGGATCTCCTGGAGGTCTCCCGCCTGGACGCCGACGCCGAGTCCCCCGACCTCTCCGCCGTCCCGCTGGAACGCGCGGTGCGCCGCACCGTCAACCTCACCGGCCTCGACGTCTCCGTCGGGATCACCGCCGACCGCGAGGTCCGCACCGATCTGCGCCGCCTGGACCGCATCCTCGGCAACCTGATCCTCAACGCCCACCGCCACGGCACCGGCCCGGTCGAACTCCACGTCGACGGCCGCAGCATCACCGTCCGCGACCACGGCCCCGGCTACCCCGACGACCTCCTCCACCACGGGCCCCAGCGCTTCCGCACCAACGCCCCAGAACGCGGCCGCGGCCACGGTCTCGGCCTCACCATCGCCACCGGCCACGCCCGCGTCATCGGCGCCACCCTCACCTTCACCAACCACCCCGCCGGCGGCGCCCTCGCCACCCTCACCCTCCCACCCGACTGACCGCCCCACCCCCGCCGACGACGAAGGGGTCCCACCGACGACGAAGGGCCGGCTCGATCGGAATCGAGCCGGCCCTTCACACGCGCTGAGCCCCCTGTCGGGTTCGAACCGACGACCCCCGCTTTACAAGACGAACCCGGATCATGACGGGGCGTGATGCCTGATGTTGCGTGGCGCTGAACCCGCAGGTCAGCGCCACGCGGTGGGTTTCGTGGTCCAGGGGTCGCCCGTCTGCTGCTTCTCCGTGCGCTCACGCAGCGCTCACGCAGCGCGCCGATAGTGACCCGCTCCGACCCTACGGCTAGCGGCCGAGAGGACTACACCTACCCTGCTGGCTGCCTGAGGAGCAGACGCTCACCCGCAGGAGGCCCGGGTCAGCGAAATGACACGGCAGCCAAGGGCTATTCCCCGCCATTTACCATCGACTCAAAATGCTCGACAGTAAATCCACTCACAAGATTGCCATCTATCGTCAATTTCGGGTCGATGATGATCTGCAACCCGCGAATCATCGCTAGAGTTACAAATCGATCGAACTGCTCGTCCGAGAGTACGGCCGAAACGGTAAATTCCGGCAGCCTGATCCCACACCTCCCCCAGTTTTCCACATAGGATTTCAGCTGCAACGGGTCGGTGAGCATCGCAATCACTCCCGCGATGGCCACAGGATGTCCGGTTTCAACATCGCTTAGATACGCGAGAGGCGCATAATAGTTTTCGCACTCCGAGTAAACCTCACCAATTGCCCGAGAGAATCGGACCGCCTCCGCCTCTACACATAGCACGGGGTCATGTCCCATCCGCAGAAGGGCGGAGTATGGCCCGATTGTGGCGCCACCATCAGCCGAGTAGCAATAGGGATCTGCGCTGCCTAGCGCTCGACTGAATGCGGCGTTCAATTCATCAGCACCTTGCGACGCCTTCTCAAGGGATAGGCGCACGACATGGCCGCGATCTGTAATATAGCGGGCGCTCCCGTCCTCGAGCGTCACTTTCACACACCAGGCCCCCTTGGAGAAGTAATCGTACTCTGACTTCCACGCTATGGGGGCAAGCCGCAGAGCAGATTTTCCAATCCCACCAAACAGCCACTGGCCGTTTCGAATATTGGCGAGCCAGCTGCGATAGTCAAAGTTCTTCAGGTGTGGATTTTCTCGAAATAGATCACAATCTATTGTTCCAAGCACTCTATCGGTAGGCCTTCGGCAAAGCTCGTGAACCAGCCCCAGGTCATGCGGTCGCCCTTCCTCGTCAACCTCGATCAGCGGCGCGCTATCTTCAGATATACTTTCGCCGCAGTGCCTACAAAGGGTAATATTCTCAAGACCTGCGATAATGCTCTGGCAGTACTCACTATATGCTCGCGCATACGGCGAGGCGTCAAAGTCCTCGTCGGATTCGATTGGAATGACGGCCAGGCTCTTTTCTCCGTATTCCTCGACATGAGCCTCAAGGTGTCGCTCAAAGCCAGACCAAGTAGCCCAGCGCCCAACAACCCTCCACTGCAGGTCATCTCCAAGGTGCAACTTCCCCTGCAGAAATTTGAGCCGCTTTCCACCCGCATCATCAAACCGGAAGAATTCGGCCAGCAGATAGCCAGTCTCTTCGTAAGGGGACTCAACCAGCAGCAATTCCCGCCCGGAAGAGAGTTCAGACTTGAACGACACACGCGAGAATAGTTCGGCTGCCGTTTTCTCCACCTCGGGACTGCGGGAGATAAATTTCTGCATTCGCTCTTGCAGGGCTGCCTTATCGATCGACATTCGATCCTTCGCTAGCGACATGGCTAGCGAAATCAGACTTCCCCACAGCAGTTTAGGAGAGACTGACGCCTTGCTTGCTATGAGCATGAGCACCGCCGCCTCCAGAGAACCACCCTCTTCGATATCGAGCAGGGAAACTCTGATTCTGGCGAATATCCCCTGAAGGTCTTCGGAAGAGATCTCATGCCCGGCCATGAGCTTGTAGTGATGACTTATGAGATGTCGGGACTTCCCCAACACCTCTTCTTCAGTCTTGGTCAGTGGATTTTCCTGAGAATTTGACTCGTTGAGGCGCGTGGCCTCAGTCAGCTTCCTCAGTTCCGCCTTGACTCGTGACGACGAGCTGGGCGAGGTAGCGAGTATGTATACGTCGCCAGCGCGGCTATCGGATATGTACTGACCAACGAACTGCCGGATAACGGAACCAAATTCCGACTCTGGGTCGCTCGAGATGCTGATCGTGCGCTTCGCCTGGATGAAGTAGCGTGCGCCTGGACCGACTAGCACTAGATCATCGATCTCGTCATCCGTTTCAAAGCGCAGCTCTTCAAGGTTGAATTCACCTCCAGTGCCGAGCATGTTGAACTCGCTGACATCGCAAAGAATCTGAGCCATAGCAAGCGCTGCGATTCGTTGCTGGAAGTTGATTCCGGAGTTCGCTGCCGCGCCCCCACTATTGCCCATGTTCCCCTCGCTAGACGTGTGCGGTGAGATTATCTTCGACCCATCTCGAAACTACTGGTCGCGCGTTTTCCGAGGTGGCACCATACAACCGCCCCCCATGGCGGATGCCCTAGTCCCCATCGGCAATGAAGAGCCCAAATACTAAGCGGCGTTGCGGGGCTCCCTCGGCAGGCACACCAAAACGCCGCCAAGGCACGTGATCTTGAATGATCCCTCACCTGCGATGATGGCTGCTGCGATCTCGGCGGCTCGGCTGACGGTTTCATCGAAGGGGACGCCGCACTGTTCGGCCCACGCTTCGTACGAGGCCAGGTGGGCGACGATCGGCGCAGAGTCGGTGACCTCAATGATGCCGGGCAACTCTCGAACCCGGACCTCGCCGAACGCCGTCCCAAAGAAACCGGCGGCCTTCTCCAAGGAGAAGCGAGAGCTGAGGGAGACCCGTGCTGGCCCTTCAGGGACGCCGAGGACGTCGCCTGCGGCCCTGGCCCAGAGCTGGTCCAACTCCTGCTTGTCGGTGTCGCTGTTGGTCGACGCAATGAGCACGCCGCCAGGCCGGAGGACGCGGGCCAGTTCCTTGATCGTGGCCTCGATGTCGCCGACGTGGTACAGCATGTGCAGGGCGAGGACTGCGTCGGCGCTGTCGTCGGCGAAGGGCAGGGTCTGGGCGTCGGCCACCAAGACCGGCTTCTCGACATCGGCGAGGATGCCCGCCGAGATGTCCATCCCGACGACCTGAAGGTCCGGACGGTCCTTGTGTAGGCGGTTGACGAACTTGCCGTTGCCGCAGCCGACGTCGAGGACGGTACCGCTGGTGTCGGCCAGCTCTCCAACGACGATCCCGGGCAGGTCGTACTGCGGCCGCTGCCACCGGTAGATCGACTGGCGGGCGGCCAGGTGGCGTCCGTCGGCGTAGGCGCTGTTCGCGAGGATCGCCTTGTTGGCGACCGCGGCGTCCTGCTGTGCGGTGTTGCTCGTCACTGTGGCAGCTCCGGAGGGTTCGTGAGTGCGGGTCGAGAGCAGGCTTCTCTGACATTCTCACGGAGACTCAGGACGAGCGGGGAGTCTGCGTAGGCGGGCTCGGCGAGACGACTGCTCAGGGCTCGGAGCCGGGTGGAGATGCTCGCTGTTCGCCGGTCTGGTGCGGTGTTCAGCACAACCGACAGCTTCTCCTGTACACCGTCGAGGTCGCCACGGGCGAGATGGGCGTTGGCGAGGTCAAGGTGGGCGGCCATCAGGTCGCCGGAGGACTGTTCTTGCTGTGGTGCGGACTCGTACAGGGTGATGGCCCTGGAGGATGCCTCGATGGCGCGGTTCACGTGAGTCTGGCCGCCCAGGGCAAGGAGGGCGGTGCCGACGTAGGTCCACTGCTTGGCCTCGGGAAACGTGAACACGCCTGGGAGATCCACGGCGGCTACTGCGCTCCGTGCGGCCTCGGCCGCCTCCACGGCTCGTAGCGCGCTCGCGCTGTCGCCGAGCGCGGCGGTGGCCCGCGCTTCGAGGCTGAGCAGGCGGGCGGCGATCGTCCCGCTGTCCGCATACAGCAGCCCGGCTCTGGCCAGTTCGGCGGCCTGGCGGTGGTCCTGCTGCCAGTAGGCGATCAGGGACTGGACGGATCGGATCCAGGCCCGAAGGCCGTGGTGGCCGGCTGACTCCGCGCAGCGCCAGGCCGTTCGCGAATGCGTGGCCGCAGCTGTGTACTGGCCGAGGTCGAGGGCGACATGGGTGGCCAGGCCGCAGAGGCGTCCGGCCTGCAAGTAGAGATGGCTTGTCTGATAAGGGTGTTGGCGGCCTCGGAGTAAGTCGAACACTCCTCGCCGGAGGGTTCCGATGTCGTGGAAGAGCTCGGACACCGGCTTGCTTACGTAGTCCCCTGCCAGCCTCGCAATGTCCGCGTCGACCTGTTCGAGCAACGTGTCGTCCACGTTGGACGCGCTCGCGAAGCGGAGGAAGAGCGCGGACTCTGCCGAGTCGGCTGCCACGGCAACTACGAGATCGTTGTCGTGGTCCGTGCGCCGGGCAAGCACGGGAGTCGAGGCGTCGCCGACGCTGCTGGGCGGTGGAACTGCTTCGGCGACTGCAGGGGGTACTGCCAGTAGGTCGGCCAACTGATCGACCGAGAGTTCCAGGACGCGGGCGAGCTTCGGCCGCGTCCAGGGTTGTGGGGCACCCCTACCGCTCTCCCATCGCCCCACGGTCGTCCGGTCCACGTCGAGGGCTTCAGCCAGGGATTCCTGGGTGTGGCCGACAGCCTCCCTGCGCTGGATCAGCCGGGACCTCCTGGATGCCATCCCGCGTCCTCCAGAGGTACGTCAGTTCGTCCGTAGCCATAACAGGCCAGGTCATGCCCAGGTTTGCAGCACGGATGCCTCATTGCCACATCAATTCTGCTCTGGTTCACCGGCGTTGGAGACGGTTCTGTAGATACCTGCCGGGTGAATCCCGGCGCGAATCGGCCCGCTGCCGACCTCGTCCCGGTGAAAGGTCCGCGCTCATGTCCGTCGCCATCCGCCATGCCACCGCCCCCGCCCCGTTCGGCTTTCGCGTGCCGCCCAGTGCCGAGGCCGTGCCGGACGCCCGGCGGCAGGTGATACGGGCCGTGCGCGGTTGGGGCTTGCCGCTGGCGGAGGACGCGCTCCGCGATGTCGAGTTGCTGTCCAGCGAGCTGATCACCAACGCCGTGTGCCACACGGACGCCCCGTGCGTCGTGTGCGTGTCTTGGGACGGTGAACGGCTGCGCGTCGAGGTGACGGACGTCGGCCACGAACTGCCGGCTGCAGGCGGAATCGATCTCGATGCCACCAACGGGCGAGGGCTGTTCCTGGTGGCAGCGCTCGCGACGAACTGGGGCGCCGAGCCGGACCCCGCTGGCAAACGGATCTGGTTCGAGGTCGGCACCACCGCTGCCGTTTCGGGCGACGAGCGACTCACCGCGCTGGTGCGGGCCGCTGTCCCGACTACACGGGATGTCGTGCCGACCAGCGTCTGACAAGACTTCCTCCCGCCCCGACGCGGGCTTGGGGGATGCAGGTGCCCGCGCTGGTCAACAGCCACGCGGCGTAAGCACCTGCGGTTCCTCGCCGACGGCTTGCCCCGGCAACGGATCCATCGCTGCACCCACGACGGGGCCGGGCAGTCGGCCCACCCCATGACTCCGAAGGAGTGCTTCATGCCCGAGAACCTGACGAACAACACCGAGCTGGAGGGCGACGGCCTGCTGGTCGCCCGTGCAAAGGTCGCCGCGGCTCGCTCGCGTGGCGAGCAGCCGTCGGACGGCGGCTCCACCGGCCGAACCGACACCAACGACTGACGGCTGCATCACAATGACCGCCGAGCACTTCTCGGTGGTTGAGCGTCTGGGCGGGGATGACTTCCTCGCCCAGACGCTCGGCCGCAGCTTCAAGGTCGCACGCGGCGAAGCCGCGTCACTCGCCGGGCTGATGAGCTGGGATGACCTCAACGCCATCCTGACCCACCACCGGTTCGAACCCCCTCGCTTCCGACTCGCCACCAACGGGGAGCAGCTGCCCGCGCACACGTACTCCCGACCGATCACCACCCGGCGCAGCACCGTCTGGCACCAGCTCCAGCCCTCCGAGTTGCACAAGCGTCTCGCCGAGGGTGCCACGCTGGTCCTGGACGCCGTTGACGAGCTCCACCCCGGTATCGGTGCTCTGGCCGGCCAGCTGGAGCGCTGGCTGCGGACCGGCGTGCAGGTCAACCTGTATGCCTCCTGGACCGGCACCGAGGGCTTCGGTGTCCACTGGGACGATCACGACGTGGTTGTCGTCCAGCTCGACGGCGCGAAGCGCTGGCGCATCTACGGCCCCACCCGCACGGTGCCGATGCACCGCGACGTAGAGACGCCGGAACCGCCGCCCGACGAGCCCGTCGCCGATCTGGTCCTCACCGCCGGCGATGTGCTCTATCTGCCTCGGGGCTGGTGGCACGCTGTCGCCGCCTCCGAGGGCGAACACTCGCTGCACGTTACGTGCGGGCTGCAGAGCACGACGGGCGCCGATCTGATCACCTGGCTGTCGGAGATGCTGCGCGCCCACGAAGCCGTCCGGGCGGACATCCCGCGCTTCGGGGCCGCTGAGGAACAACGCGTCTTCCTCGACACCATCGGCAAGCTCCTCGCGGCCGAGTTGGAAAGCGACGACCTGATCGCCCGCTTCTCCGCCGCTCGCGACGCCACCGAGCGAGCCCGCCTCGCGCCGTCGCTGCCCCACATCACGGCGGCCCCACCGGACGCCGACCTTCGGGTGCCCCTGGTCACCACGCGGCCCGCGCTCGCGACCGTGCCCGACGGCACCGTCCGGCTGACCGCCGGCGGCGAGGAGTGGACGTTCGCCGCCAAGGCCCAGCCGATGCTCGCGCTCCTCGCAGACGGCGAACCTCACCGGCTGGCCGATCTCGCGCAGGCCGCCGGTGTCGTGACGGAACTGGTCGACGGCCAGGCCGCCGCGATCGGCGGTGCACGATGACGGCCCGGCTGGGCCTCGGTACCTACCGCTGCCTCAATGTGGCCGAGGCCGCACTGATGGCCGCCTCCCGAGGTGCCGGCTGGGTGGACACCGCGCCCAATTACGCAGGCGGCCGGGCGGAGACGTGGCTCGCCGTGGTTCTGGCTGCCTACCCGGATCTGCGCGTCTCCACCAAGGTGGGCTTCGTCCCGGCCAGCGCCAGTCACATCGGTGTGCGAGCCGGTGCCCTGACCGCAGCCGACGCCGAACGCGGGCACTGCCTCGCCCCGGACTACATCGCCTGGCAACTCGCGCGCAGCAGGCGCATGCTCGGCCGGGTACCCGACCTGGTGTTCGTGCACAACCCCGAACACGGCTGCCCGGACGGCGAGATCACCGATCGGCTCTACAACGCCTTCCTGGCCCTGGAGGAGGCGTGCAACCAACAGGTCATCAGTGCCTACGGAGTGGCTACCTGGCGCGGCTTCAGCAGCGGCCTCTTCGACGTACCCACGCTGATCGAACTCGCGGCCAAAGTCGGCAGGCCGAATCATCACCTGCGGGCTATCCAGCTCCCGGTCTCCCTCGTCCACCTCGCGCCCGTCGCCCAGGCTCTCGACGGACACGGCCCATTGGCCGATGCCCTGACTGCGGGCTTGGAAGTGTTCGCCTCCGCCCCGCTCCACGGTGGCGAGATCCCCGGCATGGTGCCCCCGGAACTGTCCGAGCTGATCAGCCCTGGCAAGACCCCTGCCGAGGCCGCCCTCGCCGTCGTTGCTTCAGCCCCAGGAGTGAAGCGCGTGCTCCTGTCGACGGGGAACGCGGAACACTGGCGGCAGGCCGCCGAAGCCGTCGGCCTTCCGTCGCTGTCTCCGGACGTACTCCGAAGGGTCGTTGATGTACTCGGAACCTGAGCCGGACACCGCCAGGCGGATGCGCGGGATGCACACCGCAGCAGCGATGGCGCTCGACGCGACACCGATCGGCACCCACGAAGCGTGGGGCTGGCGCGGACGTACCCTCGGCCGTCCGGTCGCCACGGCATCCGGCGAGGGCTGGCTCCGTCTGGTGTCCACTCCGGCCGACAAAGCCGGCGGAAAGCTCTGGGAGGGACCGCAGGAGGCAGAACGGCTCATGCCTCCTGCGGTACCCAGGCCGCGCCTACGGGAGCGGCGCACCTGGACCGAGGCCGAACACGGCTACTTGGCGGAGTTGTACGACAAGATCACCGCCTCCACCATCACCTCCCACGAGCCGATCCTCCGGGAGGCACCGGACCTGGACGACGCCTGGTGGGACGAACTCAGCACCGCCCTCGACGCCATTGCCACTGTTCCCAGCGACCGGGTGGCGGTCCGGCAGGAATACCTGGACCGCGCCATGCCCCAGTACCTGGGCATCCCGATCGACACCAAGGTGCCCGCATGGACGACCGCCCACGGTGACCTGCACTGGGCCAACCTCACGGGCCCGACCCTCACCGTCCTCGACTGGGAAGGCTGGGGCGTCGCACCTGCTGGGTACGACGCGGCGCTGCTGCACTCCTACAGCCTCCTCGTGCCGGACATCGCTGCCCGGGTCCGTCACCGACTCGCCCATATCCTCAACACGCCAGCCGGGCAGTTCGCCGAACTGGTCGTCATCACTGAACTGCTGCAGACCACCACTCGAGGCGACAACCTCGACCTCGAGGAGCCCCTGCGAAGGAGGCTCTCCGCGATCACCAGATGACCGACCCTCGACCCCCTGGTCGAGGTCGGCGCGTTGGGTAGCCCTTGGGATATCCAACGCGCCAACGTGCTCCGCCCGAAGGGGCGCGGGCCGGGGTAAGGACTCCTTACCCCACAACTTGCTCCGCCTGCGGTGTCAGCTCGGATCTCGTTGTGGCCCGCAGCTGGTGGCTGCCTGCTCGGCCATGATGACCTTCTGGCCGCCGAAATGGTGTTGCAGTCGTCCCACTCGTCGCATGGCTGGTCAGAGTGGTACGAGTGCCAATCCAGGGACGATAGGACTCGTTGCGGGGAAGTGACCCGTCCCCACCCTGAGCTGGGCGGGGACGCGTGGTACGGGTGGTGGTGGGTCAGGTGCCGGTAGCGGGTTGCTCGACGGGATCCGGGCAGTAGCGGCTCCATGGGTCGACGAAGCTGTTGCGGGTGAAGCCCTTGCGCTGGGTGTCGCGGTCGAAGCGGATGTTCGCTGAGCCGATGCCGTAGTCCTTGAGCAGGGTTGCGGGCCGCGCGCCGTCAGGCCGTTGATGCCGTACTCAGCCCAGGGAGCCTCACTGTCGGCGTTCAGGGCGGTCAGGAGGTGCTCGGTAGACAAGGCGTCCGGGTTGCCGCCTGCGGCGAAGGCGCGGCGGATGTCGGCCAGGATCCTGGTCTTCAGGCCACCGTCCTCGTCTTGCCCGGACTCGTGCGCGGTCATGGCACGGCAGGCCGCTCGGGCGTGCGCGGGCCACTCGCCTCCGGCGATGTCGGCGACCGCCACCAGGGGCTCCCAGGTGTCCGCCGCACGGTCTTCGACCGGCATCGGCGGCTCCATGTCGGCTGCCGTGTCGATCAGAGGCATCAGCCAGACACTCCTCGATCGGCTTCACCTCGGACACGTACACGACCCTGCTTCCGCAGGTCGACCGGGCGATCGCGGAGGCGGCGGCCCGGCTCGTTCCCCGGGCGAACAGGCCGCGCAGGGATGCCCAGTCCACGGCAGCGACCCCGCCGACCAGTCCATCCGCTCACGCATCGCTCACGCAAACGGCCTCGGACCAGGAGTCCGAGGCCGTTGATCAAGCTCCCAGAAGGCCAAACCTTCGGCTCATCCGGGGTGGTGCGCTGAGCCCCCTGTCGGGTTCGAACCGACGACCCCCGCTTTACAAGATCAAACGCGGTGATCGGCGACCGGCCCGAACGCATCCCGCCCGCCAGGAACGAGTGTTCACGGGGGCGGGCAGATGTGTCAGCGTCCGAT